>NZ_JBIVMF010000021.1:0-33445 GCF_044752945.1 Streptomyces sp. NPDC088554 | reverse complement strand
GCCCGCGCGGGGCGCGGGGCGCGCGGGGCGCCGCCGGGGCCGGCGGCGCCGCCCCCCCCGCCCGCGCGGGGGGGGGGGGGGGGTCCAAACAAACCCCCCCCCCCCCCCCCCCCCCCCCCCCCCCCCCGCTTCTCACATCACTTCTTGCGGCCGCGCTTCTCGCGCACCCGTACGGAGATGTGGATCGGGGTCCCCGCGAAGCCGAACTCCTCGCGCAGCCGTCGCTCGATGAAGCGCCGGTAGCCCGCCTCGATGAAGCCCGAGGCGAAGAGCACGAAGCGCGGCGGCTTGACGCCCGCCTGGGTGCCGAACAGGATGCGGGGCTGCTTGCCGCCCCGTACCGGGTGCGGGTGGGCGGCGACCAGCTCGCCGAGGAAGGCGTTGAGCCGGCCGGTCGGGACCCGGGTCTCCCAGCCCGCCAGCGCCGTCTCGATCGCCGGGACCAGCCGCTCCATGTGGCGGCCGGTGCGCGCCGAGACGTTCACCCGGGGCGCCCAGGCGACCTGCGCAAGCTCGGTCTCGATCTCGCGCTCCAGGTAGTAACGCCGCTCCTCGTCGAGCGTGTCCCACTTGTTGTACGCGATGACCATCGCGCGGCCCGCCTCGACGGCCATCGTGATGATCCGCTGGTCCTGCACGCTGATGGAGTCGCTGGTGTCGATCAGTACGACCGCGACCTCGGCCTTCTCCACGGCGGCGGCGGTACGCAGCGACGCGTAGTAGTCCGCGCCCTCCTGGAGGTGGACCTTGCGGCGGATGCCCGCGGTGTCGATGAACTTCCAGACCGTGCCGCCCAGCTCGATCAGCTCGTCGACCGGGTCACGGGTGGTCCCGGCCATCTCGTTGACGACGACGCGCTCCTCGTTCGCCACCTTGTTCAGCAGCGAGGACTTGCCGACGTTCGGACGCCCGATGAGCGCGATACGGCGCGGGCCGCCGATCGCGGTCCCGAAGGTCTGCTCCGGGGCCTCGGGCAGCGCTTCGAGCACCGCGTCGAGCATGTCGCCGGTCCCGCGGCCGTGCAGCGAGGAGACCGGGTGCGGCTCGCCGAGCCCGAGCGACCAGAGCGCCGTGGCGTCGGCCTCGCCGCTCTGTCCGTCGACCTTGTTGGCACAGAGCACGACGGGCTTGTTCGCCTTGCGCAGCAGCCGGACCACGGCCTCGTCGGTGTCGGTGGCGCCGACCGTGGAGTCCACGACGAAGACCACCGCGTCGGCGGCCTCGATCGCGTACTCCGCCTGGGCGGCGACGGAGGCGTCGATGCCCAGGACGTCCTGCTCCCAGCCGCCGGTGTCGACGACCTTGAAACGGCGGCCCGCCCACTCGGCCTCATAGGTGACCCGGTCGCGCGTGACGCCCGGCTTGTCCTCGACGACCGCCTCGCGGCGGCCGATGATCCGGTTCACGAGAGTCGATTTGCCGACATTCGGGCGGCCCACGACGGCGAGGACGGGCAGCGGGCCGTGACCGGCCTCACCGATCGCGTCCTCCACGTCGTCGACTTCGAAGCCTTCCTGAGCGGCAAGCTCCATGAAGTCCGTGTACTCGGCGTCGCCAAGCTCTCCGTGCTCTTCGCCGGAGTCGATCTGGTCGTTCATGAAGTCCGTACCTCGTTCATCGTGATCGGTGCGCCACAAGCACGTGCCGCACTACTCAAGTCTTGCCTAGCGCCCGGTGAGGCGCCTGGCGTTTTCCAGGTGGGCGGTGAGCCGCTCCTGGATCCGTACCGTGGCGTCGTCCAGCGCCGCGCGGGTACGCCGCCCGCTGCCGTCCCCGGCCTCGAAGGCGTCGCCGTACACGACGTCCACGCGGCCGCGCAGCGGGGGCAGCGCCTTGATCAGCCGCCCCCGGGCATCGGTGGAGCCCAGGACCGCGACCGGCACGATCGGTGCCCCCGACCGTACGGCGAAGTACGCGAGCCCCGCGCGCAGCGAGGCGAAGTCACCCTCGCCCCTGCTGCCCTCGGGGAAGATTCCCAGCACCCCGCCGGCGGTGAGCACCCCGAGCGCGTCCGTGATCGCGGCGCGGTCGGTGACCTCCCGGTCCACCTTCAGCTGCCCGATCGCCAGCAGGAACGGGTCGAGCGGCCCGATGAACGCTTCCTTCTTGACCAGGAAGTGGGTGGGTCTGGGCGCGGTGCCCATCACCATCGGGCCATCTATATTGTGCGCGTGATTCACGGCCAGGATGACCGGACCGCTCGCCGGGACCCGCCAGGCGCCCAGCACCCGGGGCTTCCACAGCCCGTACATCAGTCCGATGCCGATGCCGCGCCCGACCGCCGCGCCCCTGCCCGACGGCGCGGCGCGCAGCGCGGTGGCGCTCACCCGGCGGCCCGCTTCTCCTCGACCAGGGTCACAACGCAGTCGATGACCTGCTGGAGCGTGAGTTCGGTGGTGTCCACCTCGACCGCGTCGTCGGCCTTGGCGAGCGGGGACGTCCTACGGCTGGAGTCGGCCGTGTCCCGCTTGATCAGCGCGTCCCTGGTGGCGGCGACGTCCGTCGCCTCCTTGCCGGTCAGCTCGCCGCTGCGGCGGGCGGCGCGGGCCTCCGGGGAGGCGGTGAGGAAGATCTTGAAGTCGGCGTCCGGCAGGACGGTCGTCCCGATGTCGCGGCCCTCGACCACGATGCCCCCCGTGGCGGCGGCCGCGATGGACCGCTGGAGCGCGGTGATGACGGACCGCACCTCGGGCACCGCGCTGACCGCGCTCACCTTCGAGGTGACGTCCTTCGTGCGGATCGGGGCCGCCGCGTCCGCGCCGTCCACGGTGATCGTGGGGGCGGCCGGGTCGGTGCCGGAGACGATGGAGGGTTTGGCCGCGGCGGTCGCGACGGCGGCGGCGTCCTCCGTGTCGACACCGTTGCCGATCAGCCACCAGGTCATCGCGCGGTACTGCGCGCCGGTGTCCAGATAACTCAGCCCGAGCCGGGCCGCCACCGCCCTGGAGGTGCTCGACTTGCCCGTGCCCGAGGGCCCGTCGATGGCGACGATCACTGCGGCCGGGGCGGTCCGGGCGGGGGTTGCTCCGTTTTCCACGGGGTCGGACACCTTCTCCTGAGTCACGGGGTGGCTGTGCGGGGGCGCGCATACGCCCCCGCACAAGGGTACCGAGCGCTCAGGACCGCCGGTGACGCGCTACTGCCGGACCGACCAGCCCCGTTCCCGCAGCGCCGCCGAGAGCGCCGGGGCCGCCGCCGGTTCCACCATCAGCTGCACCAGGCCCGCCTGCTGCCCGGTCGCGTGCTCGATGCGTACGTCCTCCACGTTGACCCCGGCGCGGCCCGCGTCCGCGAAGATCCGGGCCAGCTCGCCGGGCCGGTCGCTGATCAGGACGGCCACGACCTCGTAGGCCACCGGGCCCGCGCCGTGCTTGCCCGGCACCCGCGCCCGGCCCGTGTTGCCGCGCCGCAGGACGTCCTCGACCACGGCCGTGCCACCGCGCCGCTTCTCCTCGTCGGCGGACTGGAGCGCGCGCAGCGCCTCGACCGTCCCGTCCAGGTCGGCCGCGACACCGGCCAGCACATCGGCGACGGGGCCGGGGTTGGCCGAGAGGATCTCGACCCACATCGTGGGGTCGGAGGCCGCGATCCTGGTGACATCGCGGATGCCCTGGCCGCACAGGCGTACGGCCGTCTCGTCGGCCTCCGTCAGCCGGGCGGCGACCAGCGAGGAGACCAGCTGCGGGGTGTGCGAGACCAGGGCGACCGCGCGGTCGTGCGCGTCGGCGTCCATGACCACCGGTACGGCGCGGCAGAGCGCGACCAGCTCCAGCGCCAGGTTGAGCACATCGGTGCCGGTGTCCCCGGCGGGCGTCAGCACCCAGGGCCGCCCGTCGAACAGGTCGGCGGTCGCCGCCAGCGGCCCGGACCGCTCCTTGCCGGCCATCGGGTGCGTACCGATGTACGCGCCCAGATCGATCCCCAGCGCCTCCAGCTCCCGCCGGGGCCCGCCCTTGACGCTGGCCACGTCCAGATAGCCGCGGGCCACGCCGTTCCGTACGGCCTCCGCGAGGGTGGCGGCGACCCGCGTGGGCGGTACGGCGACGATCGCGAGGTCCACCGGACCCTCGGGCGGCTCGTCCGTGCCCGCGCCGAGCGCGGCGGCGGTGGCGGCCCGGGTGGGGTCGTGGTCCCGGAGGTGGACGGTGACACCGCGCCCGGCCAGGGCGAGCGCGACGGACGTGCCGATCAGGCCCGTCCCGATGACGAGGGCGGTCCTCACTGGGCGATGTCCTTGCGGAGGGTCGCGGCGGCGCCGAGGTAGACGTGGGTGATCTCGGACCGGGGCAGATCGGACTCGATATGGGCGAGTATGCGCACGACGCGCGGCAGGGCGCCGGTGATGTCCAGCTCCTGGGCGCAGATCAGCGGCACGTCGACGATGCCGAGCCCGCGCGCGGCGGCGGCCGGGAAGTCGCTGTGCAGATCGGGCGTGGCCGTGAACCACACGCTGATCAGATCGTCCGCGGTCAGCCCGTTGCGCTCCAGGATCGCGGTGAGGAGCTGCTTGACCTGCTCGTCCATGTGTCCGGCCTCGTCCCGCTCCAGCTGGACTGCCCCACGGACCGCTCGTACCGCCACGACGTTCTCCTCAGTTCGACTCGCTCCGCCCCAGGGTAGTCAGCCGTCCGGGCGCCCGGCGCGGCGACGTACCCTCTGGCCATGACGCCCCCCGCTCATCACACCCGAGGCACCGGTCCGTGATCACACCGTCTACTCCTGTGTGATGGGCTCGCGCTCCTTCGGGCTGGCCACCGAGGACAGCGACACCGACCGACGCGGGGTCTTCGTGGCCCCGACGGCGCTGTTCTGGGGTTTCGAGAAGCCTCCCACGCACCTGGAGGGCCCGGCCGAGGAGCAGTTCTCCTGGGAGCTGGAGCGTTTCCGCTCCCTCGCGCTGCGCGCCAACCCGAATGTCCTGGAGTGCCTGCACTCCCCGCTCGTCGAGCGCCTGGACGACACCGGCCGCGAACTGCTCGCGCTGCGCGACGCGTTCCTCTCCCGTGAGGTCCACCGCACCTTCGTACGGTACGCCGTCGGCCGGCGCCGGAAGCTGCAGGCGGATGTCCGGCAGCACGGCGCCCCGCGCTGGAAGCACGCCATGCATCTGCTGCGGCTCCTCGCCTGCTGCCGCGATCTGCTCCGTACGGGCGAGCTGGTCATCGACGCGGGCCCCGACCGCGCGGCGCTGCTCGCCGTCAAGCGCGGCGAGGTGCCCTGGCCGGAGGTCGAGCGCGCGATGCCCGCCTCACCGCCGAGGCCGAGGCGGCGGCCCCGCGCTCCCCGCTCCCTCCGGAGCCGGACCGCGCCCGCGTCGAGGACTTCCTGATCAGGACCCGCCGCGCCTCGGCGCTCCGTACGCGCCCGGACGACGAAGTCGTGCAGCGCGTCGAACCCACCGGGAGCCCCGGGGCAGCGCCGTGACCGACCTGGCCGCCGCCCCGGGGTTTCCCGCGTCCGTACGCAGGGGTCAAGAGTCCCAGAGCGCTCCCAGCGACATCAGATCGCTGCGGTACTCGATCCGCTCGGCCCACTCCTTCGGCCAGGCGCCCGCGCCCAGGTGCGCTCCGGCGAAGGCGCCGGTCAGACAGGCGAGGGAGTCCGAGTCGCCGCGGGTGCAGGCGGCCCGGCGCAGGGCCAGGACCGGATTCTCGGGGAAGAGCAGGAAGCAGAGCAGCCCGGTGGCGAACGCCTCCTCGGCGATCCAGCCGTCGCCGGTGGCGAGACAGGGATCGGTCTCCCGGGAGGGGGTGCGCAGGGCCAGTTGGAGGCGTTCGAGGATGTCGAGGCACTCGTCCCAGCCCTGCGCGATGAACGCCTCGGGGGTGGCGTGGCCGGAGTACGTCCACAGGTCACCGAGCCAGCGGCGGTAGTAGTGCTCACGGTTCTCGTACGCGTACGAGCGCAACTGGCCCACCAGCGCCTGCGGTTCGCCGCCGTGCGCCAGCAGATAGACGGCGCGCGCCGTGAGGTCGGAGGCGGCCAGCGCGGTGGGGTGGCCGTGGGTGAGCGCCGCCTGCAACTGCGCGGCGCCCGCGCGCTGTTCGTCGCTCAGACCCGGTACGAGCCCGATCGGCGCCACCCGCATGTTCGCGCCGCACCCCTTGGAGTCGATCCGGCTGGCGCGCTGCCAGGGCAGGTCGCTGTCCAGGAGCCGGCAGGCGGTCAGACAGGTGCGGCCGGGGGCGCGGTTGTTGTCCGGGGAGTGGTACCAGGCCACGAACTCCTCGCGCAGCGGCGCCTCCAGCCGCAGCGGGCCGAGGACGCCCCGGTCCATCGCGGTCCTGATCGCGCGGGCGAAGGCCAGGGTCATCTGGGTGTCGTCGGAGACGAACGCCGGGCGGGACAGGTCCATCTCGCGCCAGGGCCCGCTCTTCGCGAGGATCGACGGCACATCGTCGAACTCGGTGGGAAAGCCGAGGGCGTCGCCCAGGGCGAGCCCGATCAGCGTGCCCGTGGCTGCCTGCTTGGTGAGGGTCCTCGCGATGATCATGCGGTCCGTCCTTCCGGTCGTTCCGGTCGCAGAAGAGGTGGGCGCAGGGTCGCGGCGGCGCCCGCGCGGTAGAGCGCGGCGGGCTTCCCCCGCCCGCCCGTCCGGCGCGGCGGCCCCTCCAGCGCCTGGACGAACCCGGGCGTGGTGAGGACCTTGCGCCGGAAGTTGGGGCGGTCGAGCGGCACGCCCCAGACGGTCTCGTACACCTGCCGCAGCTCCCCGAGCGTGAACTCGGGCGGGCAGAAGGCCGTGGCGAGACAGGTGTACTCCAGCTTGGCGCCGACCCGGTCGTAGGCGTCGGCGAGGATCTCCGCGTGGTCGAAGGCCAGCGGCCCGAAGGCGCCGAACTCCGTCCACCGGGCCCGTGCCGCGTCCCCGCCGCCGCGCGGCTCGGGAAGGTCCGGTACGAGCGCCGCGTACGCCACGGACACGACCCGCATCCGGGGGTCGCGGTCGGGGTCGCTGTAGGTGCGCAGCTGCTCCAGGTGGAGCGCCCCGGCGGTCTCGTCCGACAGCCCGGTCTCCTCGGCGAGTTCACGGCGGGCGGCCTGCCCGGCGGACTCCCTCGGCAGGACGAAGCCGCCGGGCAGCGCCCAGTCGCCCCGGTAGGGGTCCTCGCCGCGCTCGACGAGCAGGACGTGCAGCCGGTTCGCGCGGACGGTGAAGACGGCGAGATCGACGGTGACGGCGAACGGGGCGAAGTCGGCCGGGTCGTACCCCTCGGGAACGCCCCGCTCGGACACTCCTGCGCGACCCATGACCGCCCCCTTTTTTATAGTCGTACTGACTATAAAACCGAACGGGGCCCCGGCACAAGACGGATGGCACCCGCCCCGGACACGGGTGAAGCCCGTGGCCACCGAGGCCACGGGCTTCACCCGACACAACGCTCCGGAAATTCCCGGAGCCCACTTGACGGCCCGCCAGGAAGTCGGCGAAAGCCGTTCCTAGAGGCCGACTTCCTTCATCAGCATGCCGACCTCGGTGTTGGTGAGGCGGCGCAGCCAGCCGGACTTCTGGTCGCCCAGCGGGATCGGCCCGAAGGACGTCCGCACGAGCCGGTCGACCGGGAAGCCCGCCTCGGCGAGCATGCGGCGGACGATGTGCTTGCGGCCCTCGTGGAGGGTGACCTCGACCAGGTAGTTCTTGCCGGTGTTCTCGACGATCCGGAAGTGGTCGGCCTTGGCGTAGCCGTCCTCCAGCTGGATGCCGTCCTTGAGGCGCTTGCCCAGGTCGCGCGGGAGCGGGCCCTGGATCGCGGCGAGATAGATCTTCTTCACGCCGTACTTGGGGTGGGTGAGACGGTGGGCCAGCTCGCCGTGGTTGGTGAGCAGGATGATGCCCTCGGTCTCGGTGTCGAGCCGGCCGACGTGGAAGAGCCGGGTCTCGCGGTTGGTGACGTAGTCGCCCAGGTTCTGGCGGCCGTCGGGGTCGCCCATCGTGGAGACGACACCGGCCGGCTTGTTCAGCGCGAAGAACAGGTGCGACTGGGTGGCGACCGTCAGGCCGTCGACCTTGATCTCGTCGCGGTCCGGGTCGACACGCATGCCCTGTTCGAGGACGATCTCGCCGTTGACCTCGACCCGCGACTGCTCGATCAGCTCCTCGCACGCCCGCCGCGAACCCATGCCGGCGCGGGCCAGGATCTTCTGGAGCCGCTCGCCCTCCTGCTCGGCGCCCGGGTTGGTCCTGGGGGTCTGGATCGAGGGCTTCTCGGAGTACCGGTCGCGGTTGCGCTGCTCGATCTTGGCGTCCAGCTCGCGCGGACGGGACGGAGCGCCGCGTCGCGGACCGCCCCGGCCGGCGCTCTGCGAGGGCTTCGGGCCGCCCTTGGCGCCGCCGCGGGCCGCCGCGCCACGGGCACCCTGACGCGCGCCGCCGGGCGCGCCGGAGGCGGTGGAACCGCCCGTGGGGCCCTCCGAACGGCCGACGTCGTAACGGCGCTCCTCGGGACGCGGACGGGAGGGACGCTTCTGCTCGTCGTCACGCCCACCGCTCGCGCTCCGGCCGCCACCGCTCGTCCCGCGACCGCCACCGGCCGCGCCCCGGCCGCCCGCGGCACCCCGGCCGCCACCGGCACCGCGACCGCCCGCGGCGCCTCGGCCACCACCGCCGCCGGCGCCCCGGCCGTCCCGGCCGCCGCCGCTGCCGCTCCTGCCCCCGCCGCTCCGGTTGCCGCTTCCGCTGTTCCTGTCGTTGCTTCGCATCAAAGTTCCGTCTTGTCGTCTTCGTGAGTATCCGGGGCGTCCGGATCGAACGACGGAACGCCTTCCTGGCTCTCGGCCTCGATCGCGTCCGCCTCTGGGAGGAAGGGGGCCAGCTCCGGGAGCTCGTCCAGGCCCCGCAGGCCCATCCGCTCCAAAAAGTAGTTCGTCGTCCTGTACAGGATCGCACCTGTTTCGGGTTCCGCGCCCGCCTCCGCCACCAGCCCGCGCTGGAGGAGGGTGCGCATCACCCCGTCACAGTTCACTCCGCGCACGGCCGAGACCCGCGACCGGCTCACGGGCTGGCGGTACGCGACGACCGCGAGCGTCTCCAGCGCGGCCTGGGTCAGCCGGGCCTGCCGGCCGTCGAGCACGAACGCCTCGACGGCCTTCGCGTACGCGGGCCGCGTGCAGAACCGCCAGCCGCCCGCCACCGTCCGCAGCTCGAACCCCCGGCGCTGGGCGGTGTACTCGTCGGCCAGCGCCCGCAGCGCGTCGGCGACGGCCCGACGGGGGCGGCCGAGGACCTCGGCGAGGTGCTCCTCGGTGGCGGGCTCGTCGACGACCATGAGGACGGCCTCCAGCGCGGGCCGCAGCTCCAGCGCCCCGGCGTCGCCGCCCGCGTCCGTACTCGCACCGTCTCCCGCACGGTCGCTCACGCCTTCTCCTCACGGTCGAACCGCGGCTCACGGTCGAATTCATCGGTCACGGCCCGCGCCGCGTCACCGTCCCCGCCCGTCCAGCACACCATGAGCGGCCCGAGGGCCTCCTCCTGGTCCAGGGCGACGGCCCGTTCCCGGTACAGCTCCAGCAGCGCCAGGAAGCGCGCCACCACCGTCAGCGTGGAGACGTCCTCGGTGAGCGCCGCGAAGCCGAGCGCGCCCCGCTCCCGCAGCCGTGCGACGAGGATGCCCGCCTGTTCCCGTACGGAGACGAGGGGCGCGTGGATGTGGTCGACGTACACCCGCGGCGGCGGCTTCGGCAGCATCGCCCGCGCCGCGAGCGCGGCGAACCCCTCGGGCCCGATCCTGATCATGACCTCGGGCAGCAGCCCGGCGTGGTGCGGCTCCAGTCCGACGGTACGGGGAAAACGCCCGGCCTCGTCCGCCAGGCGCGCGCCGAAGATCTCGGCGACCCGCTTGTACGCGCGGTACTGGAGCAGCCGCGCGAAGAGCAGGTCACGCGCTTCGAGGAGGGCGAGATCGGCCTCGTCCTCGATCTCGGCGGCGGGCAGCAGCCGGGCGGTCTTCAGATCCAGCAGCGTGGCGGCCACGACGAGGAACTCGGTGGTCCGGTCGAGGTCCCCGTCGGGCCCCAGCGACCGCAGGTGCGCCATGAAGTCGTCGGTGACCCGGGACAGCGCGACCTCGGTCACGTCCATCCGGTGCTTCGAGATGAGCTGGAGCAGCAGGTCGAACGGCCCCTCGAAGTTCGTGAGCCGTACGGTGAACCGCGCGTCGCCCGGACCCGCCTCACCGGCGGAGACATCCGCCTCCCCGGCGGAAACGCCCTCCGCGGACGCCCCGGCCCCCCGCCCCGGGGTGCGACGGGGCCGGCGGGTGGGGCCGGAGGGCGGGGGCATGGTGGTCCAGGTTCCTGGCGGTCGCTCGGGGCTGTCCGCGCAGGCTACCTTCAGCGTCCGCGCAGACGCCGTACGAGAATGCTCGCGTCGCCGCGCGATTCGAGGTCGGCGAGGACCACGGCGACCGCCTCGCGGACGATGCGCCCCCGGTCCACGGCGAGCCCGTGCTCACCGCGCAGGACGAGGCGCGCGTGTTCGAGGTCCATCAGCTCCTCGGCCGAGACATAGACCGTGATCTTCTCGTCGTGCCGTTCGCGTCCGCTGGGGCGGCGGTTGGCGCCCCGCCCCCGCCGGCGCTGCTGGCCGCCCTGCGGCTGTCCCTGACCGCCGGCCTCGGGCGGTCTGCGGCCCTGTACCGCGGCGGCCGCCTGTTCGGCGTCCGCCGTCCGGCTCCGGGGAGCTTCCGCCGCGTGGGCGTCGGTGGCCGAGTGCTCCTCGGTCCGGCCGGTCCGCGCCGCGCCGGCCGACCGCTCCTCGCCCGCCGGGTCGCTCTCCCCCGCCGGGCCCGGCACGCGGGGTTCGCCGTTGGCGTTCCGCCGCTGGGACGCGGGCGAGGAGGAGGTCAGCGCCGTGCCACCGGTCGTACGGAACAGTTCGTCGGCCCCGGGCAGACTCACACGGCGTGACACCGGGCGAGCACCTCCCTGGCGAGCTGGCGATACGCGGCGGCGCCGACGGAGTTCGAGGCGTATGTGGTGATCGGCTCACCGGCGACGGTGGTCTCCGGGAAGCGCACGGTCCGCCCGATCACCGTGTGGTAGACGTGATCGTCGAACGCCTCGACCACGCGCGCGAGGACCTCGCGGCTGTGCACCGTACGGGAGTCGTACATCGTGGCGAGGATGCCGTCGAGCTCCAGCTCGGGGTTGAGCCGTTCCTGGACCTTCTCGATGGTCTCGGTCAGCAGCGCCACCCCGCGCAGCGCGAAGAACTCGCACTCCAGGGGCACGATCACCTTGTGGGCGGCGGTCAGCGCGTTCACGGTCAGCAGACCGAGCGAGGGCTGACAGTCGATCACGATGTAGTCGTAGTCCGGCAGCAGCGGCTTCAGCGCCCGCTGGAGCGTGGACTCGCGCGCGACCTCGCTGACGAGCTGCACTTCCGCGGCCGAGAGGTCGATGTTGCTCGGCAGCAGGTCCATGTTGGGCACGGCGGTCTTCAGGAGGACCTCGTCGGCCGCCATGCCCCGCTCCATGAGCAGGTTGTAGACGGTGAGGTCGAGCTCCATCGGGTTCACGCCGAGACCGACCGACAGGGCTCCCTGCGGGTCGAAGTCGACGAGAAGCACCCGCCGGCCGTACTCCGCGAGCGCGGCACCCAGGTTGATGGTCGACGTGGTCTTGCCCACGCCGCCCTTCTGGTTGCACATCGCGATGATCTTCGCGGGGCCGTGGTCGGTGAGCGGGCCCGGGATCGGGAAGTACGGCAGGGGACGCCCGGTCGGGCCGATCCGCTCGCGGCGCTGGCGTGCGGCGTCGGGGGCGAGGGTGGCCGCGTACTCGGGGTCGGGCTCGTATTCGGCGTCGGGGTCGTAGAAGTGCCCCTCGGGCACTTCGTTGTAGTCGGCGAATGGGCTGGACTCTCGCCCGCCCTCGTTGCCGGCCATGGCGTTCACGTGTTGGCCGTCCATCATCTGGTGGGCTGTCGTCATGTGCTGGTGGGTGGCGAAGGTGCGGACCGCTACGGAGCCGACGGCTTCGAACCCCGACGACGGGTTCTGGCCCCTCACCGGCGTTCCTGGGTGACCACCCCCGGGAGTAAATGTCGACTCATTCACAAGTCGTCTTACCT
Source organism: Streptomyces sp. NPDC088554 (assembly GCF_044752945.1). Lineage (NCBI taxonomy): Bacteria > Bacillati > Actinomycetota > Actinomycetes > Kitasatosporales > Streptomycetaceae > Streptomyces > Streptomyces sp. NPDC088554. Next base: position 21,375 of record NZ_JBIVMF010000021.1, on the reverse strand, counting down.
CCTTGGACGGGACCAGGAAACTTTATCGATAGGTCAGCGTGGCACCATGCCGACGATTGGCGACTCTATGGCGTGTCACCGCTTCGCAGCAACACAATCCACCGGACCCGGCCCGATGTGTCGGCAACCGAACACCTCCCTGTCAAGGGCGCACAAGCCTCTCACCAAGGCACGTTCGGCCCGTTCGACCGCCACGCCAAACGGTTGAAAACGTTGCGTTCGAGGCGTGTTGACCAGGGGGTCGGGAGCGGTCCCGCACGCCGACGGCCGGACCTCGCTGAGCAAGATCCGGCCGTCGGCGCGATGTTGACGAGACGCGTTGACGCGTCACCCCAGAAGCGTGCTCAATTCGGCGTGATCCAGACCGTGCGCTTCGGCCACCTCACGGTAAATCACCTGGCCGTCGTGGGTGTTGAGCCCCTTGGCAAGGGCCGGATCCCGCCGTAGCGCACCGGCCCAGCCGCGGTCCGCCAGCTCCACGATGTACGGCAGCGTGGCGTTGGTCAGGGCGTACGTGGAGGTGTGCGGAACGGCGCCCGGCATGTTGGCCACGCAGTAGAAGACCGAGTCGTGGACGCGGAAGGTCGGCTCGGCGTGCGTCGTGGGGCGCGAATCCTCGAAGCAGCCACCCTGATCAATCGCAATATCGACAAGTACACTTCCGGGCTTCATCCGGGCGACGAGGTCGTTGGTGACGAGCTTCGGCGCCTTCGCGCCGGGGATGAGAACGGCCCCCACGACGAGGTCGGCCTCGACGACCGCCTTCTCCAGTTCGAAGGTGTTGGAGACGATGGTCCGTACCTTCGTACCGAAGATCCTGTCGGCCTCGCGCAGCTTGCTGATGTCCCGGTCGAGCAGCGTTACGTGGAACCCCATGCCGACGGCGATCTGGACGGCGTTCCAGCCGGAGACCCCGCCGCCGATGACGACGGCCCGCCCCGGCGCCGTGCCGGGCACCCCGCCGGGCAGCACACCCCGGCCGCCGGCCGAGCGCATCAGGTGGTACGCGCCGACCTGCGGGGCCAGCCGCCCCGCGACCTCGGACATCGGGGCCAGCAGGGGCAGCGCGCGGCCGGCCGTCTCGACGGTCTCGTACGCGATGGCGGTGGTGCCCGAGTCCAGCAGGGCGTCGGTGCAGGCGCGGGAGGCGGCGAGGTGCAGATACGTGAAGAGCGTCTGGTCCTTGCGCAGCCGGTGGTACTCCTCGGCGATCGGCTCCTTCACCTTGAGCAGCAGATCGGCACCGGCCCAGACCTCGTCGGCGGTGGGCAGGATCCGCGCGCCCGCGGCGGTGTACTCGTCGTCCGTGATCGAGGAGCCGGTGCCCGCGCCCTCCTCGACGGCGACCTGATGCCCCCGGCTCACCAGCTCGTGCACTCCGGCGGGGGTGATGGCCACCCGGAACTCGTTGTTCTTGACCTCGCGGGGGATACCGACCAACACGGCAGATCACAGCCTTGGCTAGGGGGACTTCCCGTGGTGGATCCCAGGAGGAGCGACCGGGGGAGCCCAGGGGACGATCCCATACATATCCCTGCACACGGAGCGTACAAGGAGGCACCGCGAAGATGCGGCAGAGCCAGTCTAATGAAGGATTTCCCACTGTCTAGCCTTGCAAAGCATCAATCTCCAGCCGAAGCGCTACGGGTTTCGCAGGTGTTTTCCCTCCGTTTCCAGGAGTCGTTCGGCAGCGCCCCGGTGCAGCCTGGCCGCCGTCGGGTCACCGAGCCGGTCGAGGGTGTCCGCCACCCTCAGCTGGAGCGCCGCCTGAAGCCGTACGTCACCGGCCTGCCGCGCCATCTCCACCGCCTCCCGGCAGGTGCGCAGCGACTCCTCGGGGCGGCCCGCGTACTCCTGGACCCGGCCCGCCTCGCTCAACGCCCTGGCCTGGCCCGGCAGGTCGCGCAGTCTGCGGTAGACGGCGGCGGCGGCCCGCCAGTCGCGCAGCGCCGCGCCGTAGTGGCCCGCGTAGGTGTGGACGGTGCCGAGACGGCCGTACAGCCTGGCCTCGTCCTCCCGCTCGCCCCGGTTCAGCCGCTGGGAGAGCGCCCTGCCGTACCAGTCGGCGGCCCGCTGCCAGTCGCGCAGATCCTGGTGGGCGCCGCCCACGGACTCCATCGCGCGGCCGGTCGCGTAGAGGTCGTTCGCCGCGCGTCCGGCGTCCAGCGCGGCCCGGTAGCGGACGAGCGCGTCGTGGGTACGGCCCGTCCGGGCGTCCAGGTCGCCGATGTTCAGCAGGGCGGCGGCCTGCTCGCGGTGGAGCCCCTGGCGTTCGGCGATGTCGAGGACCAGGTGGTGGAGCCCGTACAGCTCCGGCGCGGCGGCCTCGGTGCCCCAGTGCGCGGCCAGCGCGCGGACCAGCGCGGCCACCAGCCTGCGGGCCAGGGTGTCCAGCTCGCCGTCCGCGACCGCGAGCCGGGCGGAGGCCAGCAGCGCGGGCCGGCGCGAGAACAGCCACCGGTCGGCGGCGTCGGCGGTCGGAAAGCGCAGCGCGCGGGGCAGCCCGGCGAGCCGTTTGCGGGCCGGGGAGCCCTCGGGGTCGGTGACCGCGCGGCAGGAGTGGAGCAGCCGTACGGTCCGCTCCAGCATCCGCGCGCGGGCCAGCTGCACCTCGGAGGGCCGGTCCTCCCGCTCCATGACGGCGCTCAGCAGCGGGACCAGCGAGCCGGGGACGAGGTACTGGGCGTCGGCGTCCCGGTCGTCCGCGTCCGGGGAAAGCGCCCCGGCCGCGTGCACCAGCCCCCGTACGGTGAAGTCGTCCAGCATCGCGCGGGCGGCCGACACCGAGCAGCCCGCCAGCGCGGACGCGGTGTGCGCGTCGACGAGGCCCGCGGGCGCCAGCGCGAGCAGCCGCAGCATCCGGGCGGCGGCCCCGGGCAGGCTCTCGTACACCAGCCGGAAGGCGCGGGCGAGCGGCCGGTCACCGGCGGGCCGCTCCGGGTCGTGCGGTACGGCGCACAGCTGCTTGGTCACATCGGCGACCGACGCCGTGGGCCGGGCGGCGAGCCAGCCACCGGCCAGCACCAGTGCGGCGGGCTGCCCGCCGCACTCCTCGGCGAGGCATTCGGCGGCCTGCGGATCGACGGTGATGCGTACGGCCCCGGCGTACCGCCCGAGCAGTTCGATGGCGGCCTTGGCGTCCATCCCGCCCAGCGTGCACGGGCGGACGTCGGGGATCCCGGTGAGCGGGCCCTGCGCCACCGCGACCACCAGGCAGTCGGGGTTGTCGGGCACCAGCGGATCGACCTGCTCGGCGTCCACGGCGTCGTCGAGGAGCAGCAGGACCCGCCGGACGGCGAGCGCCTCGCGCACCATCTCGGACAGCTCGTCCTCCCCGGCGCCGGGCGGGGAGGCCACCCCGAAGACCCCGAGGATCTCGCGGGCGGTCCGCTCGGTGGGCACGCGCTCGCCGTCGGACTCGGTGAGCCGGGTCCGTACGACACCGTCCGGATAGCCGTCCCGCAGCCGCCGGGCCAGCTCCTGCGCGAGTGTGGTGCGCCCGGATCCGGGGCGTCCGGCGATCAGCAGTACCCGGGCGCGGGGTTCCTTGCGGCCGGAGATCGTGTTGAGCCCGGCGCGCTCGATGTCCCCGCGCAACGCCTTCAGCTCCCGCTGCCGTCCGAAGAACCAGCCGTCGTGCGGGGGCCGTACCCGCCGGGGCCCGTCCGCCACCGGCCGGGGCGCGGGCCGGGGGCGGACGGGCGGGGGCGGCTGCTCGGGATCGGGCGCGGTGACGATCGGCGCGTCGGCAACAACGACGGCGACGGCCGGCTCGTCGCTCCCGACGGCGATCCGGTCGGATGCGCGCTCCCGCGCGCCGTCCGGTGGGAGGTCGGATGCGGTCGCCGTCCACGCTGTTGACTTTGATTCAATAGTGGACTTTGATGCGGAGACACCACCGCGCCCGCCAGCAGCCCGCGCGCGGCCGGGACCGTCCACATCCACCGCCTGATCCGTCACGGGCCACGCTCCGTCCGCCTGCGCACGAGCCGAGCCCGGCGGGTCTCCACCGGGCGGTTCGAGCGTAGTTCACTCTCTGCGACGGAACGGTTCGGGCGCGGCCGGTAGATCCCCCAATCGGATCAGCATTTCGTCAGATGAGACGAGTGGCGGATCCACCGGCGACCCCACGGCTCAGGATGCGAACGGACGAGCGGGCCAGGGCGCTTCCGCCGGACGCAGCGCGTCCACCCCGTCACCGGCCAGGACCGCGGTGAGCGCCAGCACCCCCACCGCCAGACAGTTGCTGTGCAGCTCACCCGCGAGCACCCCGCGCACCAGCTCCGCCCTGTCCACCCGGGCCAGCTCCATGTCCGCCTCCTCCTCGGAGACCTCGAAGCGCTCGCCCTCCGCCTCCGACAGGTCCCGGGCGAGGAAGATCCGTACCGCCTCGTCGCAGCCGCCCGCCGTCGGGTAGACATCGGTCAGCACCCGCCAGTCCTCGGCCTTGACGTGCGCCTCCTCGTACAGCTCGCGCTGCGCCGCGTGCAGCGGGTTCTCCCCCGGTATGTCGAGCAGCCCGGCCGGGATCTCCCACAGCCTCTGCCGCACCGGGTGGCGGTACTGCCGCAGTACGAGCACCCGGTCGGCGCCGTCCAGCGCGAGGATCGCCACGGAACCGGGATGGACCTGGTAGTCGCGCGACACCACCGTGCCGTCGGGCATGACCACATCATCCGTACGGACACTGGTCTTGTTGCCGCGGAACGGCGTCCTGGTCGCGGTGGTCCGCCACTCCTCGGGGGCGTCCTTGATCGTCATGAAACCGTCCTCCCACAGTGGCGCACAAGCGGAAACCGGGGCACAGGTCCCGAAGACCCGTACCCCGGCTCCCACCGTATCGCCTACGGCACCGCCTAGGACGTGGCGTCCACCGGCGCCCGGCGCGCGCTCCGGCGCTCCACGGCGGCCTTCACCAGCCCCGCGAACAGCGGATGCGGGCGGGTCGGCCGGGACCGCAGCTCCGGGTGTGCCTGGGTGGCGACGAGGTACGGGTGCGTGGAGCGCCCGTACTCGACGTACTCGACCAGCTTGTTGTCCGGGGACGTGCCCGAGAAGATCAGGCCCGCCTTCTTCTCCAGCTCCGCGCGGTAGGAGTTGTTGACCTCGTAGCGGTGGCGGTGGCGCTCCTCCACGTACGGCTGGTCGTCGTAGACCTCCCGCACGATCGAACCCTCGGCGAGCTTCGCCGGGTAGAGCCCGAGCCGCATCGTGCCGCCCAGGTCACCGGCGCCCTCGACGTAGGCGAGCTGCTCCTCCATCGTGGAGACCACCGGGTGCGCGGTGCCCGAGTCGAACTCGGTGGAGTTGGCCTCGGGGATCTCGGCCAGGTTGCGCGCGGCCTCGATGACGATGCACTGGAGCCCCAGACAGATCCCGAGCAGCGGGACCTTGTTCTCGCGGGCGTAGCGGATCGCGCCGACCTTGCCGGGCACCCCGCGCTCGCCGAAGCCGCCGGGGATCAGGATCCCGTCGACATCGCCCAGCTGCTTCGCGGCGCCCGCCGGCGTCTTGCAGTCGTCCGACGCGACCCACTTGATCGTGGTCCGCGCCTTGTTGGCGAAGCCCCCGGCGCGGATCGCCTCGGTCACCGACAGATAGGCGTCCGGCAGGTCGATGTACTTGCCGACCAGCGCGATGGTGACCTCGTGGTCGGGGTTGTGGACCCGGTCCAGCAGGTCGTCCCAGACCGCCCAGTCCACATCGCGGAACGGCAGGTCCAGCTTGCGTACGACATAGGCGTCCAGCCCCTCGGTGTGCAGCACCTTGGGGATGTCGTAGATCGACTTGGCGTCCACGCAGGCCACCACGGCCGCCTCGTCGACATCGCACATCAGCGAGATCTTGCGCTTGATCGCGGTCGGTACGTCCCGGTCGGCGCGCAGCACGATCGCGTCGGGCTGGATGCCGATGTTCCGCAGGGCCGCCACCGAGTGCTGGGTCGGCTTGGTCTTCAGCTCACCGGACGGGCCGATGTAGGGCAGCAGCGAGATGTGCACGACGAAGACGTTGTCGCGGCCGACCTCGTGGCGCACCTGGCGGACGGTCTCCAGGAACGGCAGCGACTCGATGTCGCCGACCGTACCGCCGACCTCGGTGATGACGACATCGACGTCGTCGGCCGCCATCCGCCGGATGCGGTGCTTGATCTCGTTGGTGATGTGCGGGATGACCTGGACGGTGTCGCCCAGGTACTCGCCGCGCCGCTCCTTGGCGATGACCTGCGAGTAGACCTGGCCGGTGGTGACATTGGCCGAGCCGTCGAGGTCCACGTCGAGGAAGCGCTCGTAGTGGCCGATGTCCAGGTCGGTCTCGGCGCCGTCGTTGGTGACGAACACCTCACCGTGCTGGAACGGGTTCATGGTGCCGGGGTCGACATTCAGGTACGGGTCGAGCTTCTGCATGGTGACCCGCAGGCCGCGCGCCTTGAGCAGCGCGCCCAGGCTGGAGGCCGTCAGGCCCTTGCCGAGGGAGGATGCGACCCCCCCGGTGACGAAGATGTGCTTGGTCGTCGAGGTTGTCGAGGATCGGTTCGGCATGGCCAAGAGGGGGCTCCCGTGGTCGCGGTCTGAGGTGCGTACCGGCGACCCCGGCCCGTAACGGGCGGGGTGCTCGATCGCTGCGGTTTCGGGGCCTCTCAGCTTCGCTCGGGAGTCCACCGGTCCACGGGCTACCAGGGTATCAGCGACCCGGGGAGGGTGGATCCGGTCGCGCACCGCAATCGCTTTCCCCCGCGTCCCGCGTTTCCCCCCGGCCGCCCCCCTATCCCTCGTTCGGCGGACCGCTGTTGTCGAGACCGTGACACGGAACGCTCACGTGCGTCGTATCCTGCTCAAACATTCGCTGCCGAGTACGGCCGGCAAACGGCACCACCCCCGCCCGATTTCCCGGAAAAGCCAGCTCGTCAACGACCCTTGACCAACGTACGCGCCCCTCGGGGGCGGACATGGCCGTTCGACTGGAGATGCACGTGGCCGGGCGCATCGAGGATTACGCACTCATCGGAGACATGCAGACCGCTGCCCTGGTCTGCCGGGACGGCACAGTCGACTGGCTGTGCCTGCCCCGCTTCGACTCCCATGCCGTGTTCGCGGCTCTCCTCGGTACCGAGGAACACGGTTTCTGGCGGCTCGGTCCCACGCATCCCGCGGGCACCGTGGCACCGCCCGCCACCCGGCGCAGGTACCGGGGCGATTCCCTGATCCTGGAATCGGAGTGGGACACGCCCCGCGGCACCGTGAGGGTGACCGATTTCATGCCGCCGCGAGACGGAGCACCCCAGGTGATCCGCATCGTGGAGGGCATCAGCGGCCGGGTGCCGATGCGCTCCTCGCTGCGGATGCGCTTCAGCTACGGACGGGTCACGCCCTGGGTCCACAAGGTCGACAACCGCACGGTCGCCGTGGCCGGACCCGACTCGGTCTGGCTCGACACCGAGGCCGAGACCCACGGCAAGGACCTGACGACCTACTCGGAGTTCACCGTCGCCCCCGGCGACCGGGTCTCCTTCACCATCAGCTGGCAGCCCTCGCACCACCAGCCGCCCGCGCTGCCCGACCCGGAGGGCTCGCTCGAAGCGACCTCCGACTTCTGGCGCGAGTGGATCGAGCACTGCACGTACCACGGCCCCTACCGGGAAGCCGTGGTCCGCTCGCTGATCACGCTCAAGGCGCTGACCTACGCGCCGACCGGCGGGATCGTCGCCGCCCCGACCACCTCACTGCCCGAGGAGATCGGCGGCGGACGCAACTGGGACTACCGCTACACCTGGCTGCGCGACGCCGCCATCACCCTCTCCTCGCTGCTGCGCACCGGCTACCGCGAGGAGGCCCGTGCCTGGCGCGAGTGGCTGCTGCGCGCCGTCGCCGGTGACCCGGAGAACCTCCAGATCATGTACGGCATCGCCGGCGAGCGCGAGCTGGGCGAGGCCGAGCTCGACTGGCTGCCCGGCTACGAGCGGTCCGGCCCGGTCCGGGTCGGCAACGGCGCGGCGGGCCAGCTCCAGCTCGATGTGTACGGCGAGGTCACCGAGGCGCTGCACCTGGCCCATATGACCGGCCTGGCCCGCAACGACTACGCCTCCGTGCTCCAGCTCAAGCTGATCCAGTACCTGGAGAAGCACTGGGACCAGCCCGACGAGGGCATCTGGGAGGTCCGGGGGCCGCGCAGGCACTTCGTCCACTCCAAGGTGATGGCGTGGGTCGCGGTCGACCGCACGATCAAGCTGATCGAGTCCGGCGACGCGGACGGCCCGCTGGAGCGCTGGCGCGAGCTGCGCGACGACATCCACCACGATGTCTGCGAGAAGGGGTACGACAAGGAGCGGAACACCTTCACACAGTCGTACGGCTCCCAGGAGCTGGACGCGTCGCTCCTGCTCATCCCGCAGATGGGCTTCCTGCCGCCGGACGACAAGCGCGTCATCGGCACGATCGAGGCGATCCAGCGCGAGCTGTCCACGGAGGACGGGTTCGTCCTGCGCTACCCGACCTCGGGCGACGACGCGGGCGTCGACGGACTCGAAGGGGACGAGGGTGCCTTCCTGGCCTGCTCGTTCTGGCTGGCCGACGACCTCGCGATGATCGGCCGGGTCGACGAGGCCCGCAAGCTCTTCGAGAAGCTGCTCGGCCTCCGCAACGACCTGGGGCTGCTGGCCGAGGAGTGGGACTCCAAGCTCCAGCGCCAGGTGGGCAACTTCCCGCAGGCGTTCAGCCATGTCCCCCTGATCGACACGGCCCTGCGCCTGACCGCGTCGGGCGCCTACGGCGGCTGACGCGCCTCCGGCGGTTCCTCCCTTCGTGTACCGCCCCGGTCGTCATGGGTCCGACGACCGGGGCCACACGTTTCTCCGGGGACAACCGGCCCCCGGCCGGCCACGACGATCGGTTGTACGCCTCTAGGGTGGGCCCGTGGACACCGAGGCATTGCGATCGTTCGTCCGGGCGGCCGAGCTCGGTCAGGTGCGGCGGACCGCCGATGAGCTGGGCGTGACGCAGCCGGTCTCCAAGCGGATCGCCGCCCTGGAGCGCGAGCTGGGAGCGCCTGTTCACCCGTACCGCCCGAGGGGTCGAGCCGGCCCCCGACGGGCTGGCGTTCCTCCCCCACGCGCGGAGCGTCGTCGCGGCTGTCGAGCGCGCCATCACGGCGGTCGGGCCGGGCTCCCCGAGCCGGTCCGGCTCCCCTCCTGGGCGACGCCACGTCACGGCGACAGCGACACCGTCCGCACGGCCCGGCCCCGGCACAGAGGATCGCGACATGCCCCATGACCGTCTCCTGCGCGTCCACAGCGCCGAGTTCCGGGCCATGGCCGAGAGGGTACTGCGAGTCACCGCACTCACCTCTCGCCTGAATGTCCTGCCCTTCGAGGACGAAGCGGGCAAGGCGGATCTGTTCGAGCAGATCCTCGGCAGGCCGCTGCCGACGGGAACGACGATCTATCCGCCCTTCTACACGGACCACGGCCGCCATCTGGACCTCGCCGAGCGGGTGTTCATCAACCAGAACTGCACGTTCCTGGATTACGCGGGCATCCGGCTCGGCGAGCGCGTGATGGTCGGGCCGAAGGCCACGTTCATCACCGTCGGCCATCCGGTCGATCCCGAGGAGCGCCGGGGGTGGCTGAGCGGCGGGCCCATCGATGTGGCGGAGAACGTGTGGATCGGCGCCGGTGCCACGATCCTGCCCGGCGTCAGCATCGGCCGGGACGCGGTGATCGCCGCCGGCGCGGTCGTGGCCGATGACGTCCCGGCGGCCACCCTGGTGACCGGTGGCAAGGCGACCGTGCGCCGACAGTGGTGAGGGCGCTCTCGTTCAGCGGAACCGGCTGGTCTGGGCCAGTTCGTCGTAGACGCTGAGCGTCTGGGCGATCGTCTCGTCCTCGGTGGGCCAGGTCGCCGCCTGCGCCCGCCCCCCGGCGGCCAGCTCCTGACGGCGCGCGGGATCGGCGAGCAACCGTACCACCGCCGCCGAGAGGGCCCGCGCATCGCCGTACGGGACGAGTTCGGCCGCGTCCCCGACCAGTTCGGGAACGGCCCCGACCGCCGTGGCCACCAGCGGCACCCCGAGCCGCAGCGCCTCCTGGGCCGGCCCGGAGCGGGGCTCCCAGCGGCTGGCCAGCACGACGAGATCGGCGGCGGCCAGCAGGTCGGCGGCATCATCACGGCGCCCGACGAGCCGCACGGGCAGCCCGGCGCTCTCGATCCGCCGCTGGAGCCCGGCGCGCTCCCGGCCCTCCCCCACGATGACGAGCAGCGGCGCCGGGTCGAGCCCGCGCCACCCCTCGACGGCGTCCAGCAGCGTGCCGTACCCCTGTTCCGGTACGAGAGCGCCCATGGCGACCAGCAACGGGCGGTCGACCGCGCCGAGTTCGGCGCGGGCCTTGTTCTCGGGAGTCGCCCCGCGCAGGGGCACCGCGACCGGCGCGAGACGCGCGTCCCGCGCGCCCCGGCCACGGGCCCGGTCGACCAGCTCCGACGAGGTGCCGAGCACCACGGCCGCAGCCCTGACGGCCCGTCGCTCCAGCAGCCGCGCCACCTGCCCGCGCGGGCCCCCGGAGTGCGAGCGGGTGTGCACCGTGACGACCAGGGGAATGCGCGTACCGCCCAGCGCGAGAGCGCTGCGTACCGCCGCGTGCAGCCCGTGCGCGTGCACCACGTCCGCCCCGGCGCACGCCGCCCGCAGCACGGCGACGGCGACCGGGTCGCTCCGCCGTTCCACGGCCACGTGGTACGCCCCGGCCCCGCCGAAGTCGTACACGCGATCCAGTTCGTCGGGGGCGCACACCGTCACCCGCACTCCCCGGGCCACCAGGCCCGCGGCCAGCGACCGGACATGCGCGCCGCTGCCCGCGCTGCCGCCGCCCAGCACCTGGACCGTACGCAGTTGTGTCACGTGGGCGGGGCTCCTTCCGGGGCTTCCAAGGATGCCAGTCCGTACGCACGTTCCGGCACCACCGGGGCCCGTTCTTGTGCCGGGCCCGCGAGTCAGCGACGCGCATTCACCCACATGGGTGAATCATCGAGACCGGGCACCCGCCCCCGCTCCACACGGGGCCCGGCCGGTCAGACACCTCCCCGAGCGGTGGCCAGCAGCTCCTCCGCGTGCGCCCGAGCCGTGGACGAGTCCTCCTGCCCGGCCAGCATCCGGGACAGCTCCCGCACCCGGTCCTCGCCTTCCAGGACCGTCACCCCCGACCGCGTCACCGATCCGTCGACGGTCTTCTCCACGAGCAGCTGCCGGTCGGCGAAGGCCGCGACCTGCGGCAGATGCGTCACGACGACGACCTGCGCGGACCGGGCGAGCTTCGCGAGGCGCCGGCCGACCTCGACCGCGGCCTTGCCGCCGACGCCCGCGTCGACCTCGTCGAAGAGGTACGTCGGCACGGGATCGGAGCCGGCGAAGACGACCTCGACGGCGAGCATCACCCGGGACAGCTCACCGCCGGACGCCCCCTTGGCGATCGGCCGGGGCTGGGCACCCGGGTGCGGCGCGAGGAGGAGTTCGACCTCGTCCACGCCGTGCGGCCCGTAGACCACGGAGCGGCCGCCGACCTCGACACCGGCCGCCTCGTCGGCGGACTCGGTCTGGCGGATGTCGAAGGAGACCCGGGCGTGCGGCATGGCCAGCGAGGCCAGTTCGGCGGTGACGGCCGCCGCGAACCGGGCGGCAGCCGACACCCGGGCATCGGTGAGGGCCTGGGCGAGCCCCGACAGCTCGGCGCGCAGGGCGTCGCGCTCGGCGGTCAGCTCGCCGATGCGCTCGTCGTCGCCCTCCAGCTCGGTCAGCCGGGTGGCGGCGTCCTCGGCCCACTCCAGTACGGCGGCGATATCGGCGCCGTACTTACGGGTGAGGCCGGTGAGCGCGGCCCGGCGCTCCTCGACCACGGCCAGCCGCCGCGGATCGGCGTCCAGATTGTCCGCGTATCCGGCGAGTTCGCCCGCGACATCCGCCAGCAGGATGGAGATCTCGCCCATCCGGTCGGCGAGCCCGGCGAGGACCGGGTCATGGGCGCGTACGGCCTCCAGCGCGCGCCCCGCGCCCCCCACGAGGGTGGTCGCGTCGACGGCCTCCGGGTCCTCCGGGTTCCCGACGAGCGCGGCGTGCGCGACGGACGCGGCGGCGGAGAGCGCCTCGGCGTGCCCGAGCCGCTCGGCCTCGGCGGAGAGTTCGGTGTCCTCCTCCGCGACCGGCGCGACGGCGGCGACCTCGCCCAGCCCGAAGCGCAGCAGATCGGCCTCCTGGGCCCGCTCGCGCGCCCGCGTGGTCAGGGCGTCCAGTTCGGTGACGACGGCGCGCAGCCGTCGGTAGGCCGTCGCGTACGCCCCGAGGGGCACGGCGACGGCGTCGCCCGCGTACCGGTCGAGGGCCTTGCGCTGGCGCGCGGGCCGCAGCAGCCCCTGCTGGTCGGTCTGGCCGTGGACGGCGACGAGGTCGTCCGCCAGCTCGGCCAGCACCCCCATGGGCACGGCGCGCCCGCCGAGATGGGCGCGCGAGCGCCCCTCGGCCGAGACCGTCCTGCTGATGAGCAGCGCCCCGTCGTCCAGTTCGGCGCCCGCCTCCACGGCACGCAGGGCCGCGGGCGTGTCGGCGGCCATGGTGACGCGCCCCTCCACGACCGCCGCCTTGGCACCGATCCGCACCAGCGCGGGATCGGCCCGCCCGCCGAGCAGCAGTCCCAGACTGGTGACGACCATGGTCTTGCCCGCGCCCGTCTCACCGGTCACCGCGGTGAAGCCGGGTGACAGCTCGATCACCGCGTCGTCGATGACCCCGAGCGACCGTATCCGCATCTCCTCCAACACGGTGATGACCATACGAGGTCCCGGGGGCGCCGCGCGACGGCCCCCGCCTCCGGTCCCCCCGGCCGTACCCTGCCCGAGGAGACCCGCATACGGTTCATAACGTCACAATCAGCCTGAAATCACGGCGCTCACTCGTGCGGCGCCCCGCGCCACCCGGAGACCGGCAGGGCGAACTTGGCGACCAGCCGGTCGGTGAACGAGGCGTGGTGCAGCCGCGCCAGCCGTACGGGCACGGCTCCGCGCCGTACCTCCACCCGCGCGCCCGGGGGCAGCTCGACGGTCCTGCGCCCGTCGCACCACAGCACCCCGTTGGGGGTGTCGGGCTGGATCTCCACCGCCAGCACCGTGGTCGGCGAGGTGACCAGCGGCTTCGCGAAGAGTGCGTGGGCGCTGATGGGCACCAGCAGCAGCGCCTCGACATCGGGCCAGACGACGGGCCCGCCGGCCGAGAAGGCGTACGCGGTCGACCCGGTGGGCGTGGCGCAGACGATGCCGTCGCAGCCGAATCCGGTGACAGGACGGCCGTCGATCTCCAGGATCACTTCGAGCATCCGCTCGGGCGACACCTTCTGCACGGTGGCCTCGTTGAGCGCCCAGTCCTTGTGCAGGATGTCGCCGTTGGAACGGACGACGACATCGACGGTCATCCGCTCCTCGACCTCATACGCCCGGGTGACCACGCGGTTGACGACCTTGTCCAGATCGTCGCGTTCCGCCTCGGCGAGGAAGCCGACCCTGCCCAGGTTGACGCCGAGCATCGGGACGCCCGAGGCGCGCGCGAACGCGGCGCCGCGCAGCAGGGTGCCGTCGCCGCCGAGCACGATCAGCAGTTCACAGCCGTCGAGCGCCTCGGGGGTGGCGTCGGGCACCGACTTGACGGAGGGCGGCAGCGGCGGCAGGTCGACGGCCTCGCTGTCCAGCACCCGTACGGCGATGCCGTTGTCCACCAGTCCGTTCACGACGAGTTCGGCGCTGCGGATCGCGGCCGGCCTGCCGGTGTGGGCGAGCAGGAATACGGTGCGGTCTTCGGTCATGGTCAACGGGGTCCCTCCGCCACTGCGCGGTCGACATCCGCCGGGTCCAGCTCGGGCGCCCCGGCTCGGAGCCACAGAAAGTACTCGACGTTTCCGGAGGGACCGGGCAGCGGACTGGCGGTGACGCCCCGTGCGCCGAGCCCGAGTTCACCCGCCCGTCGTGCCACGGTCCGTACGGCCTCCGCGCGCAGCTCCGGGCTGCGGACGACGCCTCCACTGCCGAGGCGCTCCTTGCCCACCTCGAACTGCGGCTTGACCATCAGTACGAGGTCCGCGTCCGGGGCGGCGCAGCGCGCCAGCGCGGGCATGACCACCCCCAGCGGAATGAACGACAGATCGCCCACCACAAGGTCCACAGGCTTCCCTTCGATCGCATCGAGCGTCAACTCACGTACATTCGTACGGTCCTTGACGGTGACGCGTTCATCGCTCTGCAGGGACCAGGCGAGTTGTCCGTATCCGACGTCCACCGCGACGACATGGCTGACTCCGGCGCGGAGCAGGACATCGGTGAACCCGCCGGTGGAAGCGCCCGCGTCGAGCGCCCGCCGGCCGCGGACCTCCAGGCCGAGCGGCATGAAGACGGCGAGCGCCCCGGCCAGTTTGTGTCCACCGCGCGAGACGTAGTCGGGGTCGGCGTCGTCCGCCTTGACGACCACGGCGGCGCTGGTCTCCACCTGGGTGGCGGGCTTGGTCGCGGTAGTGCCGCCGACCGTCACCCGGCCTCCGGCGATCAGCTGGCTCGCGTGCTCCCGCGAGCGCGCGAGATTACGGCGTACCAGCTCGGCATCGAGACGGCGGCGTGCCAGTCCAGCCACGTTCGGTTCAGCTCCTGTGGTCGTACGCGGGAAGTCACCCGGGGGTCGGTCGCGCGTCGAGCGCGGCCAGCGCGTCGCGCAGCCCCCGGTGTACATCCTCGTACACCTCGATGTGTCCGTCGGAGGGGAGGTGGTCGGCGTCGGCGAGCCGCGCGAGCCGTTCGTCCACCTCGGTGTGCCCGGTGGGGGCGCGTTCCACTCCGAGCGGGCGCGGAAAAGCCTCCTCGGCCTCCCGCCGCGCCGTCGGGTCGCCCGTCGAGTCGCTCATGCCCTGACGCTACCGCGCCGCCCTGCGGTAACGTCGGTCACGATGGCGACGAAGGAGGAGTGCCGCGGCGCACTCGACAGGCTCTCCGGCAAGCTGGCGCGGACGGACGGCACGGCCCGTACCGCCGCCGGGTTCGACCGCTCGCTCAGCTGCCACATCACGGATCTGGACCTGACCTTCACCGGCCGGCTGGTGGACGGCCGGATCGAGGTGACCGACACCGTGGCGGGCCCGCCGCCCGCGAAGGCGGAGATCCGGCTCGCCATGACGGGGGACGATCTGGTGGCCCTGGTTGACGGCGGCCTGAACTTCGCCCGCGCCTGGAGCTCGGGCCGGGTCCGGCTGGAGGCGGGGTTCCGCGATCTGCTCCGGCTCAGATCGCTCCTGTAACCCGTACGGGCACTACGTCTCGGACCGTACGGGCACGGCCACCGCGTCCCGGGCCGCGGCCTCCCGGCGCGCCCGGCGCCCCGCCGGTACCACCAGGGGCGTCCCGGTCTCCGGGTCGTCGATCACCTGGCAGCGCAGCCCGAACACCTCCTCCACCCGGTCCGCCGTGACGACCTCCGCCGGGGTGCCCTCCGCCACGATCCGTCCGTCGCGCATCGCGACGAGGTGGGTGGCGTACCGGGCGGCGTGGTTGAGGTCGTGCAACACGGCGACCAGGGTGCGGCCCCGGGTCTCGTGGAGTTCGGCGCAGAGGTCGAGCACATCGATCTGGTGCTGGATGTCGAGGAAGGTGGTGGGCTCGTCCAGGAGCAGCAGCGGGGTCTGCTGGGCGAGTGCCATGGCGATCCAGACGCGCTGGCGCTGGCCGCCGGAGAGTTCGTCGACATAGCGGGCGGCGAGTTCGCCGACGCCGGTGGATTCCATCGACTCCCCGACGATCCGCTCGTCCTCGGGCGACCACTGGCGCAGCAGCCCCTGGTGCGGATAGCGGCCGCGCGCGACCAGGTCCGCGACGGTGATGCCGTCGGGCGCGATGGACGACTGCGGCAGCAGCCCGAGGGTCCGCGCGACCTTCTTGGCGGGCATGGCGTGGATGGCCGCGCCGTCCAGCAGGACGCGCCCCTCGGACGGCTTGAGCATCCGGGAGAGCGCGCGCAACAGGGTCGACTTGCCGCAGGCGTTCGGGCCGACGATCACGGTGAACGAGTGGTCGGGTATCTCCACGGACAGATCGCGCGCGATGACCCGCTGGTCGTAGCCGAGGGTCACCGATTCCGCGGTGAGGCGCTGCATGGTCGTACTCCTGGCGTCCACGTCGTACTCCTGGTGTCCACGGGGTTCTTCCGTCCCCTCGCGCCGTACGGAACAGCGACCGCGAGGCGGTCCGGCGGACATCCGCTCCGCCCACCCGTACCGTCGACCACGGCAAGTTAGGTTAGCCTACCCTCGCATTCTCTCCGATCCGTCTCGTCGGCCCGTCTCGTACGACAGCACCCGCAGGGCCCGCCCGGAACAGCAGAAACACCCGGACGGGCCCCACCCCCCTTTCCTCCCCGGCGCTACAGCCCGAGCCGCGCCAGCGCCTTCCCCGTGTCCAGCGCGCAGGAGCCGTCCCCCGCCGCCGTCCAGGCCGCCGCGCACAGCGCCCGCAGCCCGTCGAGCGGCCCGCCGTCCCCGTCCAGCGCCAGCGCGCTCCCGTCCACGGAAGCGGTCCAGCCGCCGCACCCGAACGCGCCGTTCTCGACGGTCACTTCGGGCTGCCCGGTCAGCAGTCCCCGCAGGTCCGCGTCGACATAGGTCGGCCGGTGCCGGGGCTCGGCGGCCAGCAGCGCCGCCCCGTCCGTCACTCCGGTCAGTACGAGCAGCGAGTCCACCCTGCCGTTGAACGCGCCCTCGATGTCCGTGTCCAGCCGGTCCCCGACGACCAGCCCGCGCTTCGCGCCGGTCCGCAGGATCGTCTCCCGGTGCATCGGGGGCAGCGGCTTGCCCGCCACCTGCGGCTCGGCGCCGGTGGCGATCCGTACGACCTCCACCGCCGCGCCATTGCCCGGCATGATGCCCCGCGCGCTCGGGATCGTCAGATCGGTGTTGGACGCGAACCACGGGACACCGTTGTTGATCGCGTAACAGGCTTCGGCGAACCGCCCCCACGCCAGATCGGGGCCGCCGTACCCCTGCACCACGGCCGCCGGACCGTCGGCGGCGGACTCCACCGGTTCGAGCCCCCGCTCCCGCAGCGCGATCCGCAGCCCCTCCCCACCGATGACCAGGACCTTCGACCCGGCCGGCAACTGCTCGGCGATCAGCCGGGACACCGCCTGCGCCGAGGTGATCACCTCATCGGCCACCGCGTCCAGACCCAGCTCCGTCAGATGCTCGGCCACCGCCTGCGGCGGACGGAGCGCGTTGTTGGTGACGTACGCGAGACGCATCCCGCCGTCCCTGGCGGTGACGAGCGACTCGACCGCGTACGCGATGGCCTCCCCGCCCGCGTAGACCACTCCGTCCAGATCGAGCAGCGCCGTGTCGTACGCCTCGCTCAAAACGGTCGTGCTCCCGCTCGGCCTGGTCCTGCTCTGCTGGCTCATACGTCGTGGCTCCTCGGTCGGGACTACTCCCCCGATCATCGTGCATCCCGCCGCCACGCCCATAAGCCGCACACATACGATGATCAGATGAACACATCAGGTCATGGGGACAAAGGTCTGCGACTGATTCCATTCCGTGGACTGCGATACGTCCCCGAGCGGGTCGGCAGCCTGTCCGCCGTGACCTCGCCCCCGTACGACGTGGTCGTACGGCCCGACGGGCTCCACCATCTGGAGTCGGCGGACCCGTACAACATCGTCCGGCTGATCCTCCCGCAGGCCGCCACCCCCGGAGCCAGACACCGCCGGGCGGCGGTGACCCTGGGCCAGTGGCTGTCCGAGGGCGTCCTCGCCCCCGATCCCGAACCGGCGCTGTACGTGTACGAGCAGCGCAAGGGCGACCTCCTGCAACGCGGGATCATCGGCGCCCTGGCCCTCTCCCCGCCCGCGGACGGCATCGTGCTGCCCCACGAGGACGTGATGCCGGACGTCGTGGAGGACCGCGCGGCCCTGCTGCGGACGACCGCGGCCAATCTGGAACCGCTGCTCCTGACGTACCGGGGCGGCAGCGAGGCCACCGCGGGCACCCCGGGCGTCGTCGAACGCACCCTGCGCCGGGACCCGCTCCTCACCACGACCACGGACGACGGCTTCAGCCACCGGCTGTGGTCGGTCACGGACCACGGCGACCTCGCGGAGATCTCCGGCGACCTCGCCCATCACCAGGCCCTGATCGCGGACGGCCACCACCGCTGGGCGACCTATCTGCGGCTCAACGACGAACACCGGGCCGCCGGATCAGCGGGGCCCTGGGGCTACGGCCTGGTCCTGCTGATCGACACGGCCCGCTATCCCCTCCAGGTCCGCGCGATCCACCGGCTGCTCCACCGGCTGCCCGTCGACCGGGCCCTCGCCGCCCTCACGGGCGCCTTCCGGGTCCGTACGATCGAGGGCCCGCTCCCCCACGCCCTCGACGCCCTGGCCGAGGCCACCGCCACCGGCAACGCGTTCCTGCTCGCCGGGGACGGCCGCTTTCACCTGGCCGACCGCCCGGACCCCGCTCTCCTCGCCCGTACGGTACGCACCGACCGCCCGGCGGCCTGGCGGGAACTGGACGCGACGGTCCTGCACGCCACGCTCCTCGACCACCTCTGGGGGATCCCGGACGACCCGGAGCACATCGCCTACATCCACGACACCCAGGCGGCCATCGCCCAGGCGGAACGCCACGGCGGTACGGCGGTCCTGCTCCACCCGGTCCGCGAGGACGTCGTACGGGACCTGGCCCGCCAGGGCGTCACCATGCCGCGCAAGTCCACCTCCTTCGGCCCCAAACCGGCGACGGGGCTGGTGCTGCGGAGCTTGGAACTCGGCTGAAACAAAAAGGTCGGCTGAAACAAAAAAGGGAGTGGCGGCCACCCCGACCCGGGGCAACCGCCACTCCCATGTGATCACTCAGTCCTTCTTGCCCTGCTCTGTCTTCTCGTCCTGCGCTGTCTTCTCGTCGGCCTTGTCGTCGCTCTCGACGGTGTCCTCGTCGGCGACGTCCGCCAGCTGTTCCGCCGTCCCGACCTCGACCGCTGCCGGAGCCTCGGACCCGGCTCCGGCCTCGTCCTTGGTCTCGGTGTCGTCCTCGGCCATGGCGTCGACGAACTCGACCCCGTCCAGCTGGGCGAGCCGGTCGGAGGCGTCGGTCATCCCGTCCTTGTCCGCCTCGACGGTCTTCCCGAACCACTCCCGGGCCTCGTCCTCGCGCCCGGCCGACAGCAGCGCGTCGGCGTACGCGTAACGCAGCCGGGCGGTCCACGGCTGTACGGCGTGGGACGCCAGCTCGGGGCCCTGAAGCGTCACGATGGCCGCGTCGATCTGCCCCATGTCCCTGCGCGCACCGGCCGCGACCAGCCGCATCTCGACCTGGCCCGCCTTGTCGAGCTTCTGAACCTCGGGCTCGCCGGCCATCGCCATCGCCCGCTCGGGACGGCCGAGACCGCGCTCGCAGTCCGCCATGACGGGCCACAGCTCGACGCCTCCGGTCATCCGCCGCGCCGCCCTGAACTCGGCCAGCGCCTCGGCGTACTTCTGGGTCGCGTACGCGGCGAAGCCCGCGGCCTCACGTACGGCGGCGACCCGGGAGGCCAGCCGCAGCGCGATGCGCGAGTACGCGTACGCCTGCTCGGGGTCCTCGTCGATCAGCTGGGCGACCATGACGAGGTTCCTGGCGACGTCCTCGGCGAGCGTCTTGGGCAGGCTCATCAGCTCCTGCCGCACGCTCTTGTCGATCTCGTCGCCGGTCACGTCCTCCGGGATCGGCAGCCGCTTGATCGGCTCCCGGTCGCGGTCACGGTCGTCCCGGCGCTCGTAACCACCGCTCCGGTTGTCGTCCCGGCCGCGATATCCGCCACGGTCCCCACCCCGGTCGTCACGGCGCCCGTAGCCACCGCCACCGCCGCTCGTGGGACGGCCGCCTCGGTCGTCGTCACGACGGGGCCGGCTGGGCCGGTCGTCACGGCGCGGGCCGCTGCTCGGCCGGTCGTCACGGCGGTCATCGCGGCGGAACGCGGGCCGCTCGTCACGCCCGCGGTCGTCCCTGCGGGGACCGCTCGGCCGGTCGTCACGACGGGGCCCATTGGTGGGCCGGTCATCACGACGTGCGAAACCGCTGCCACGGTCGTTGTCACGGCGCGGACCACTGCTCGGCCGGTCGTCACGACGCGGGCCACTGGGCCGGTCGTCACGACGGTCGTCACGACGGAACGCGGGGCGGTCGTCGCGCCCGCGGTCGTCGCTGCGGGGACCACTGGGGCGGTCGTCACGGCGGAACGCCGGGCGGTCATCGCGACGAGGAGCGCTGCTGGGCCGGTCGTCACGGCGCCCGTACCCACCGCCACCGGTACCCGCACCGGCCGGACGGCCACCACGGTCATCACGGCGGGGAGCGCTGAAGCGGTCGTCACGGCGCGGGCCGCTGGTGGGCCTGTCGTCGCGACGGTCGTCACCACGGCGGTCATCACGGCGATCGTCACGCCGGAACGCGGGCCGCTCGTCACGCCCGCGGTCGTCACGACGGGGCCCACCGGTGGGCCGGTCGTCGCGGCGCGGACCACTGCTCGGCCGGTCATCGCGGCGCGGGCCGCTGGTCGGCCTGTCGTCACGGCGCCCGTACCCGCCACCACCGGTACCACCGCCGGTCGGACGGCCACCACGATCGTCACGACGGCCATAGCCACCACCGCTGGAACCGGCACCGGAACGCGCGCCGCCACCGGTCCCCGAGCCGGAGCCGGGCCGGCCACGGAACCCGCCGCCCCGATTGTCATCACGTCGCGGTGCGCGATCACGATCGTCGCGGCCTCCTCGGAAGCCGCCCCGGTCACCACTGTCGCTGCGGCGCGGATCGCGCTCAGGACGGTCGTCGGAGGAGTTGGGGGACATCGGTGGGGCTCCTGTCTTCGGGTACCGCAGTCATTCTCGCGCACTCGGGCTTCCGGTGCGCTTCGGGTAATGCTTCGGGGTCACAAAGGGGGAAAATAAAAAAGACCCGTGGTCCAGCGTGAACGCTGGACCACGGGTCCATGAAAGATTGTTCGGCGGCGTCCTACTCTCCCACAGGGTCCCCCCTGCAGTACCATCGGCGCTGTGAGGCTTAGCTTCCGGGTTCGGAATGTAACCGGGCGTTTCCCTCACGCTATGACCACCGAAACCCTATCGGGCCATCCCACAGAAGCGGGATATCGGCACTTAGCGAACAAGCACGCTCTTCAATTAAGTACATAATCAAATACATACTGGTTCAACCGGTGCGACTGTTCGCAACCCGGGAACCACACAGTGGACGCGAGCAACTGAGGACAAGCCCTCGGCCTATTAGTACCAGTCAGCTCCAACCGTTACCGGTCTTCCACATCTGGCCTATCAACC
>NZ_JBIVMF010000020.1:0-130420 GCF_044752945.1 Streptomyces sp. NPDC088554 | reverse complement strand
GGAGATTATCTGGCCGCCACCAGGGACACCCACGAGGCCACCAGCGGGGAAGATCACTGGCCGCCCACGGGGAGCACTACGAGGCCGTTGACACCTGATGATGTTCTCGTAGACGGCCTCCTTGGGAGGGAGCTGAGCGAGACGGTCGTTCCAGCGTGAGAGCAGATGGGGCTGCTTCTTGTTCAGAAGCCAGGACCGGACCATGTGCTGCGCTTCCTTTGTCGCTGCTTCCAGGGTGTCGGGGAAGCGGCGGGCGATTCGCCGGTGCCGGTGTTGAGCGGTGACAAGTTCTGGAAGGTGGCCGACGCGGTATTGGCGGTTGCCGTCGAGCCAGATGCCGTGACGGCGGCAGAGCTGGAGATCGGCGGGGCGATGTGCGAGGACTGGTCCGGTGATTCCACGGCGGTGCATGCAGTGTGAGCACGCGACATAGAGACGCCGACGGTAGCGGATCACCTCGCCTCCGGTACGCGCCTCAATCCGGGAGATCGCTGGCAGCAGCATCCGAAGGGTCTCGTGCGTGAGGCCCGTCAGGAGGGCGAGCCGCGGCAGAACCATCGGAGTCCAGCGCCATAACGTGTCCGTCCTCTTGCCGATCAGCGCGTTCTTGAAAGGCGTCAGGGTTTTCGCGAGTTGGCCCGACGTCACGTTATTGGCGGCGGCAAGGCGGTGCAGATACCAGCCGAAGACCTCCCCGTGGACCGGTGGCAGAGGAAGTGGCAGGAGCCGGACCGGGGCTTCCCAGGGCTCCATTACTCAGGCCGCCTTCGGCCTGCGAGCGTACTTGGCACGGGGGCGATCGGGCCGGGCCTTCTGGACGGCGTGGTCGAGCTCGATCTCGTCGAGCATGCGCTTGGTGATCTTTTCCGTGCCGCTGTCGATGGCGTCGACTGCGGCTTCTCGGATGAGCTGGGAAAGACTGCCGATCAGCCCGCCAGTGCGATCGTGGAGGTAATCGGTCATGGCGACCAAGGTGCCGGGGCGATGGGCGTGTAGTCGCAGGGAGTCCTCCATCGTCACCACCAGGGCCTGCCAGCTCTCCTTGTCCGCGCGGTTCCTGTGGCCGAAGGGCCGGGAGGGGATGACCGTGTAACGGCCGGCGATCTGCTGTCCGCGAGTGCCCTGGAACAGGCTGCTGGTCTCGACGTCGAGACCAGCGAGCACGAAGGTGGCCGCGATCCGTTCCGAGAGGTACTTCAGCTGATCGGATGCCTCGGCTCCGTTGCGGGTGGTCAGGTCGAGGTTGTGGATCTCGTCGACCAGGACGAGCGTGGTGCCGAGCTTGCCGAGCAGGTCACAGACGGCGTTGGTGATCTGGACCTGGCTCATGCGGTGCTCCAGCGGGACGCCAAGGAATCGGGCGAACTCGCCTGCGAGCATCTTCGGGGTGGCCGCAGGCGGAACGGTAACGAAGACGACCGGCAGTCCGCCGACGGCGGTGGGGTTGCGCCGCCGGGTGATCTGTTCGACGTTCTTGCCCAGCTGGGTGATCGCCGTGGTCTTGCCGGTGCCGGCCGAACCGGACACGATCAGGCCGCGACGGGCGGAGACTTGGTGCCGGTTGAGCACGATGCGTTTGCGGCCCGTGGTGACGACGCCACGGATCGTGGGGGTATTCACGATGACGGATCGTGTGTGGTAGTAGATCCGCGCTTCCCTGTAGGACTCCAGCTCGTCCTCGTCCAGGATGGTGCCGGACGGGAGCGACGGCGGGGGATCCGGGTTTTCGTCGACGAACGCTCGCCAGCCTTCCTTCGTGGTCAGTGACATCTGCGGGTTGGCGATGTCCTGTGGCGGAACCTCGCTCACAGGCGGCTCCCGTCGGTGAAGGCGTCGAAGACGCCGAAGGGAATGACGTTCGACGTCTGCTCCGGGACGGTGGCCTCGTCCTCGGCGTCTTCCAAAGCTGGTGCCTGCGGCAGCGCGGGGACGGACCGCGCGGGCTCCAGAGCGGCGCGGGTGCGCGCCGCGATACGGCGGTCCGGCCCGGTTTCCGCCCGCGTCAGCAACTGGTCGACTGCGGCGGCCACGGCGGCTTGGTTGGTGTCGTCCTGGCCCCGCATCGCGAGCAGGTCCCGGGCCCGGCGCCAGGTGAAGTCCGCGAACGGGGCGGAGACCAGGTGCCGGTGTGTCCACGGAACCGTGATCCACTCTCCGGTGCGCGCGTCGCGTACCCAGATCTGGGACAGGTCGTAGGGGTCGTAATGAACCTCCCAGAGCCCGCCCTTGGCGGTCACTCCCGAGGAGCGGCGCCGCAGCGGGTTCAGTCCGGAACAGTTGTAGGTGCGGTGGTCGACGCGGATGCCGTAGTCGTTGACCGAACGCCAGAGTGCCGGCAGCAGTTCCAAGTAGTCGGGGCCGCTCAGTGGCATGGGCAGGTAGCCGGTGCGGGAGACCAGCAGGGCGTATGCGTCATTGGGAGACATCGGCCGACCCGGTAGGAACGGGCTGCGCAGTCCTTCGTGTGGCCGCTGCTGCCAGCAGGCCACGATCCATTCCTGCAACAGGTCGTCCACTTCCGCGAGCGTCCAGACGGCCTCGACCTCGGCCCCCCGGCGGGTCGTGTTCGAACCGGTGTAGCCAGAGGTGTGCTGGCAGAACAGCGTGTTGATCGAGGAAAACGTCCGCTCGACGATTCCCTTGTCAGTCGGGGTCGCCGGGCGGGACGGCTGGACGGAGACGCCCAGCGACCGGCAGGCGGTCAGGAAGGTGTTGGAGACGAACACCTTCCCGTGATCAATGCCGATCGTCTCTGGCACGATCACCGGCTTGGCGGCCGCTTGCTCCAGGCGCGCGTCGATCTCCAACAGTCTCCGGTGGGGGATCAGCGTCATCGACATCGCCAGCGCGTCCGACCAGCCGGGCCGCAGCGGCTCCGGGACCAGCATCTTGGCCAGCAGGAGGGCGGCGTCCACGGCCTTGGTGCCTGCTGGCCGCAGCACAGCAGCGCAGATCGTCCTCGTTGCCACGTCGACGGCGATCGTGAGTTCCGGGCGTCCGCTCACCCCGTCCTCCAGGACCACCAGCACGTCCAGCGGTGTCGTGTCGATCTGCACCATCTCTCCGGGGCGGCAGGCCGAGGAAGGGGTGAACGCTCCTTGCGGGCGGCGAGCCGCCGACCTGCGGGATGTGGCCTCGCCGAAGGCGTGCGTACCCTCGCTCATCGCCTTGACAAGCCGGTAGAACGCCGACTTCGACGGCATCGCCACTGTGCCCGGCCCATGCCGTTCCGCCAGCAGCGCCTCCACCCGCCGACGCAGCCGGCCGCGGGTGCCGGTGGACTCGTTCGTCGTCGTGGCCAGGATTTCCGTGATGGCGGACACCACCCGGTCATCGGCCCTTCCCGTCGGTGAGGACGGACGGGTTGCACGGTGATCGACCAAGCCCCACAGACCCTGCTCGCGGTAGCGCCTGCGCATCCGCTGAACGGTCCCCACACTCGCCTGCCAGCCGATAGCCCGCAGTTCCGCCGCCTTGGCCGCCACCCGCTCCTCAACTGGGTGACGGGCCGGGTCGTATTCCGGACGAGGCAGAGCCGTGGGATCAGCATCCAGCGGCTTGCCGAACTCCACCTCGGTCACATGCCGTTCCCATGCCGCCGCTTTCTCGGCTTCCCGCTCCGGCACGATGTCCAACAGCGCAAACGGCGGCATACGGCCCTGATCGACACCCTGGCCGATGAGCTCAAAGCCTTCCGAGGCCAGTAGATGCGACAACAACACCAGGCTCGCCGACCCGGCTTCGTCGAGGAGCCGCACCGTCGTCCCGGACAGGCCGACGACCGTGTGCAGTCGGTCATCCAGGCGCACCCGATCCCCGACCCGCAACGCCGCCCGTGGTCCTGGGCGCCCGCTCACCGGATCTCCGCCGGCGACACCAGCGTGGCATCCGACAGCGGTCGCGATAGATCCGCTGCCAGCCGCCCCAGCCACAGCAGATGGAACATCGCTGGCAACACCGCGATCGGATCACCCAGCAACGCAGCCTGTGTCACCAGCGGCGAAGGCACCGAGAACAGTGCCAACAACCGGGCCACGAGCCCCTCATCGGCCCCGTACCGAGGATGCCGGTATCCCGCCAGCCAGCGAACGTTCGCCATCCGCACCGGATCCACCTCGCCGACAACCCGGTAACCCCACCCCACCGCCTCACAAGCTGCTTGCGCAGCCGCGAACTTGGCCGCCGACCGTGCGTCGATCCGGTCCAGCGGCCGACAGTCCACCATCAGCCCCCGCCCGTCCTCGAACCGAGCGAAGTAGTCCGGAGCATGCGAGACCCGCTTCCCCCGATCGTCCTCCCAGAACAGCCACAACGGCTGCGACAGCAGCCCCGTCACCTCTGGTGTGAAATCGAGCAGCATCGCGTGGTCTCGCTCCAGCCAGGACTCGAACCCCACATGCCCGCAAGTCGTCGACGACCAATACAACCCAGGGAAATGCCGTTGCCCGCGATACGACGGGAAGCTGCGGACCGGCCGCCCGGCCTCGAACGGCACCGAGACCGCATCTTCCAACGGCAGCCGATGTTCACCCTGGTCGTCCCGCCAGCCGACCTCGAAGCCGTCTACTTGTGACGGCTTCGTCCCCTCCAGCACAGTCAGCCCCATGTATGCCACTTTGCAGACCCGTAGGGACTGGGCAGCTTAAACGGGACCAAACCCCTCGTCCGGGTGATTACGCAGTCCGGCGCGATCCCCCACCGCCGGGCCGCATCTCTTGACTGCTGAAGCGAGGCGACGGGCTTTTGGTAATGCTCGTAAGGTGTAGGCATGTGGACCCAGCACATCCAGGCTCTGTAATCACGAGGCGTTGAGGGCGATGCCGTAGGGCGTCGCCCTCCTTGGCGTGCCTGTTTACGTGATCCATCTCCCTCGTGCCGCCCACACCGAGGCGGCGAGATGCCGGGCCTCGTCTTTCTTGAGACGGCGGCTTTTGAGAGCGCGTGCAGGCACGGTCCCTTCCCTTCACCGTCGCCTGGAGTGCCTAGTGCCTGCGTTGCTTCCCCCTGCCCTCGAACCATTTCTCGACTTGCTGCGCTGCCCGGTGTGCCGCGCCCGTCTCCGACCCGACCGTGTCTCACTGCGCTGCCCGGAGGGCCACACCTTCGACATCGCCCGTCAGGGCTACGTCAGCCTGCTGACGGGCATCCGCGCCACCAGCGGTGACGACGCAGCCATGGTTCAGGCCCGAAACCGGTTCCTGTCCACCGGCAGGTACGCCCCTGTCCACCAGACCCTGACTCGTATGACAGCCGACGCCCTGCCTGGTCAAGGCACGGTCGTAGACATCGGATGCGGCACTGGCTACTACCTGGCCGGCGTACTCGAGCAACTGCCCGGCACCCGCGGCCTGGGGCTGGACACGTCAGCACGCGCCCTGCGCTCAGCAGCCCGAGCCCATCCGCGAGCCGCTGCGGCGAGCTGGGACGTCTTCCGCCCCTTCCCCCTGGTGGACCAGGGGGTCGACGTCGTGCTGGACGTGTTCGCCCCGCGCAACCCGTCCGAGTTCCACCGAGTACTCCGTCCGACCGGCCGGTTGATCGTGGTGCGGCCCATCGAGCGGCACCTGGCCGAGCTACGGGGCCAGATCCCCGCGATGGTCACGATCGACCCGGACAAGGAACAGCGCCTGCAACAGGCGCTGGACCCCTACTTCCAGGCCGCCGGTACCCAGCACGTCGAATACACCACGGCCCTGAGCAGGCAAGAAGCCATCGACCTGGTGGGGATGACACCGAGCGCACGCCACCTGACCCACGCGGACCTGAGCGGCCACGGCTCCCTGCCCTGTCAGGTGACCGTCTCCGTCCTGGCCACCTCCTACCAGCCTCGGTAACCACGTGCGGGCGGATACGCCTGCTGAACCGACAAACCAATGGGCGCACCTGGCGCCCCACCTTCCTGGCAACTCGGGCAAGGTGGGGCGTCCGTCCGCTGGCCGTCGTGATCTCCCAGGCCATCCGACAGCCGGAGCGGTGGGCACTGCCCTCGCGGGCAGGTACCTCTGGTGGGCTGGTTGCTGCGCAGACCAGCCGGGACCCGTTCACTTCACACTGCAGACCCGGTGGGAAATCGCAGATAGACCGGGAACGGACAGTGGGCAAGCCATTAATCCGGCGCGCCCGGTGAGGCGCGGAACACTTTTGCAAGCGTCTGCTTGCAAAAGTTAGCGGCCGGACGCACCATGGCCGTATGGCATCACTCAACGTCGGCAATCTCGGTGAGTACCTGCGCGAGCAGCGGCGTGGGGCGCGGTTGTCGTTGCGGCAGCTGGCCGAGGCGGCGGGGGTGTCGAATCCGTATCTGAGCCAGATCGAGCGCGGGCTGCGGAAGCCGAGCGCGGATATTTTGCAGCAGCTGGCCAAGGCGCTGCGGATCTCGGCCGAGACGCTGTACGTGCAGGCCGGGATGTTGGACGAGCGGGAGAGGGAGGAGCTGGAGACGCGCGCCGTCATCCTGGCGGATCCCTCGATCAACGAGCGGCAGAAACAGGTGCTTCTCCAGATCTACGACTCGTTCCGCAAGGAGAACGTGGCCGACGGCGCGGAGGGCGGTGGTTCCGAGGCTCCGCCCGCACCGCCGCCCGGAAGCGATTGATCGGCTTCACCGCCATCGGCTTCACCGCCATCGGCTTCACACGCATTTGGCTTCACCATCCATTGATCCGGGAGGACCACAGTCATGGCCATCACAGATGACCTCCGCAAGACGTTCACCGACCCGAAGCCCCTCTACTTCGCGGCCGGTACGGCGGAGCTGGCCGTCGAGCAGGCGAAGAAGGTGCCCGGTCTGATCGACCAGCTGCGGGCCGAGGCCCCCGGCCGGTTCGAGGCGGTGCGGAAGTCGGACCCGAAGGCGGTCCAGGAGAAGGTCTCGACACAGGCGAAGGAGGCCCAGGCGACCGTTCAGGCCAAGCTCAGCGAGGTGGTCGGGGTGCTCGACACCGATCTGAAGAAGCTGGGCGAGACCGCTCAGGACCTGGCGCTGCGCGGGGTGGGCGTGGCCGCGGAGTACGCGGTCAGGGCGCGGGAGACGTACGAGAAGGTCGCCGAGCGCGGCGAGCAGACCGTACGGGCGTGGCGTGGTGAGGGCGGTGCGGAGATCACCGAGATCGCCGTCGCCATCGAGCCCGACCCCAAGCCCAAGCAGGAAGTCGAGCAGGACGAGGTTGTGGCCGAGGCCGCTCCGAAGGCCGGCTCGCGCAAGGCCGCCGCCAAGAAGGACGCGCCGGTCGAGGCTGAGTGAACGCTGACGGACGGGCCGGGCACCTCAGGGGTGTCCGGCCCGTTGTACGGGTACCTTGGCGGTTGGACCGCGAGGCGTTCTTCCACTGATTAGGCGGTACTCCCTATGTTGATCTCGGGATTCAGTTCTCTTCTCTCCCTGCTCAGCCTGGCGATGCTCGTCTTCGCCGTCGTCGCGCTGTTCCTCTCCGCGACGGTCCGTGAGGACGCGTACCGGGCCGCGGACAAGCAGACCAAGATGTTCTGGCTGATGATCCTCGGTGTCACGGTCGCCGTGAATCTGCTGGTGCCGATGCTGTTCCTCCAGCTCGCCGGGCTGGTCGCCACGATCGTCTTCATGGTCGACGTGCGCCCCGCGCTCAAGCAGGTCTCCGGTGGCGGACGCAGCAGCGGCGGTTCCAGCAGCGACGGCCCGTACGGCCCGTACAACGGCGGACGCTGAGCGTTACGACTTCCCGCGGCCCAGCAGCAGGACCGCCACGTCGTCGGTCAGCTCCCCGCCGTTCATCTCGCGCGCCCGTGCGACCGCGGCCTCCAGCAGGTCGTCGTCGCGCAGCCCCAGCGCCAGCTGGTCGTTGACCATATCGACCATGCCCTCCTGGCCGAGGCGCTGCTTCGAACCCGGTCCGATCCGCCCCTCCATCAGCCCGTCCGTGTACATCATCAGACTCCACGACCCGCCCAGCTCCACCTGCCGACGCGGCCAGCGGGCCCGCGGCAGCACTCCCAGGGCCGGTCCGCCCTCCTCGTACGGAAGCAGCTCGCCGGCCAGGCCCTTGCGGGTGATCAGCGGTGAGGGGTGGCCCGCCAGGCAGAGTCCGGCGCGCCGGCCGTCGGGGGCGATGTCGACCGTACAGACGGTCGCGAAGATCTCCTCGCTCTCCCGCTCGTACTCCAGCACCTGCTGGAGCGTGGAGAGCAGCCGGTCCCCGCAGAGTCCGGCCAGGGTCAGCGCGCGCCAGGCGATCCGCAGCTCCACCCCGAGCGCGGCCTCGTCGGGACCGTGGCCGCAGACATCGCCGATCATCGCGTGGACGGTGCCGTCCGGTGTACGGACCGTGTCGTAGAAGTCCCCGCCCAGCAGTGCCCGGGAGCGGCCGGGCCGGTAGTGGGCGGCGAAGCGCAGGTCGGAGCCCTGGAGGAGCGGGGTGGGCAGCAGCCCGCGCTCCAGCCGGGCGTTCTCCTGCGCGCGCAGCCGCGACTCGGTGAGCTGGCGCTGGGCGACGTCCGCGCGCTTGCGCTCGACCGCGTACCGGATGGCGCGGCTGAGCAGCCGCCCGTCCAGTTCGTCGCGGAAGAGGTAGTCCTGCGCGCCCTCCCGTACGGCCGCCGCCGCCCGCTCCGCGTCGCCCTCGGCCGCCAGCGCGAGGACGGCGTGGCGTGGTGCCAGCCGCAGTACGTGTTTGAGCGGCGCCAGCCCGTCGCCCTCGTCCATGCCCGGGATGCCGGGCAGCGCGAGGTCCACCAGGATGCAGTGGATGTCGTCGGTGAGCAGCCGCTCGGCCTCGGTGAGGTTGCGCGCGGTACGGACCCGGAGTCGCGTCGCCGCGCCCTCCGGCTGTTCCGGCGCGGTGAAGGTGCCCGTGGGGTCGTCCTCGATCACCAGGAGGGTGAGATCTCCGAGCGTGATGTCGGAGCGGGACCCGGAGTCGAGGCCGAGGTCGGAGTCGAGGTCGGAGTCGAGGTCGGAGTCGAGGTCGGAGTCGGAGTCGGAGTCGGAGTCGATGTTCGCGCCGGAATCGAGGTCGAGGTCGGAGTCGATGTCCGCGCCGGAATCGAGGTCCGCGTCGGAGTCGAGGCCGGGGTCGGTGGTGACCAAGGTGTCCAAGGAGTCCAGATCCACAGCATCGTCGGTGTCGGCGCTGTCCGCCGCGTCGACAGGTTTACCGGCCACGGCGGCGGGCAGCCTCTCGGCCGCCGAACCTGTGCGCTGCCGCGGAACGGGTACGGGTGCTGTCATCGGTCCGGGTTTCCTTCCCTCCCCCCGAGGGCAGAGCGGAGCGACGGTCGACGCTCCACCAGACGGGGACCATAGCGCTAGCCGCGCCTCCAGCGGAATGGCCCGAGGGCCCGGTGCGGGTGTCATATGCCGCTTCCCACAACGCATCCGTCGCGAATCGGGCATCGCTCGCCATGACATACATCACGCGCGGGTCCGGGCGCGTGAGTGATCACCCGGACCGCCGTACGAGCCGTGGCGCCGGGCCGTCACTCCGGTCCGTGTCGCGCGGTCCGGACGTATTACTTGTCCCGGTTGCTTGTCCGGGTTGCTTGTCCGGTTACTTGTCCGGGCGTACGACCCCGAGGATCGCCATCGACCCCGCGCCCGCCACCGTCACATTCCGGCCAGGTCTCGGCGCGTGCACCATCTGTCCGTCGCCGAGGTACATCGCCACATGGCTCGCGTCCTGGAAGTAGATGATCAGATCGCCGGGGCGCATGTCCTTGACCTCCACCCGGGGCAGCAGCCGCCACTGCTCCTGCGAGGTGCGAGGTATCGGCCGCCCGGCCGCCGCCCATGCCTCGGAGGTCAGCCCCGAGCAGTCGTACGCATCCGGCCCCTCCGCGCCCCAGACGTACGGCTTGCCGAGCTGCTCCCGCGCGAACTCGATCGCCGTCCTGCCCCGGGCGCTGCCCGCGCGGCTGATCTCCTGGAGCGCCCCGCTGCCGAGCCACGCGTTCTGCTCCCTGGCCGCCGCCGCGCTGTCCAGCCCCGCGAGCCGCGCGCGGTCCTTCTCGGCCAGGCCCGCTTCGAGCTTCCTGGCCTCGGAGATCCGCCGCGTGATCTCCTTCCGGGCCTTCTCCTTCTTCGCGCGGTTGGCCTTGAGCTGGGCCCAGTGGGTGCCCGAGTCCGCCGCGTACGTCGTCAAGTCCTCCTGTGCCCTGGTCAGTTCGGCTATCAGATCGGCGGTGGCCTGCTGCCCCTGCTTGATCCGGCCCGCGCTGTCCAGGAAGAGCTGCGGATCGCCCGTCAGCATCAGCTCCGCCTCGGGCGGCAGCCCGCCCGCGCGGTACTGGAGCCGGGCGGCGGCTCCCGCGCGGTTCTTGAGGGCGTCGATCCGGCGCCGGCCCTCGACGATGTCCTCGGCCAGCCCGACGACTTCGGCCGTCTGCGTCTTCACCCGCTCGTCGGCGAGGTTGTACGCGTCGGTGGCGGCGGCCGCCTTCCGGTAGAGCGCCTCGATCTCCTCGCGCACCCGCTCCAGGGACTTCTCGCCCGTAGCGGGTGCCGGCGCCGTTACCCCCGGCGGGAGTTCGACCGGCGGCGGGGCGACCGCGGGCGGGGAGGAGGTGGCGCCGGACGGGGTGGGCGGGACGGGGGCGGCGTACGCCCGGTGTGCCGGATCCGGCGCTGACAGTACGGCCAGTGCGCAGACCAGGGTGATCGCGGCAGCGGTACAGCGACGTCGGTTCACAGAACTCCCCCTCCGAGCCGGCGCCGACGCACGATCGGCAACGTGGCTTCCCCGCCGCGATCGTGTCATGCCCGCGCGCAAAGAGACAGAGGCGGCGGGAAGCTCGCAGGTCGCCTCCGAGGTTGTGGTGACGCGGTCAGGAGACGGGTGCCGGTGCCGGTGCCGGTGCCGGTGTCGGTCAGGAGACAGGTGTCGGCGCCGGTCAGGAAACGGGCGCCAGCGCCGCCCACTCCACCGTCACCTCGCCCTGCCGCCGTCGGCGCGGATCGTCCGCCAGCGGCCAGTCGCCCGCCAGCTCCCCCACCGCGCGGATCCACCGCTGCCGCGCCCCCAGCGAGGCGTACGGAGCCGCCGCCGCCCACGCCCGGTCGAAGTCGCGCAGGAACGCGTGGACCGGCTCGCCCGGCACATTGCGGTGGATCAGCGCCTTCGGCAGCCGCTCGGCCAGATCGGAGGGCCGCTCCAGCGAGGCCAGCCGGGCCGCGAAGGTCACCGTACGGGGGCCCTCCGGACCGAGCGCGACCCACACATGGCGTCGCCCGATCTCGTCGCACGTCCCCTCCACCAGCAGTCCGCCCGGCGCCAGCCGCGCGCGGAGCCGCGCCCAGACGGCGGCGACCTCGCCCTCGTCGTACTGCCGCAGCACATTGGCCGCCCGGATGATCAGCGGACGGCGTCCGGCGCCGAGCGCGACCTCGAAGCCGCCGTGCCGGAAGCGCAGCCCGTCCGTCTCGTACGGCCTCGCCGCGGCGACCCTGGCCGGGTCGATCTCGATGCCGACGACCTCGGTACGCGGCTCCGCCGCCCGCAGCCGCCCCAGCAGCTCGACGGCGGTCCAGGGCGCCGCCCCGTACCCGAGGTCGACCACGAGGGGGTCGGCCGAGCGGCGCAGCGCGGGGCCGTGGGTGGCGGCGATCCAGCGGTCCATCCGGCGCAGCCGGTTCTGGTGGGTGGTGCCACGGGTCACCGTGCCCACGGGGCGGGCGGTACGGGAGGAAGGAGACACCATGCAGCGAGCGTAACCACCGGCGGCGACCGGCCGAGCGGCGAGGACTCGACCGGCGGCGACGGTTGAGCCCCGAGAGTGGGTCGAGCCCGGGAGTAACGATTTGGCAAAACGGAAATGCGCGGGCGCGCTTCTCTTGTTCAGCACCTCGGAGGGCGTGGACACCCTTCTCTTCGACCTGCGACAAGACCTGTAACGAGGTGTCCCGCAACAAGGTGTCCCGCAACGAGGTGTCCCGCAACGAGAGCGAGAGGACCGCGGACGTGAGTCAATACGTGTCCCGTATCTCCGGTACGTTCGTCGGACCGTCCCGTCTCCGGATCTCCGGCCAGGCCCGCAAGACGCGCCGGATAGCCATGCTCAGCGTCCACACCTCCCCGCTGCACCAGCCGGGGACGGGCGACGCGGGCGGGATGAACGTCTACATCGTCGAGCTGGCGAAGCGGCTGGCCGCGATCGACATCGAGGTGGAGATCTTCACGCGGGCCACGGCGGGCGGGCTGGCCCCGTCCGTGGAGCTGGCCCCCGGGGTGCTCGTACGGCACATCGACGCCGGTCCGTACGAGGGCCTCGCCAAGGAGGAGCTGCCCGCGCAGCTCTGCGCCTTCACCCATGGGGTGATGCAGGCGTGGGCGGGCCAGCGCCCCGGCTACTACGACCTGGTGCACTCCCACTACTGGCTCTCCGGCCATGTCGGCTGGCTCGCCTCCGAACGCTGGGGCGTCCCGCTCGTCCACGCCATGCACACCATGGCCAAGGTCAAGAACGCGGCGCTCGCCGAGGGCGACCGGCCCGAGCCCGCGGCCCGGGTCATCGGCGAGACGCAGATCGTGCGCGCGGCGGACCGGCTGATCGCCAACACGGCGGAGGAGGCCGACGCGCTCGTCCGCTTCTACGACGCCGAACCCGCGAAGGCCGCCGTCGTCCACCCCGGGGTGAACCTGGAGCGCTTCAGCCCCGCCGACGGCCGCGCCGCCGCGCGCGCCCGGCTGGGGCTGCCCGAGGACGCGTTCATCCCGCTCTTCGCGGGCCGAATACAGCCGCTGAAGGCCCCGGACGTACTGCTGCGCGCCGTGGCCGTCCTCCTCGACCAGGACCCGTCGCTCCGTACGAAGCTGGTCGTGCCGGTCGTCGGCGGGCCCAGCGGCAGCGGTCTCGCCAAGCCCGAGGGGCTCCAGAAGCTGGCCGCGCGGCTGGGGATCGCCGATGTCGTGCAGTTCCGGCCGCCGGTCGGCCAGGTGCAGCTCGCGGACTGGTTCCGGGCGGCGTCCGTGCTGGTCATGCCCTCGTACAGCGAGTCCTTCGGCCTGGTCGCCATCGAGGCCCAGGCGGCGGGCACCCCGGTGGTCGCGGCGGCCGTGGGAGGTCTGCCGGTGGCGGTACGGGACGGGGTGACCGGCGTCCTGGTCCCCGGCCACGAGCCGGAGGCGTACGCGCGCGCCCTGAGGAACTTCCTCGACCACCCCGAGCTGGTCGACCGCATGGGCGCGGCGGCCTCCCGCCACGCCCAGTGCTTCGGCTGGGACACGGCGGCGGCGGCCACGGCGGGCGTCTACGCGGACGCGGTACAGGCACACCGGGGCAAGAGCCCGGCCCACCACGGCTGACGTACGCTCGGAACATGGCTTCCACGGCTTCCACGGCTTCCACCGCTTCCACGGCCGATGTCGCACTCCGGGCCGCGCAGGTCATCGAGGCGGCGCTGAACTCCGCCGAGCTGACGTGGGAGAGCCCCGTGCCCGGTACGTACGTCGTCACCCTCCCCGGCACCCGCAAGCTCTCCACCACCTGCTCCCTGCGTGTGGGCCGGCACGCGCTCTCCCTGAACGCCTTCGTGATCCGCCACCCCGACGAGAACACCGAGGCCGTCCACCGCTGGCTGCTGGAGCGCAACCTCAAGCTGTACGGGGTGGGTTACGCGGTCGACCGCCTCGGCGACATCTACCTCACCGGGAAGCTCCCGCTGGCCGCCGTCGCCGAGGACGAGATCGACCGGCTGCTCGGCTCGGTCCTCGAAGCGGCGGACGGGTCCTTCAACACACTGCTGGAGCTGGGCTTCGCGACCGCCATCCGCAAGGAGTACGCGTGGCGGGTCTCCCGGGGCGAGTCGACCCGCAACCTGGACGCGTTCGCGCATCTGACCCGCCGCGCGGGGGAGTAGGCCGCGCCCCGGCCGCCGGCGGTCAGGCCGCCGACCGGAGCGGAGCCGATGGGCTGGAGGTGAGGTTCTCGGCTCGCGGCCGCACAGGGCGGTGGCCGATGCCGCGACCCCGACGCAGGCCCCACCAGCAGGGCGGTCTCCCTGCCGATCATCCCGGCCACGGGCCCGGCGCGAGAGGCGCTTGCGCAAACCGTCTCGCTGCGCGACAAGGCGGGGGAATTCTTCCGTTCCGCATGGGTTCGGGCGGGGTGGAGGCGCTGGGGAGTGGCTGAAGTTTTCGCTGGCCGCGCGTTCTTCGGAGGCGATGGAGGCGAACTGTAGGCAAACGCCCTTTGTCTTCACCCGGTGTGGCGGGAAGCGGTGGTAGGCGGGGGCTGAAACCAATCTGTTGGGCGTATTCGGCTTCGCTGTGAGGTGGAAGAAGGGCGAGAGGTCGCGTTCCTGCGCGCCCGGAGCAACTCGCGCACACGGTGGAGCAACTCGCGGGTGCGCTGGAGCAACTCGCGTACGTGGTGGAGCAACTCGCGCACGCGGTACAGCAACTCGCGTACACAGTGCAGCAACTCGCGCACGCGGCGCAGCAACTCTCCTGCGGAACAGGCTTGTTGCCGGACCTGCCCGGCTGATCGCCGCGTCGGGTCAGCCGGTTTTCGTGTACGTGAGGGACTCGCCGCCGGACGCCACGCGGCGCAGGGTGCCGTCCGCCTGGAGGGTGAGGGTGGTTTCCGGGCCCGGGGCGCAGGAGGAGAGGGGGTCCCCGGTGACGACGGTGGAGGGGCCGATGCGGAGGGGGGCGCCCGGGGCGGGGGTGGCGGCGAGGGGGGCCTCGAAGACGCAGTGGTAGCTGCCGCTCCCGGCGGGGCCGTCCGCCGTGAGGGTGAGGACGGTGTCGCCCAACGTGCCCTGCCGGATGGTCAGTTCGCGGGTGTTGTGGCCCGACGCGGTATCGATGCCACCGCTCCAGGCGCCCAGGTACGTGGCGGGGATCGCGCCCTCCGAGGCCGTGGGCGCGGCCGACGGGGTCCCGGCGGCCGCGTCGTCGTCCCGGGGGCCCGGACTCCTGGCCTCCGTCGTCGGCGCGGTCCCGCCGTCCTTGCCGCCTTTCGGGCCGCCGCCCATCACCGCGTACACCGAGGCACCCGTGCAGATCGCGACGATGACCGCCACCACGATCAGCGCGGCGGTGCCACGGCCGTCGCGTCGCGCCGGTTCGGGGGGCGGGGGGCCGCCGTGCCGGGCCGGCGGATGGCCGTAGCGGTACGGGAGCGGCGGGGGCGGGGTCCTCGGTGGCGCCGACCGGGGGACCGGCGAGGGCGCGGGCTCCGGTATCGGCGCGGGCTCCGGTGCGGGTCCCGCTACCGGTGCGGGTCCCGCCTCCGGCGCCCGTATCCGGGCCGTCGGCTCCTCGTACTCCAGCAGCTCCACCGCGTGCTTGCCCAGCTGCGCCAGCAGCGCGCCCGGCAGCCACGGTTCGTCGGAGAGGCCCGCACCCGCGCTCGCACCCGTGGATCCGGCGACCTTCAGCAGGATGTCCCGGGTGGTCGGGCGGGCCGCCGGGTCCTTCCGGAGGCAGCCGCTTATGAGCGGGTAGAGGCTCGCCGGCAGGCCGGACAGGTCGGGTTCCTCCTGGGCGATACGGAACATCAGCGCGTGGACGCCCGTGTTCGCGCCGCCGAACGGCAGCTTCCCCGTGGCCGCGTACGCCAGGACCGAGCCCAGGCAGAACACGTCGCACGCGGCCGTCACCCGGTCCCCGCGTACCTGCTCGGGAGCCATGAAGCCGGGTGAGCCGACCAGCGCGCCGGTACGGGTCAGCCCCTCGTCGGCGGCCGTCTCCAGCGCGCGGGCGATGCCGAAGTCGATGACGCGCGGGCCGTCGATCGTCACCAGGACGTTGGAGGGCTTGAGGTCCCGGTGGATGAGGCCCGCCGCGTGGATGTCCTGGAGCGCGTGGGCGAGGCCCGAGGCGAGGAACTGGACGGAACGTTCCGGCAGGGGCCCGTGACCGCGCCCTCCCCGGCCGCCCGACACGACCGTGCGGAGGCTCGGGCCCGCCACGTACCCCGTCGCCAGCCAGGGCACCGGCGCTTCCGTGTCGGCGTCGAGCACGGGCGCCGTCCACGCGCCGCCGACCCGTCGCGCGGCGGCGACCTCCTGCCGGAACCGGCTGCGGAACTGTTCCTCCTCGGCCAGCTCCCGCCGTACGAGCTTGACCGCGACGGTACGGCCACGGTCCGAGCGGGCCAGATAGACCCGGCCCATCCCGCCCGTGCCGAGCCGGGCCAGCAGCCGGTAGGCGCCGATGCGCTGTGGATCGCCCGCTGCCAGTTTCTCCAGGGCCGCGCGGCCCCCTGCCCCGTATGTCACGCCCCGGATCATCTCGTATGAAGGGCGCGTGCCGTCGAGTGTCCCCGACGAAGGGCCGGTCAGCGGGCGGCCTGAGGCGTCCGGTCGGGGTCGGCCACCGTGTCCATGGCCGCCGACAGTCGCTCCAACACCCTTATGGTCTCGGCGAATTGCTCGGGGCCCAGCTCGGCCGTGAGCCGTTCCGCCAGCTCCGTGTATCCGGGGGTGATCCGCCGGACCGCTTCCAGGCCCTCGTCCGTGGGGCGCAGGAGCTTGGCGCGGCGGTGGGCCGGGTTCGGTTCGTACGCCGCGAGTCCGCTCTCCACCAGCAGGTCCGCGATCCGCTGCACGCTCTGCCGGGTGATGCCCATGGTGCGGGCGATGCCCGCGACGGGCAGGGGCCCGTTGAGTACGGCGCCGAGGACCTGCCAGCGGGCGGCGGTGAGCCCGGCGGGCCGGGCCATCTCCTCGAAGACGGCGAGGAACTGGCCGTTGAGGCGGAAGACGCCCAGGGCCGTCCCGCCGAGCAGCTCCTGGGGGCCGGGGGTGGGCGCCGGGCTCATGAGGACCCCTGGAGCACGTCGTACGCGCTCACGTCCGAGCGCTGGTACAGGCGGTACCAGGCGTCCAGCCGCTTGCCCTCGTACACCCCCAGCCGTCCGAACACCTCGCGCGCGAACGCGACGGGCTCGGTCGGGCCGGCCGTGATCAGGTCGCCGTCCGTGACGGCGTCCGCGTCGCGGTAGTGGGCGCTGCCCCGGTAGCCGGTGGCGGCGAGGTAGCGGGGGACGGCGCTCGTGTGCGCGCGCTCGTCCAGCAGCCCCTCGCGGGCCAGCCCGGCGGTCGCCCCGCAGATCGCGGCGACCGGTACGCCGGCGTCGAGGAAGACACGGGCGGTACGGGCGAACGGGGCCAGTTCGTCGCCGCTGTCCCAGAGGTCGGCGCCGGTGAGGATCAGCAGGTCGGCACCTTCCGGGCGGAGATCGGTGAGCGCCAGGTCGGGCTGGATCCGGAGCCCGGCCATGGTGGTGACGGGGTCGGTGGTGGGGCCGACGGTCCGCACGGTGAAGCCGTTGCGGGCGAGATGGGCGGTGGTGTGACCGGTCTCCCAGTCGGCGAAGGTGTCGTATACGGCCAGATAGGCGGTTCTGGTCTCTGTTCCGGCTTCCATGATTCCTCCCACGGCGCACCTGGGGCACGCAGTTATGACAGCAGGCTGTCACTTTGGAAGCATGCTGTCAATGAGCGTCATGCGTGCGCACTCCGTAATTTCCTGGCCAGAGCTATGCATGCCTTCTCCCCATACTGCTCGGTCTAAGGTGTCGGGAGCCGGACGAGGGGACGGAACGCCATGCCCGCCATCGGAGCTGTGACCCGCAGTACTTTGCGGCAGCAGATCGCGGACGCGCTGCGTGACGAAGTGCTCGCAGGGCGTTTACTGCCAGGCCATGAGTTCACCGTCAAGCAGATCGCCGAGCAGTACGGCGTCTCCGCCACCCCTGTCAGGGAAGCCCTGGTCGATCTCTCCGCGCAGGACCTGCTCGACTCCGACCAGCACCGGGGGTTCCGGGTCCACCGGTTCTCGGTCGGCGACTTCCGGTCCATGATCGAGGCCCGCGCGCTGATGGTGGACGCCGTCATCTGCAAGCTGGAGGCCGAGAGCCTGGCCGCCAGTGCGCACGGCGTGCCGCTGGTCTCCGTACGGCGGCGGTCCGAGGAGGCCGCGCGCGCGGCCGGGGCCGGGGATCTGAACGTTCTCATCGGCTACGACCTGCGGTTCTGGCGTGAGCTGGGCTTCCTGGTCGCCAACCGGTACGTATCGGACTTCCTGCACCGGTTGCGGGTGCAGGCGTGGGTGTTCTCCGTGCCGTTCCTGCGGGATGACACCGAGGGCGGGAAATGGCTGTGGAACGGCTACGGACAGCTCGTCGACGCGCTCACCCTCGGCGATGTGGCGGCGGTGCGTGCCGTGCTCGGCGAGTACAACAAGCACGCACTCGCCTGGGCGGACCGGCTGGAGCGTCCCCAGCGGTGACAAGCATCGAGGACGCGGGGGCAGCCCATATGGATATACGTACGAGCGACAGCGCCGTCTCCGCGGGCTCCGGCGCTGTCGACCTCACCGTCGTCGTCCCCGCGTACAACGAGGAGCGCCGCCTCCGCCCCACCCTGGACGCCATCCGCGACCACCTCCGCGCCAACCCGGAGCGGTGGGGCACGTGGGAGCTGATCGTCGTGGACGACGGTTCCTCGGACCGTACGGCCGCGGTCGCGGCGGACGCCGCCGCCGACGAGCCGCGCATCCAGGTCGTGACGGGCGGCGGCAACCGCGGCAAGGGCCACGCGCTGCGGCAGGGCGTGCTCGCCTCGCACGGCCGGCGTGTCCTGCTGACCGACGCGGATCTGGCGACCCCGATCGAGGAACTTGAGCTGCTGGACCGGCAGTTGTCGGAGCAGTCGGAGCAGTCGGAGCAGTCGGAGCAGTCGGAGCAGTCGGAGCAGTCGGAGCAGTCGGAGCGGTCCTGGCGGTCCTGGCGGTCGGAGCGGTCCGGGGGAGAGAGCGGCGGCGGTGGCGCCGCCATCGGCTCCCGCGCGCACCCCGACGCGAGCATCGAGGTGCGGCAACTGGCGGTGCGCGAGTGGCTGGGGAGGCTGGGGAACCAGCTGATCCAGCGGGTCGCGGTCGCCGGCATAGCCGACACCCAGTGCGGCTTCAAGCTCCTCGACGGCGAGCAGGCGCGGGCCGCGTTCGCCGATTCGCGGTTGGACGGCTGGGGGATCGACGTCGAGATCCTGCGGTTCTTCCGGCGCTCCGGCTGGCCGGTGACGGAGGTGCCGGTGCGCTGGGCGCATCAGCCGGGGTCGAAGGTACGGCCGCTGGACTACGGCCGGGTGCTGCTGGAGCTGGTGCGGCTGAGGACGAGGGGCGGCCGTACTCGTACCGTCGTGAGCGCCGGTGCTCGTACCAACCTCGCAGTGGCGGGGCTCTTCCTCCTCGCCTCCTTCCTCCTCTACAAGAACCTCTGGGCCGATCTCGACGGCGCCTATCTCGCCGACGCGGGCTCGGACCAGAACCAGTGGCAGTGGTTCTTCGCGGTCACCGCCGACAACGTGGTCCACCTGCGGAATCCGCTGTTCACCACGGTCCAGAACTTCCCCGACGGGGTGAACCTCATGGCGAACACCGTCATGCTCGGGCTCTCCGTCCCGCTCGCCCCGGTCACTCTGTTCCTCGGCCCGAGCGTCACGTGGGCGGTCGTCCTCACGTTCGGGCTCGCGGCGACGGCGTACGCCTGGTACTGGCTCTTCGCGCGCCAACTCGTCGACAATCGCCGGGCCGCCGCCCTCGGCGGGGCGCTCGCCGCCTTCGCGCCGCCGATGATCTCGCACGCGAACGCGCACCCGAACTTCCTGGTGCTGTTCATGATCCCGGTGATCATCGACCGGGCGCTGCGGCTCTGCGATCCGGAGAACGACAAGGTCGTACGGGACGGGCTGCTGCTGGGCCTGTTCGCCACGTACCAGATCTTCCTGGGCGAGGAGCCGCTGCTGCTCGCGGTGATGGGGACGCTGCTGTTCGCGCTCTCGTACGCGTGGGTACGGCGTGACCTGGCGCGGGCGGTCGTACGGCCGCTGCTGCGTGGGGTGGGGCTGGCGTTGCTGGTGTGTCTGCCGTTGGTGGCGTTCCCGCTGGGGTGGCAGTTCTTCGGCCCGCAGAGCTATCACAGCGTGCTGCACGGCGACAACGCGGGGAACAGCCCGCTCGCCTTCGTGGAGTACGCGGGACGCTCGCTCTTCGGCGACGACGCGACGGCCGACCCGCTGGCGATGAACCGCACCGAGCAGAACGCGTTCTACGGCTGGCCGCTGATCGCGCTTGCCGTGGGCATTGTGGTGTGGCTGTGGCGGCTCGCGGTGGTCAGGGCGCTGGCGTTCACGGCGGCCGGGGCGGCGCTGCTGTCGCTGGGGCAGCGGATCCGGATCCCGGGCACGGACGTGGTGCTGCCGGGGCCGTGGCGGATCCTCGCGCATCAGCCGCTGTTCGAGTCGGTGATCGAGTCGCGGGTGGCGATGATCTGCGCACCGGCGCTGGGGGCGCTGATCGCACTGGCGGTGGCCCGACTGCCCGCCGGTATCGGTTCCGTTTCCGGTTCCGTTTTTGGTGCGGGTACGGGTGCGGGTACGGGTACGGAATCGGCGGACCGGCGCAGGCACCGCACCGTCGCGCTGCTGGCGGTGGGCGCCGCGCTGCTGCCGATCGTGCCGACGCCGATTCCGGTACGGGAACGGCTGGAGATCCCGCGCTTCTTCACCGCCAAGATGTACAGCGGG
Source organism: Streptomyces sp. NPDC088554 (assembly GCF_044752945.1). Classification (NCBI taxonomy): domain Bacteria; kingdom Bacillati; phylum Actinomycetota; class Actinomycetes; order Kitasatosporales; family Streptomycetaceae; genus Streptomyces; species Streptomyces sp. NPDC088554. The sequence continues at coordinate 109,917 of NZ_JBIVMF010000020.1, read as the reverse complement.
TACGTCGCGAAGGGCGAGTCCGTCGTCCCCGTACCGCTGCCCAGCCCCGGCGACGCGGAGGCGCTGCACTGGCAGGCGGAGACCGGGTTCGGGTTCTCCGTACCGGGCGGCTACTTCAATGGGCCGTACGGCGACGACCGCACGGGCATTTACGGCGCCCCGCCCCGGCACACCTCGAATCTGCTGCGTGATGTCCGTTACAACGGCCAGGTGCCGGAGATCGGCGCCAACTGGCGGGCGCAGGCACGGGCGGACCTGGCGTTCTGGCGGGCGGGCGTGCTGGTGCTGGTGCCGCAGCCCAACGACGGGGCGCTGTACGCGACGGTGGAGAAGCTGCTGGAGCGGCCCGGGAAGCGGGTCGGCGGCGTCTGGATCTGGGACCTGCCGCCCCGGAAGGGATGAGAGCGGCGGGCGGGGTAGAAAAAGAGGAAACGGGATAGGTCTGTGGTGGGGGGCGGAGCGCGAACGAGGAAGCGGAAGGCGGATGTTTCCGGCCGTTTTCCTCGGTTTCCGTCGGTTTCCCGCAATTTTCCGGGTCTTCCGCGGATGAGGGGCCGACCGGGCCCTTCGCCGGACCGTGTCCACCGCATTACGCTGTCCCGACCATCGCGCGTATGCGTACGAACCCGTTGGAGAGCGAGCCTCCCTTGGCCTGTGACCTGTGGTTGGTCCCCCTCGTCGATGTGCTGTGCCACAGCCCCGACAACCCCTTCGCCGAAGAGATCGCCGTCTACGACAAGGCGCTCGGCGATGCCGGGCTGCCGTCCGTTCCCGTATTCGCCTATATGCCCGGCCTGTCGGGGGATGTCGCCCCGGTCGCCGGTTTCGACTACGACGCGCTGCACTTCCTGCGGCGCGCGTATCTGCTCCAGCTCTGCGGCCTCGCGGTGACGCCGGTCGGGGAACTGGGCGGTGACTACGAACAGTTGCTGGAGATGTTCGAGTCGACGGCTCAGGAATCGCATCTGGTCTGGCACTACGACCACGCGGGCGCGTACGTCCCCGTGGACTACGACGCGCCCCTCTCGAACGAGGAACTCCTCGCGGGCGGCGGCCCCTTGGGCTCCACGCAGGGTCTGCTGCGTGAACTGGCGATCGTCGCCCCGGCGATCGGCATCGACCCGGCCAACCCCCCGTCCCCCCCGACCCCGCCGGACCGCCCCACCTCCTTGGAGGAACCGGCGACCTCGATTCCGTACGACGACAGTCCGTTCGCCCGGGAACGGCATGTCTGGCTGGGGCTGCACGCGGCGGCGACGCGGAGCCTGGGCCAGGGGTCGATGATCATCTTCAGCTAGTGCCGGGCCGGGCAAAGCTTGCCGTGACGGCAACAGGGGCTGTCGGGCCGGCCTGGCGCGCGGACGGATCCATGACCGGCCCGGCGGGGCCCCTCCGGCCGGAGGGGCCCCGCCGGGCCGGCGTCACCGCGTCTCGGGCGGTCGCTGGCGCGGCATGTTGGGCCGGGTGCCGGGCAGGAGCGGGAAACGGCCCGGTGGCTGTACGGGGCCCTCCGGGCGCGTGCCGGCCATCGGCATCGACTGCATGGTCAGGGGCGCGGGGCCGGAGCGGAACTCGACCATCCAGTCCGCCGTCTCCACCCGTACCAGCTCCGTCACGTCCTCCGTGAACTTCCGCAGCACCGCGAGACACCGCTCCGCGGCCTCGCTGGCCGTGCCTTCGGTGGGGCCGAGAACCTCCCGTACACACTCCGACGCCCAGTCGAACTGGAGCGTCTGCAAACGGCGTTGCACCGCCTGTGCCGTGGCGACCGCCCGCATCCAGCCGGACGACAGCCCGCAGTACCGGTCGCAGGCCAGGCAGGCGGCGCCCAGCAGCAGCGAGACGTACCCCCAGCCCGCCGCGCCCGGCAGCGCGCCGGTCAGATCCAGCAGCGGCAGGACCGCGCCCGCGGCGACGGAGACGGCGGTGGCGGCGCGCAGGGCGCGGGCGAGGCGGCGTTTGCGTAACCGGTCGGCGAGGTACCAGTCGACCGTTCGCAGCGCGCCGGTCTCGACCCAGCGGTACAGCTCGTCGAGGCGCTCCGCGGGCTCGCCCCAGTCCCCGAGGGGGAACGGGCCGCCGGTCAGATCGCCGTACGGCGGGCCGGTCTCGCTCTCGTAGAACCGCTCGCCGGTTCCCTCCGGGGCCGGTGTCCCCTCCCCGGGCCCCTCGCCGGGCGGAGCCCCCTCCTCCCGGGCGGGCCCTCCGGGCTGCATCTCCGGCTGACTCACCGGGGTACTCCTCTGCGGTCGCGTACGCCTGCGGGTGCGTACGTGCGGCTGGTCACGGAAAGTGCGCGTGCGGATGCGCGGCGGATGTGCGGCGAGTGCGGTCGCGTATGCACTTCCTACCGCCAAATGGTGGGCTGTGTGCTTGAAATCCCGGCATTTCACCCTTGGTGAGGGCCGTGATCAGGTAGAGGAGCCGGAAGACTCTCACTCGAAAGAGTTCGCCCCGGTGGGGTGGGGCGCGCCGCGCGGTGAACACGTAGGCTCGGCGTACGGGCGGAGACACAGCCCGGGACCGTCATCGAAGACATCGAGATACCGGTCGAGACACCAGTCGAAAACAGTCAGTCGAGATACCAGGAGTGCCCGTGATTCCCGGTGGTGGCCAGCCCAACATGCAAGAGCTGCTCCAGCAGGCCCAGAGGATGCAGCAGGATCTCGCGCGGGCGCAGGAGGAGCTGGCGGCGACGCCGGTCGACGGCCAGGCGGGCGGTGGTCTCGTGAAGGCGACCGTGACCGGCGCGGGCGAGCTGCGCGCCCTGGTCATCGACCCGAAGGCGGTGGACCCGGAGGACACGGAGACACTGGCCGACCTGGTCGTCGCCGCCGTGCACGCGGCGAACGAGAACGCGCAGCGGCTCCAGCAGGAGAAGCTCGGCCCGCTGGCACAGGGTCTGGGCGGAATGCCGGGTCTGCCCTTCTGACAGGGCGGGACGGCGACTAGCGTACGTAGGGATACGTACCGGGATTCGGTCGGAACAGGCAGCAGGAAAGGCAATCCGTTGTACGAAGGCGTGGTTCAGGACCTCATCGACGAGCTGGGCAGGCTGCCCGGCGTCGGTCCCAAGAGCGCGCAGCGGATCGCCTTCCATGTCCTCCAGGCCGAGCCGACCGACGTACGCCGGCTCGCCCATACCCTTCTCGAGGTCAAGGACAAGGTCCGGTTCTGCGTCGTGTGCGGCAATGTCGCGCAGGAGGAGCGCTGTGGGATCTGCCGTGACGCGCGCCGCGATATGACGGTGATCTGCGTCGTGGAGGAGCCGAAGGACGTCGTCGCCGTCGAGCGGACCCGCGAATTCCGCGGGAGGTATCACGTGCTCGGGGGCGCGATCAGCCCGATCGAGGGCGTCGGCCCCGATGACCTGAGGATCCGCGAGCTGCTGGCGCGGCTCGCGGACGGGACGGTCACCGAACTGATCCTGGCCACCGATCCCAATCTGGAGGGCGAGGCCACGGCCACGTACCTCGCCCGCATGATCAAGCCCATGGGGCTGCGGGTCACACGTCTGGCCAGCGGTCTGCCCGTAGGGGGCGACCTGGAATATGCCGACGAGGTCACGCTCGGGCGTGCCTTCGAGGGGAGACGACTTCTCGATGTCTGACGCAACGCTGCACGCGGTCCACCAGGACCCGGACGACTTCGCGGTCCAGATCGCCGACCAGATCGAGAGCTTCATCGTCGCGGTCACGGAAGTGGCCAAGGGCGATGAGCCCGACAGCGCGGTGCCCTTCCTGCTGCTGGAGTTCTCCCAGCTCATGCTGGCGGGCGGGCGGCTGGGCGCGCACGAGGACATCCTTCCCGACGAACGGTACGAGCCCGATCTCGGCCCGGAACCGGACCTCGACGACCTGCGCGAGCGCTTCGCCGCGCTCCTCGAACCGATCGACGTCTACTCCGAGGTCTTCGACCCGTACGAACCCCGCAAGGCGCCGGTGCCGTCCCGTATCTCCGACGACATCGCCGACGTCGTCACGGACCTCCGCCACGGCCTGGCCCACTATCGCGCGGGGCGCACGACCGAGGCGCTGTGGTGGTGGCAGTTCTCGTACTTCTCCAACTGGGGCTCCACCGCCTCCGCCACCCTCCGCGCCCTCCAGTCCCTGGTCGCCCACGTCCGGCTGGACCAGCCCCTCCCGGCCCTCGACGGCCTCGACACCGACCAGGACCTGACCGACGACGCGGAAGCGGTCCTCGCGGAGGAAGCGGGCCGGGTCATGGCGGAAGAGATCGCGGGCCCCCTGGGCCTGCGGACGCCCTGAGCCTGTTCCTGGGCGCACTTCTGCGAGCGAGTGCTCTTGCGGGTCATCGATTTCCTCGAAGTGCTGGAGCCGCTCCAGCTTCCATGAATCGCCGTTATGGACCTCCGCTTCACGCTTCTGGAAGTCTTTTTTGTACATCTCGCGGGTGAGTCGCTCCCCCTGCTCGGTGGGGAGCGAAGGAGTACGCGGATCAAGCTCAGGAATGTCCGCTTTCGCCGCGCTCAACCTGTCGCCAGGAATGATCACTAATCGCTCAGCGGATCCGAGGATCACGCCTTCGGGCAGGTGCGGGCGGTAGTGAGCCGTGAGGTCCCGGCCGATGACGGCGATATCGCCGGTGTCGAGCTGCCAGATGTCGGGGCATTCGTCTCTGCCGGCGGAGTTGTTCAACTCCGCTGCCGATTTCCCCGGGCGTCGCGCGAACAGCGCTGATGGATCAGCCTCCCAGGCACGCCCCATGGTGACCTCCGCCCACCTGAATCGCTACGCACAGTAGTCGTTGCGATGCCCGGAGCGCTGTACGGGGGAAACTGCCTTACTGGCCATGCGCCGGCTTTCCTGGGGCCTGGGTTGCGTAGTTGGCGCCTGCCCGAGCCCCTTCCGGGACCCGGCCCACCGTGCGTTCCGGCTTCTGGCCCGCCGGCTCCCTGTGCGTACCTTCGTCGTCGTCCGGCGTTGATCGACCCGACCCGACCCGACCCGACCCGACCCGACCCGACCCGACCCGACCCGACCCGACCCGACGATGTCCTACTCGTCCTGGGCCCCGAAACTTGGTCGCGCGCTGGATTTCCTTGGGACGGGACCGGAGCCATGTGTGGGCCGAGGTGCGGCCGGGGCGCCCGAGGCCCTGCGCGCTGCTCGTTTCACCGAGCGTGTGGAAGCCCGCGTGGCCCCGGCGGAGAACGCTGTCGGGGCCACGCTGAGGGTGGCTCAGTTGGCCATGCTGAAGTCGCCGCCCACGGGGGCGGCGATCTTGTCGACGCCCGTCAGGGCGGTGAGCGAGGTGACCGGGGTGGTGCTGTCGGTGGTGGTGCCGTTGCCGAGTTGGCCCGAGGAGTTGGCGCCCCAGGAACGCACCGTGTTGTCGTTCAGCAGGGCGATTGTGTGGGCGCGGCCGCCTGCGACCAGCTGAATGCCGGTCAGGCCCGGTACGGGAACGAGCTTGTTGCGGGAATCAGTGGTGCCGTCGCCGCTTGGGTTCTAGCGGGCCGTTTTCGTGTTGCCTCGCAGGCGCTGAACAAGAGTCAGTTTAATGTTAAACTTGAAGTCAACTAGCAGTAAAAACTTCAGAGTTGGGGTGGCTGAGCCATGAGTCGAGAGACCGTTCTGGCCCTTGTCGCGGCAGTGGCGATCGGCTTCGCCCTGCACCCCGGCGGCGACATCACCTTTGCGCCGAGGGTGGCGATTACGACGGGCGACGTCGACATCCTGGAAGACGTCCTGGAGTACATCAACATCGGCGACGGTGTGATCACCGTCTTCTGAACGTCCCAGGTGGGCCCGGGGCTTGAGCCTTGGGCTGCGGGTCTCGGGGGGCGGGCTCCGGGCTTCGAGTCCTTCCATGGTTTTGGTGGTTGTTGGTTGGGTGTTGGGTAACCCACCTCCCTACCCGTCCTTCCGGAAGGGGGCGGCGGAGCAGAAAAGATGACTATCCGTGGTCGGCTTGCTGCGTAGCGTGGTGAAGGTTTAGCGTTCGCAGCATCTGCCGCATGAAGCGGCCCCGGCGGTGTGGCAACACCAATCCGGGGCCTGGCCTACGGGTCGAGTGCGGACGTCCGTCGACAAACGAGAGCACCGACCGTGGCTTCTGCCGACTCTAGCTCCGCCCTGCCCACTTACGCCCACCCCCACGCCAAACCGGGGTACGGAAAACGTTCCGCACCCGGTCAAACCCCGCGCGGGGAAGCGGACTTCGTACACCTGCGCCCCCGAGAAGCGGCTATCGCCGGCTATATCGACCGGCTGCCCGAGGGCGCCGCGATCGGTTACAAGCCCTTGGCCGCGAACATCGCCGCCTACGGCCAGCAGGCGTGCGCCAAGGCGCTGCGCTTCCTCTCGGACGCGGGCCATCTGCGGCTGGTGAAGGAGCACTTGCGGGTCGAGGACAACAGTTTCCGCTGGGTGACCCGGACGTACTTCTCGCGCACGGTACGGGACGACGCGTGGTGGAGGACGTTCGTGGCGAGCCTGCGCGGGGTCGATGTCACGGAGCGGGAGAGGCAACGGGAACGGGAGCGGGAGCGACAGCGGCAGCGCGCGGAACGCGAACGGGCCGCGCGGGAGCCCGGGGAGCCCGGGGAGTTCGGGGAGCCCGGGGAGGCTTCGGACGGCTGGGGCGAGCGCGAGGTGCGGGAGGCGCTGGAGCGGGCCATCGCCGGACCCGGTGCTTCCGTACCGAATGAGCCTGTTCCCGTTGCCGCCTCTGCTGCTCCCGACGCGCCCGTGGCGGGTGAGCGGTCCGACGCGTACCGCGTGCTCGCCGGGCTCAGCCGTACCGAACCGCTGATGACCCTGTCCGCCGCCGAGTGCTCCGCTCTCGAAGGGCTCGCCGCCGAGTGGCTGGCGCGCGGCGCGACGGCCGACCACCTCACCCGCGCTCTGACCACCGGGCTGCCGCAACCCCTGCACAGCCCGGGTGCCATTGCCCGTAAACGACTGGAGACCAAGATGCCGCCCGAACCGATCAGCCCGCCCCCTGCCTACGCCGACGAGGTGTGGATGGTCTGCATCAGCTGCGAGGCCGACGAGAGGACCACGCGGATCATCCGGGGCGTATGTGCCGAGTGCCGCGAGGACATGGAGACGTACGAGGCGGTCGACGACCCCGATTCGCCGGTCGGCGCCAACGGCGTCGTTCCCGGCTTCGTCCCCGAGATGTTCCGCGCGGGCCCCGCCGCTCGGCCGGAGGGTGGCGTCGATGTCGCCGCCCGAGCCGCCGAGGTGCGTGCTGCGGGTGGGTTGCGGACGTGGGTCAACCGTACATAAGCCCGAAACCCGAACGGGTGATTGTCGCCTGTTTAGCTGGATATCGACTGTCAGTTCCCCATAGATTCGTCGATATGGTCACATCAGCTCACGAGGCATCTCACCGGATCTTTCAGGAGCGGCCCGAGATCCTCGGTCCCGTCTTCGGCCTGCTGGGCGTGCCGATACCCGAGAAGATGATCGTCGAGGGGATCGGCGGCGATGCGACGGAGATCCGGCCGGTGTGGTCTGCCGCGACCGGGCGACCGCGAAGTGGGCGGCTGGGCCGTTCCGGTGCGAGGCCAGGGGCTGGACGGCGCTGAGCATGCATCCGCTGGTGCTGGGGCCGGACAATGTGCCCGTGATCACCGATATCGGGGAGGCGGCGCGGGATCTTGGGATGGCCGCCTTCTCGGTGCTGACACACAGCGACAGCCGCGAAGCCCCGGCCCTACTGGAAGCGCCGGCGCGGGCCCTGCGGACGACCGACGAGAAGACCGTTAGTTACTACGGAGACCTGGTGGATGTCGGCCTGGCGGACCTCCGGGCCCGGCAGAAATGGAGGGACCTGATGGCGTTCGTCACCCACTTCCCCGGCAGGGGCACGCTTCGCGAGGAGGCGTATTTGGAAGGCAGAGCCGAGGGGCAGGCGAAGATGGTTCTTCGTACGCTCGATCTGCGGTCGGTTGCTGTGTCGGATGAGGTCCGTGCACGTATCACCGAGTGCGCCGACCTCGACGTTCTCGATACCTGGTTCAACCGTGCGTTCAACGCGACCGAGGCCGAAGACCTGTTCGTCGACACCGACACCAGCGCCACCCCCAGCTCCTCCGTCAACACCGGCAAGTGATCTCACCCGATCGAGGCAACCCGAGCCGTGACGTAGGACACGTTTTCGCGTGCTCGGGGTTATCGGGGGCATGGATCCTGACCGGCGGCCGCAGTCCTTTTCGGTGATCACTTGGTGAGCGGCGCATCTCACGATGTGGTATTGCCGGGGCGTTGCGCGGCCGCTCGGTAAAATAAGCCGACAGTAGTAATGGACTGAGTCGAGGAGCGCACGTGGGCCTTGTCGTGCAGAAGTACGGAGGCTCCTCCGTAGCCGATGCCGAGGGCATCAAGCGGGTCGCCAAGCGGATCGTCGATGCCAAGAAGAACGGCCACCAAGTGGTCGTCGTGGTTTCGGCGATGGGCGACACGACGGACGAGTTGATCGATCTCGCCGGGCAGGTATCTCCTATCCCCGCCGGGCGTGAGTTCGACATGCTGCTGACCGCCGGAGAGCGGATCTCCATGGCGCTGCTGGCGATGGCGATCAAAAACCTGGGTCACGAGGCCCAGTCGTTCACCGGTAGCCAGGCCGGCGTCATCACCGACTCGGTCCACAACAAAGCGCGCATCATCGATGTCACGCCGGGCCGGATCCGTACGGCGCTCGACGAGGGCAACATCGCGATCGTCGCCGGGTTCCAGGGGGTGTCCCAGGACAAGAAGGACATCACCACCCTGGGGCGTGGCGGTTCGGACACCACCGCTGTCGCGCTCGCGGCCGCGCTGGAGGCCGAGGTCTGTGAGATCTACACCGATGTGGACGGTGTCTTCACCGCCGACCCCCGGGTCGTGCCGAAGGCCCGGAAGATCGACTGGATCTCCTTCGGGGACATGCTGGAGCTGGCGAGCTCCGGCTCCAAGGTGCTGCTTCACCGGTGTGTGGAGTACGCGCGCCGATACGATATTCCGATCCATGTCAGGTCCTCCTTCTCTGGACTGCCCGGCACATGGGTCAGCAACGAACCGCAAGGGGACCGCAAGGTGGAGCAGGCCATCATCTCCGGTGTCGCCCATGACACCTCCGAGGCGAAGATCACGGTCGTCGGGGTCCCCGACAAGCCCGGCGAGGCCGCGACGATCTTCCGTGCCATCGCCGACAGCGAGATCAATATCGACATGATTGTGCAGAACGTGTCGGCGGCGTCGACCGGTCTGACCGACATCTCCTTCACCCTCCCGAAGACCGAGGGCCGCAAGGCCATCGACGCGCTGGAGAAGACGAAGGCGACGATCGGTTTCCACTCGCTGCGCTACGACGACCAGATCGCCAAGATCTCGCTGGTCGGCGCGGGTATGAAGACGAACCCGGGTGTGACCGCCGGCTTCTTCGAGGCGCTGTCGGACGCGGGCGTGAACATCGAGCTGATCTCGACATCCGAGATCCGTATCTCGGTGGTCACCCGCGCGGACGAGGTCAAGGAGGCCGTGCGCGCCGTGCACACCGCCTTCGGGCTGGACAGTGACTCCGACGAGGCCGTGGTCTACGGAGGCAGCGGCCGGTAGAGCGGGAGCGGCGCGATGGACGGCAGGCCGACGCTCGCGGTCGTGGGGGCGACCGGGGCGGTCGGCGCTGTCATGCTCCGGATCCTGTCGCAGCACGCCGACGTCTGGGGCGATATCCGGCTGATCGCCTCGCCGCGCTCGGAGGGCCGCGAGCTTTCCGTACGCGGCGAGGCGACCGACGTCGTACGGCTGACCGAGGAGGCGTTCGACGGCGTCGACGTCGCACTGTTTCTCGTGCCGGACGACGTATCCCGCATGTGGGCGCCGGTCGTGGCGGCCAAGGGCGCGGTCGTCATCGACGGTTCGGCCGCTTTCCGTACCGACCCCGATGTTCCGCTGGTCGTCCCCGAGGTCAACCCCCATGCCGTACGGAACCGGCCACGTGGCATCGTCGCCTCCCCGGGCTGCGCCACGCTGTCGCTGATCGTGGCGGTGGGCGCGCTGCATGCCGGGTTCGGGGTGCGCGACCTGGTGATCTCCTCGTACCACGCGGTCAGCGCCGCAGGCAAGGACGGTGTCGCCGCGCTGCGCGACCAGCTCTCCCTTGTCGCCGGTACGGAACTGGGCTCGCACCCCGGCGATGTGCGCCGTGCCGTGGGCGATGCCACCGGGCCCTTCCCCGCGCCGCTCGCGCTGAACGTCGTGCCGTGGGCTGGCGTGCCCCGGGCGGACGGCTGGTCCTCGGAGGAGCTGGCGATACGCGAGGAGACCCGTAAGGTCCTGGACCTGCCCGAGCTGCGGATCGCCGTCACCTGCGTCCAGGTCCCGGTGATCACGGCGCACTCCATGGCCGTACACGCGCGTTTCGAGCAGGAGGTCACGGTCGGCCGCGCGCACGAGATCCTGGCTACCTCGCCGGGCGTGGTGCTGTTCGACAACCCGGAGACGGGCGATTTCCCCACCCCCGCCGATGTCGCGGGCACCGATCCGACCTGGGTGGGACGGGTGCGGCGGTCGCTGGACGATCCCATGGCGCTGGACCTGTTCGTCTGTGGCGACAACCTGCGCAAGGGCGCCGCGCTGAACGCCGCGCAGATCGCCGAGGCCGTGGCCGCGGAGCTGGCCGAGCGGTAGTGACGGCGGGCCGGCCTTGGGCGGTGGGACGTAGAGATGTGGTCCGTGGTGGTGGAGGACGGTCGATCGCCTGAAAATCTTCTCGTCCGGACGGTCCGGACTATCCGGATGGTGGGACGGCGGGTACGGGTCCGTGAGGATTCCGCAGGGGGGCAAATCCGCCCAAGTCGGTAACTCCGCTCGGTGGCGCCATAGTTGGCGGAATTCGGAAGTCGTGAATCCTCAAAGGTTTGTAGGATCGTTGTGAACATCCTGTGGGCAAGTCGGCTGTTATGGCACTTGAACTGGGGCGTTGCCATGTTCGACGATGCATGTGCGCCTTTCTGTGACAGCACTGCAACCGCCGGCCGGCCGGGAAGCGTCTCTGCGGTCGCCCCTGTGTGGTGCCGTAATGAATGGGGCATAGGGGGAGATCAGGTACACATGAGGGTATTTGGTGCAACGTCAAATGGGGTGGCGTATGCGTACAACCCTGGCCGGGGGAAGTGTGTCCAACAGGCGTGGCAGAGGTTCTCGACATCACAGCGATTGGCCCGGTACGCGGAGCGGTGCTCCCGCTCCGGCGGCCCCGCATGCCCGGCGGTGGGATGCCGGTGATCGCACCCATGCCTGCCGCGAGACCCACTCGTATACCGTCACCGCGCGACGGCGCTGACGGCGCGGTGGCGGCGGGAACCACCGTCGACCACCTGACCGAGACCTATCGCGCCCACTACCGGTCGCTGCTCGGTCTCGCCGCGCTTCTGCTGGACGACACGGCCTCCTGCGAGGACGTCGTCCAGGAAGCGTTCATCCGGGTGCACTCCGCGCGCAACCGCGTGCGGGAGCCGGAGAAGACGTTGGCGTATCTGCGCCAAACCGTGGTGAACCTGTCCCGGTCCGCGCTGCGGCGTCGCATTCTTGGTCTCAAGCTGCTGTCGAAGCCGATGCCCGACATGGCGAGCGCCGAGGAGGGCGCTTACGACCTGCTGGAGCGGGACGCGCTGATCAAGGCGATGCGCGGGTTGCAGCGCAGACAGCGGGAGGTGCTGTCCCTGCGGTACTTCTCGGACATGACCGAGGCACAGGTCGCCGAGACCCTGGGGATATCGCTGGGTTCGGTGAAGGCGTACGGCTCGCGCGGTATCAAGGCGCTGCGGGTCGCCATGGAAGCCACGAAATGAGTGGCCGCAAGGACCGGCGTGGATTCGGGCGTGGCGGGGGCCGTGACGAAGAGCGCGAGAACGAGCAGGACGGACCGGATACCACCGGACCGTCGCGCGACCTGACTGGAAACGGAATTGTGAACAACGGGCCGGAGAAAGAGCTGAACGGCCTTGGTGACACGGGCGCCGACCGTGCCGCCGCCGACGGGACCGTTGTTGGTGGTCCCTTTGGCGATCTGCGCAGTGTGCTGAACGGCGGCTCTGCCAGCGGTCTCGGCGGCGACCTGGACGGAAGCCTCGATGCCGGCCCCGACGGCGCTCTCGACGCCGACGAGCTGGCCCTGCGCCGTCTGCTGCACGGCGCCGTGGGTGGGCTGAAGCCGTCCGAGGGCGCCCTCGACCATCTGCGCAGGGCCGTGCCGACCCGGCGGGCCAGGAAGCGTCAGGCCGTCGTGGGCGCGGCGGCCGCCGCGCTGCTGTTCGGTACGGCGGTCCCGGCCTTCGTCCATGTCGCGAACTCCACCAGTACGTCGGAGGACAACTCCGTCGCCGCCGGTCATGGCGAGCGGTCGCACAGCGACGCGAGCACCGACACACGGCCGGACGACGGCAGGAAGGACGGCGAGGACACCCCCTCCGACAAGGTGTCGGAGGGCGGGAGCAGCTCCGTGGACACGACGGAGAAGCCGTCCGAGACGCCGTCCGACGCGGCGGCCAGCGGTGGCAAGGGCGACCCCGGTACGGCGTACGAGTCGGGCGGCGACGCCAAGAGCAGCGCCGCCGCGGCCTCGGCCTGCGACGCGAGCCGGCTCGCCGTGGCGTCCCAGGAGGTGGGCGCCCCCGACGCCACTGGCACGGTGTACGGGACCTTCCGCATCGCCAATACCTCCGACGCCGGCTGCGTGGTCAGCGGCGGCGGCTCGTTCGGCCGGTCCACCAGCGGCGCGGCCGACGCCACCAAGGTCGTCGTCGTCCCGCACGCGGCGGGCGACGCGGCGGCGGGCCTGCCCGACCCGTCCCTGTGGGCGGCGTCGCTGACGCTGGCGCCGAGCGCCTCGTACGAGGTGAAGTTCGCCTGGGTCCCCTCCGAGACCTGTCCCACGGTCGGTACGCCACCGAGCCCCACCCCCTCGGACGACGCCACGACGGGTACGTCCATGGGGACGGGCGCCACCACGGGCGGCGAGGACGGCGGCGGCTCCGGCACGGAGACCCAGCTCATGACCGACGAGGGCGTCCAGGACGGCAGCGTCACCGTGACGTACACCACGGACGCGGGGGCGCCGACCGCGGTGGCCACCATCCCCAATGCCTGCGCGGGCACGGTCTACCGGACGGGCCTCCTCGACACGTCGGCTCCGTAAACGGCGGGTGGTAGGCCGAGCCGGGGCGGGGCCCCGGCCGGGCGGGGGCGGCTCTCAGGCCGCCGTCTCCAGCCCCAGCGCCCGGTCCTTGAGGACCTCCGCCTCGCGCCGGACCAGCCGGAACCACATGAACACCACGAAGCCGGCGAAGACGAACCACTCGCCGGTGTAGCCGAGGTTCTGGAACGCCTTCAGATCCAGCCCGGTGTTCTGCGGCGCCGACGCGGGCACGGGCAGCAGCCCGTCCGACGCCTTGGTGACGGTCACCCAGGCGTTGTACACGTCGTACGGCACGACATTGACCAGCGAGGCCGCGCTGATCATCGCGAGCTGCCCCGGCGGCAGCCCGCCCCCGGTCCGCACCCCGTCCGACCCGACCGCCTCGGACGCCTGGAGCGAACCGGTCACGGTCACCTCACCCGCGGGCGCCGCGGGCGCCTTCCGCCCGGCGGCCAGCCAGCCGCGTACCACCGGCAGCGCCTTGCCGCCGTCGGTCCGCAGCATGGTCAGTACATACGAACCGTCCTTGCCGTCCAGCTCGCGGTCCGGGACCAGGAACTGGTCCTCGTACCGTCCGGCGGCCGTGACATGGCGGCCCGAGGTCTTCTGGTCGACCGGCAGCAGCGTGGTGAGCGGCACGGCGGTGCGCTCCGCGGGGTCCGGCACGGACTTGGCGGCCTCATGGGTGGCGAAGCGGTCCTCGAACCGCCCGAGCTGCCATGTGCCCATGAAGACGCAGAACGGGATCGCCAGCAGCACGAAGAGGTTGATCCCCCACCAGCGTGGAGTTACCAGGAACCGGTACACCCCCCCACCGTACGGAACGCCCTCCCGCCACCCGGTCCCGGGGCCCGGATCGGGCGACGGGGCGACGGGACCGGGTGAGGGGAGCCGGGTGACGGGCTGCCGGGAGACGCCGTCCGTCGGTCCATGCCGTCTTCGCCGTCTTCGCCGTCTTCCGTCGGTCAGTCCATGTTCAGGTGCTTCCTCGCGAAGTCCATTTCCAGTCGGACCTGCTTGATCCGCTCCTCCACCACCAGCGAGCCGTGCCCCGCGTCGTACCGGTACACCTCGTGGACCGCTTCGCGGGCCGCCAGCCGGTCCACGTAGTTCTCCACCTGGCGGATCGGGCAGCGGGGGTCGTTCACCCCGGCGGAGATGTAGACCGGGGCCTTCACCGCGTCGACGTATGTCAGGGGCGACGAGGCCGCGAAGCGCTCCGGCACCTCCTCGGGGGTGCCGCCCAGCAGCGTGCGGTCCATCGCCTTGAGAGCCTCCATCTCGTCGTGGTACGCCGTCACATAGTCGGCGACCGGCACCGCCGCGAGCCCGACCGCCCAGAAGTCCGGCTGGGTGCCGAGGCCGAGCAGGGTCAGATAGCCGCCCCACGAACCGCCCGACAGGACCAGCTTCGCCGGGTCCGCCAGGCCGGAGGTGACCGCCCACTCCCGGACCGCCGCGATGTCCTCCAGCTCGATCAGCCCGATCCGGTGTTTGAGGGCGTCCGTCCACTCCCGGCCGTATCCGGTCGACCCCCGGTAGTTGACCCGGACGACCGCGAATCCGTGGTCGACCCAGGCGGCCGGGGACGCGGCGAACGCGTCGCTGTCGTGCCAGGTCGGGCCGCCGTGGATCTCGAAGACCGTCGGGAACGGGCCGTCACCGGCCGGGCGCTGCACCAGCGCGTGGACCCGCCCGCCGGGGCTCGTGACCCAGGCGTCCTCCACCGGCACCGAGGCGGGCGCCCGCAGCCCCGGCGGATCCAGCACCACACCGCCCGCCGTGGACCGCAGCTCCGGCGGCCGGGCCGCCGACGACCACATGTACTCGACGCTTCCGTCCGGCCGGGCCGTCGCTCCCGACACCGTCCCGGCGGGGGTCTCCACCTGGCTCAGGGTCCGCTCGGCGAAGTCGTACCGCCACAGCTCGCCACGGGCCTCGAAGCTGTGGACGATCAGCAGCCCCGAGCCGTCCGGATACCACTCGGCGCTGACGTCGCCGGGCAGCTCGATCGCGAGCGGCGTCTCCTCGCCGGTCAGCGGATCCCAGACGACGGGCTCCCAGCGACCGCGCCGCTGGTGGCCGACGAGCAGCCTGCTGTCCCCGTCCACCGGGGCGAAGCCCAACACCTCCAGGCCCAGCTCGCGCGTACCGCCCTCGGTGTCGTCCAGCTCCCCGACCACCGAGCCGTCCAGCCGCAGCACCCGGACCGCCGAGTGCATCGCG
Source organism: Streptomyces sp. NPDC088554 (assembly GCF_044752945.1). Taxonomy (NCBI): domain Bacteria; kingdom Bacillati; phylum Actinomycetota; class Actinomycetes; order Kitasatosporales; family Streptomycetaceae; genus Streptomyces; species Streptomyces sp. NPDC088554. The sequence continues at coordinate 94,539 of NZ_JBIVMF010000020.1, read as the reverse complement.
TCCCCGTGCTCGGTGTGCTCGATGGCGAGCAGGGTGCCGTCATGCGACAGGTCCCCGACGCCGGCCGACTCCCGGTGCCGGTAGATCTCCACGGGCGCCTCACCGGGCCGGACGACATACAGCGTCGAGCCGTCCTCGTCGGTCGACCGCCCGACGACCGACGTGCCGTCCCGGCCCAGCGCGAGACCGGCCGGATAGGAGGGGTCGAGCCCCGGCGCCGCGGGCTCGTCCTGGCCGCCCGCCGCGAAGGGCTGCCGCATCCAGACCCCGAACTCGTCCCCGTCCGAGTCGGAGAACCACCAGATCCACTCGCCGTCCAGCGAGAGCACCCCGTCCGTCGTCCCGTTCGGCCGGTCCGTCACCTGGCGCTGCTCGCCGGTCGTGCGGTCCCACGCGTACAGCTCGTACGTCCCTGTCGCGTTGGACACGAAGAGGGCGCGCTCGGGCGCGTCCTCCGCCCAGTCGGGCAGGGAAACGCGCGGGGCCCGGAAGCGCTGCTCCCACGCGGGCATCGAATCCGGCGTCGAACCGGTGATCTCAGTCATGACCCCATTCTGCGCCGGGCGTCCGACATCGCGTCGAGGTCCGTCCCGACCTGTGGATAACTGCCTGTGGACAACCGTTCCGTGGACGGTCCGGCCCGCGCGAAGCGGCCCGAAGTCGCCCGCGAGCGGTGGGCTTGTTGCGGCGGGGTCCGTGCGGAATACTTCTACACAGTTGTAGACGCCGTGTGCGCGGTCACTTCCCGGGAGAGAGCAGATCTGATGTTCGGCTTGAGCGAGCTGGCCGTGATCCTCATCGTCATCGTCGCGATCCTCGCGGTGAAGAAGCTGCCCGAGCTGACCCGCTCCGCGGGCAAGGCGGCGCGCATCCTCAAGAGTGAGAAGCGCGCGCTGAAGGAGGAAGGGCGGGCGGATACCGCCGCTTCCGGAGAAGCGCAGGCGGGACGGCATGTCGTCGTCGGAAAGATCGTCGAGCGGAACGATCCTCCTGCTCGTTCCTGACACCCCGAGGGGCTGGCGCGTCCCCGTGGTGTGCCTCCGCGTCCGGTTCGGGACCCTAGACTGAGCCGCTGGATTCAGCTCGGTTATCGGGGAGCGGCGGGCCGCCGGGGCGACGGCCGCGCGGGACAGGAGAGCGATCGTGACGGCAGGTGTCGGCGGCTTCGTGGATCCTCCCGCCGAGGTGCTGGCGGACGCGGCCGCCGCGTTCGGACTGCTGGCCTCGTCGGCGCGGCTGCATATCGTCTGGGTGCTGGCGCAGGGCGAGTGCGATGTGACCGGACTCGCCGAGCGGGTCGGCGGCGCGCTGCCCGCCGTGAGCCAGCATCTGACCAAGCTCAAACTGGCCGGTCTCGTACGGTCGCGGCGTGAGGGCCGCCGCCAGGTCTACTTCGTCGACGACCCCGATGTGGTCACCGTGGTGCGGCTGATGGTCGGTCAGCTGACCGATCGCGCGGCGCACACGGCGCGCACTCCGGCGCAACGGCGTATCAGCGGCATCAGCGGCATCGGCGCTTGAGTCCGCCGTGCCCGTCGTGCCCGAGGCCGTACCCGATCCCCAGGGCGCGGACCGGGAAGCGGTGGACACGGTCCGTGACGGTACGGACCGGGTGGCGCGACCGGCGCGCGATCCGCAGGACCTGACCGGGCTCACCTCCCTCCAACTGCTGCGCCAGCTGGACAGCGGACCGCGCGGCCTCACCGACGCGCAGGCCGAGGAACGGCTGCTGCGGTACGGCGAGAACGCGGTGCCCGAGTGGCGTACGGCGTCCTGGTCGCGCCGCTTCCTGTGGAGCCTGCGGGACCCGTTCACCGCCGTACTGCTCTGCCTCGGGCTGGTGTCGGCGACGGTCGCCGCCTGGGGGACCGCGCTGGTCATCCTGGCGCTGGTCGCGGTCAGCTGTGTGCTGCGCTCGTCGGGGGAGCACCGCGCCGACCGGTCCATGGCCGGGCTGCGCGAGCTGGTGGCGACCACCGCGACCGTCCTGCGGCGCGGCGGCCCGGACGAGGGGCAGCGGGTCCGGGACATCCCCGTCGACCAGCTGGTCCCGGGCGATGTGATCCGGCTCGGCCCCGGTGATCTGGTGCCCGCCGATGTCCGGCTGCTGCGGGCGAGCGGGCTGACCGTACATCAGGCACCGCTCACGGGGGAGTCGGCGCCGGTCGCGAAGTACGCGGTGGACGCGCCGGGTCCGTACGCCGGAGCGGGGAGGTACACCGAAGCGGGCGCGTACGCCGGGGCGGGGGCGGAAACCGGGGCGCACGCCGGGGTGTTCGCGCAGCCGCAGCTGTGTTTCCAGGGCAGCAGCGTGGCCTCGGGCAGCGGCACCGCCGTGGTCGTCGCGACGGGGGCGCGCACGCGGTTCGGCGCCGCGCGCGGGCGCCCCGGCCGGCGTACGGCCAGCGCCTTCGACCGGTCGGTCAACGGGATCTCCTGGGTCCTCATCCGGTTCATGCTGCTGACCCCGCCGCTGGTCCTGATGGCCAACGCGGCGCTGCGCGGCCGTGGCCTGGAGACGCTGCCGTTCGCGGTGGCGGTGGCGGTCGGGCTGACCCCCGAGATGCTGCCCGTCATAGTGACGTCCGCCCTCGCCCGGGGCGCGGCCCGGCTCGCGCGCGACCACAGCGTCATCGTCAAGCGGCTGCCCGCGCTGCACGACCTGGGCGCCGTCGACGTACTGATGCTGGACAAGACCGGCACCCTCACCCAGGACCGGCCGGTCGTCGCGCGGGCGACGGACGCCCTGGGCAACCCCGATCCCGAGGTGCTGCGCTGGGCCGCCGTCAACGCCTGGTGGACGCTGCAACTGGCTGATCTGCCCGCGCCCGACGCCCTCGACGACGCGATACTCGACGCGGTCGGCGACGAGACGGCCGCCGAGGGCACCGAGGGGGTCGCGGCCCTGCCCTTCGATTCCGTACGGCGCCTCTCCACCGCCGTCGTACGGCGCCCCGGCCGGCTCGGCACCCACACCCTGGTCGTCAAGGGCGCCGTCACCGACGTACTGCAACGCTGCGCGCTCGACGACGACGAGCGCGCCCGGCTCGCCGCGCTCGCCGCGCGCGAGGCGGACAGCGGGCTGCGGCTGCTCGCGGTCGCCCGCGCCGAACGGCCCGCCCGGCACCGCGACTACACCCCCGCCGACGAACGCGGGCTGGAGTTCCTCGGCTTCGTCGCCCTCCGCGACGCCCTCGCCCCCACCGCCGCCGACGCGCTCAGGGACCTCGCCGCCCGGGGCGTCGCCGTCAAGGTCCTCACCGGCGATCACCCCGGCACCGCCGTGCGTGCCTGTCTGGACCTGGGCCTCGGCCCCGGCGAGATCGTCACCGCCGACCGGATCGACGGACTCACCGACCCCGAACTCGTCGAGCTGGCCCGGCGCACCACCGTCTTCGCGCGCTGCGCCCCCGAGCACAAGGCCCGCATCGTCACCGCCGTCCGCGCCGGGGGGCACACCACCGGCTTCCTCGGCGACGGCGTCAACGACCTGCCCGCGCTGTACGCCGCCGATGTCGGGATCTGCCCGCGCGACGCCGTCGACGTGGTCCGCGAGTCCGCCGATGTCGTCCTCGCGCAGAAGGACCTCACGGCGATCGACCACGCGATCACCGCCGGACGCCACTCCAGCGGCAACATCGCCACCTACCTGCGGATCACGCTCTCCTCCAACCTCGGCAATGTCATCGCGATGCTCGTCGCCGGGCTGCTGCTGCCGTTCCTGCCGATGCTGCCGGTCCAGGTCCTCGTACAGAACCTGTGCTTCGACGCCGCGCAGCTGGCCTTCGCGTACGACCGGCCGCGCTCCGAGGCGCTGCGTCGGCCGAGCGAGTTGCGGTCCCGCGCGTTCCTGCGCTTCATCACCGGCTTCGGGCTGCTCAACGCCACCGCCGACCTGGCGACCTTCACGGTGCTGGCGCTGGCGCTGCGTACCGCCACCGGCGCGGGTCCCGAGAGCGAGGCGGCCTTCCACTCCGGGTGGTTCACGGAGAACCTGCTCACCCAGGCGCTGGTCATGCTGCTGCTGCGGGCCGGCGCCGGACAGCCGACGGGCAGGCGCGCGCCGAGCCCGGTGCGCTGGGCCGCCGCCGGGCTCGCCGTGACCGGCATACTGCTGCCGCTCTCCCCGCTCGGCCCGGCCCTGGGCATGCCCGCGCTGCCCGCGCTGTACTACGGGCTGCTCGCCGTCGTCCTCGGGCTGTACGCGGCGGGGCTGGTCGTCGCCAAGAAGCGGTACGAGCGGCGCTACGCGGCCCGGCTGGTGTAGCGGCGCTACGCGGCCCGGCTGGTGTGAGGGGTCAGCCGTAGGACAGGTTCGAGCAGGGATCGTCGTCGGCCGACCGCGCGTCGTCGGCGACACCCGACGGTACGGAGGAGGTCCCGCCCGTCTCCGTACCGGCTGTGGGGTGGGCCGTGGGGTCGTCGGCGAACGAGGAGCCCAGGATGACGTTGATGCCCTCCGCCGCCGTCTGCCGGAGCTTCGCGCCGGGGAAGAGCCGCGCGGTGGTGCCCGCCCCGGCCTCCTCGCCGGGGCCGTACTCGATCACCGTGGTGCCGTAGTCCTGGGTGGCGGCGGTGGCGGTGCCGGTGACGACGAAACCGTGGTCCATGAGCGTACGGCCGCCGCGCGCGGCCAGTCCGGTGACCGTGGTGCCGTTGTAGACGGCGACGGCGATGCCCGCGCCGGACACCGGTCCGGCGGTGCTCCCGGAGGGGCCCGAGGGGGTCGGCTCGGCGGTCTTCTCCGCGCTGTCCTTGCCTTCCGTGCCCTTCTTACCGCTGGCGTCCGTGCCGTCGACCGTACGGTCGACCCTGAGCGCGGCCCAGAGCCGGGAGGCGTCCGGCTCGACGATGGCGACGCGCGCCCCCTGGTAGCGCCAGGGGATGGTGACGAACTTGGTGTTGTGCAGATCGATGTCCTTGAGCCCCATCATGAAGCCGAGCAGCTTGTCCGCCGAGCCGAGCCCGGAGTCGACGGTCATGGACCGGGTGGCGGCGTTGGCCAGGGGCAGCAGCTTGGTGGGGGTCAGCCCGTCGCTCTTGACCTGCTTGATCAGACTGCCGACGAACGCCTGCTGGCGCTTGATCCGGCCGATGTCGGAGCCGTCGCCGATGCCGTGCCGGATCCGTACGTAGTCCAGCGCCTTCACCCCGGAAAGGTTCTGGACGCCCTTCTTGAAGATGAGGTCGCCCCGGGTGGCGCGGTTGGGGTTGAGATCCCGCTGATAGATGTCCGTGGGCAGGCATACCTTCACACCGCCGACGACCTCGGTCATCTTCGCGAAGCCCTTGAAGTCGACCACGATCGTGTGATCGACCCGGAGGCCGGTGAGCTTCTCGACGGTGTTCTGGGTGCAGGCGGGGTTGCCCTTGGCGGTCTGCCCGACCGAGAACGCCGAGTTGAACATGGCGTTCGTCCGCTCCTCGGTCCAGCTGCCGTCCGGCAGCCGGCAGGGCGGTATGTCGAGGAGCGTGTCGCGGGGGATGGAGACGGCGACGGCGTGCCGGCCGTCCCCGTACACATGCAGCAGGAACGCGGTGTCGGAGCGGCCGATGTCGCCCTTGTCGCCGCCGCCGAGCGAGCTGTTCCCGTCGGTCCGCGCGTCCGAGCCGATGACCAGGACGTTCTGGCCCTTGGCGGTGGAGGGGGGCCGGTTGTCGGCGAGGCCCCTGGAGCTGAAGGTCTCGATGTTTCCGGTGAGCTTGAAGTAGACCCAGCCGATGCCTCCGGAGACGAGCACCAGGAGGGACAGGGCTATCGCGAGTGTGAGCCGCAGCCGGCTCCGCCTCCGCCGCCTGCTGTGGGAAGCGGCGGTACGGGCGCTGCGGGTACGAGCGTTGCCGGTACGGGCGTCGGCGCGGGCGTTGCCGGTACGGGCGTGGCTGGTGCGGGCGTCGCTTGTGCGGTCCTTCGCGCGGCTGCCTGGCATATGTGCGCCTTTACCCCTCCGGCCGACCCATGGTTGTACAGTTGCGCAATGTAGCAACTTTTATGAGGGGTGACGCCGGTGGGAGGTTGCCTCAGGGGTTCAACGAGAGGAAGGCGGGGCGAGAATGTTGCGTAACGGGTTGGAGCCCTGGCATCTGCTGGTCGTGGCCGTCGTGATCATCGCCTTGTTCGGCTCGAAGAAGCTGCCGGACACCGCGCGGGCCCTGGGCAAGTCCATGCGCATCCTCAAGAGCGAGGCCAGGGCGATGAAGGAGGACGGCGCCGCGCCGGGTCCCGCTTCGGCGGCCGCCGGTGCCGGTGTCGCTGCCGCTGGTGCCGATGTTCCGGCGGGGTCGGGTGCTCCTGTCGCTCCTGTCGCTCCTGTTGTTTCTGTCACTCCCGACCCTGTTACCCCCGTCACTCCCGGCGGCGCGGCCCGCTGAGGTTCCCGGGGTCGGCGTCCGGTGGGGCGCCGGCCCCGGGGGTGGGCTGTCTCCGGGCTGTCTCCCGGCTGTCTCAGGGGCTGGCCAGGTCGAGTCCGTACCGCAGGGGCTCGACCTTCACGCGCGGGTCCCTGCGGTAGACGAAGAGCGCGTCCACCTGGGCTCCGCCCGCCGGGCCGTCCAGCTCGCAGGGGTAGGTGACCTGCACGACGGACGGCCGGTCGGCGACCCGCATCCGCACTCCGTCCGCAGGCCCGCCGTCGAGCACCGCGGCCTCCCATCCCGTCGCAGAGCCCGGTTCTTCCGTCGCCGTCCGGGCTTCGGGTTCCGTTCTGCTGTCGTATCCCATGACAACACTTTAAAGGTTGCGCAATCTTTGAACTATAGGGATGGGTGACGCGGCGGGGCGGGGCGCCGGGTGGCCCGTTGCTTTCGGGCGGGAGCCCGTACCGCCGGCCCATACCGGCTCATACCGGCTCCAGGCGGCGTTGGCGGCCGTTCCATGTGTAGTGCAGCGTCGCCACGCCCCGTACATGCGGATCGCGCAGGCACTCGTAGATGTGCAGGGAGGGCACCTCGGGCCAGTTGCCCATCAGCCGCTCGCTGGTGAGGACGAAATCGAGGTCGAGGTCGACGAGGATCCGGCCGAGCCTGCCGTGGGTCGGCTCGTCGACCTTGGCGAAGGCGTCGTCCAGCAGGATCAGCCGGGGCGCGTGCGGCGCGGCCTCGCCGAGCGTGGTGAAGTGCGCGGCGGCGGCGGCGAAGAGCACGAGGTAGGAGAGCACGCGCTGCTCGCCCTGGCTGAGCCCGGTGCGCCCGGTGAGTCTGCGCTTGCGCTGCGGGGCGGCGTCCTCGACCACGAAGATGTGGAAGCGGAACCAGTCGCGATAGTCCAGCGCGGTCCGCAGATGCGCGGCGTAACCGGCCGAGGGGTCGGCTCTGCGGGCGTCCTCGATCCGGCGTTGCAGCACCTCGCGCAGGCGCTCGGTCTGCTCGCGGGTCCGCAGCCCCGAAGGGCTGCGCAGCAGCTCGACGGCGGCCCGCACATCCGCGTCCGCGTCCTCGTCCAGCTTCCACCGCAGCTCCACGCCGAGGCCGTGCGACGTCCGTACGGTCCGCAGCGTGTCGTTGAGCGCGGCGACCAGTTTGGCCGCGGCGATGACCTGCGCCGACAGATGGTCGCCCAGCTCGCCGGTGAGGAACCGCTGGAAGACCTCGCGCTCGCGCTCGGTGAGCCGCCCCCGGGCCTCGGCCGCGCGGTCCGCGATCCGCTCCCCGACGAGTGCCACATCGTGCGGCCCGTGGTCGTCGACCAGCCGGCAGACCTTGATGCCGTCGTGCTCCTCCAACTGGGCGTCGTAGCCGCCGGCCAGCTGGTCGCGCAGCTCCGTATGGCGGTTGAGCAGCGCGCTGTCGGACACCTCGCGTCCCGGCGCGGCCGGGCTCTCCCGGACCGCGTCGGCCAGCTCGCGCAGCGCCCGCACCCGGCTGCGGGCATCGGCGCCCGGCTCGTCCCCGGCGTGCGCGGGCAGGGTCCGCCGGTCGAGCCCGGCGCCGCGCACCACCTCGGGCCTGGCCAGGGCGGAACGCAGCCGGCCGCCCGCCGCTATGACCGCGGCCTCCTGGCCGATCAGCTCCTCGCGGCAGCGCTTCTCGCCCTCCTCCGCGCGCACCCGCTCCACCCGCAGCTCCTCGAAGGCGCGCTGGGCCGCGGGGAGGGCGCGGGCGGCGGTGGTGATCCGCTGCTGGGCCGCCTCCTCGCGGGCGAGGAGCTCGTCCCCGGCGGAGCCGACGGTCTCTTCGAGCGTCGTCAACGCCCTCTCGGCAGGGCGTAGTTGGTCCAGCCGTAGGCGGTACTCCTCCTCCGTCTCGGCCCGGTCCGCCCTGGCCCGGGTGTATCCCGCCGGCTCGGCGCGGCTGTCGTCGAGCCCCTCGGCCGTGGCGAGGACGGCGCGGCCCAGCAGGTCGAGACCGCCGAGCAGCGTCGTCAGCGCCGCCCGCACCCGCGCCAGCCCGTCGGGGGCGGTCGGCAGGTCGTGGGCGGTCGCGGTCGCCTCCGCCTCGCCGCGCACGGCGACCGCGTACGTACGCGCCTCCTCGGCGGCTCCGGTGGCCCGCGCCGTCCGGCCGGTCAGCTCCCGGACGGCGGACTCGTCGCCCTCCGCCCTCGTCCAGGCGCGGGCCAGCTCCTTCGCGCGGGGGAACTCCCGCCGGGCGAGGTCCAGGGCGCGCCGCCGGGCCTCGCTCGCGGCCAGCAGCTCCCGGTCTGCGGCGAGTCGACGGTCGGCCTCGGCGAGCCGCTCGGCCAGCTCCGCGAGCCCGCGGCGGCGGGTCGCGGCGCGCACGGCGGCGCCGACGTACTCCGCGCCGGCCTTCACGTACCGGCCGCGCAGCGCGCCCAGCCGCCAGCTGCCGTCGAAGAACACGGCGCTCGGCGGGGCCCCCGGCACGGTGACGGTCGGGGCCGTCGGGTCGAGCGCCACGGCGGCCAGCACCTGCTCCACCCGCTCCGCCGTGACCCCGCTCCCCGGATACGCGGCGGGCCGCAGCGCCATCCCCAGCGTCGGCCCCTGCGGCGCGCCCGGCGTCCCGAGCGGCACCGGCTGGAGCAGGGCGTCGCGGGTCGCCGGGTCGACCGGCGTGCCATCGGCGGTGATCCAGGCGTCGAGCAGCCCACTCGCCTCCAACGCCGCCTCCAGCCCCGCCCGCGCGTCGGGGGCCAGCCCCTCGGCGAAGTCGACCAGCCGGTAGAACGGCGCGCCGCTCCCCGGCGCGCGCTGTGCGACCCGGTGGTACGGAACCGGCGGCTCCGGATCCGTCCGCCGTTCCCAGGCCAGCCGCTCCCCGGTCAGCCGCTCCCGCTCCTCCTCGTGGCGCCGGACGGTGACCGCGAGGGCGTCGCGATGGGCGGTCAGCTCCTCGCCGTACGGGTCGAGCACCGCGCGGGCCGCCTCCTCCGCCCGCGTATCGACCCCGGCGGGCAGCACCCGCTCCGCGAACGGCGCGTACGCCGAGCTCTCGACCACGACCACGGCCAGGGCGGGGTCCAGCGGTGGGCAGCCGGGGCCGGTGGCGGACGCCAGGCGCCCGGCCCAGCCGGTCACCGCGCGGGCGTACGCGCCGCTCTCCTCGGCCACCGCCCCGCGGCTCTCCGCCAGCCGCTCCGCCGCCTGCTCCGTCTCCTCCTCCAGCCGCTCGCGCAGGGCGTCCGCGCGCGCGGCCTCGGCCCGCGCCTCACGGGCGCGCGCGGCCAGCCGGTCGACCTCCTCGACGGTCCTGACGCGGCCCCGCACCACCGTCCTGGCGCTCTCCAGCCGCTCCTTCCAGGCACGCAGCGCGGCCCCGGTGGCCGCCGCGTCCACGGCGGTCACCCGGCTGTGCCGTACGGTCGTGGCCGTCCCGTCCGGACCGATCAGCTCCGCCTCGAAGGCCCCGGCGGTGACGAAGGGACCGGCGGCGGGCGAACCGGCGGCGTGCGGTGGCGCGGCGCTCACGGCGGTCGGGGCCACCGGCTCCCCGAGATACCCGGTGGGCAGCCCGGCCCGCTCCGCCTCGGCGAGCAACACCCGGTGCTCCGTGGCCAGTTCGCCCAGCCGCCCGCGCAGCCGCGCCGCCCCGTCCGCCAGCCGCTCCGCCGCGCTCTCCTCGGCTCCGTGCGCGCGCAGCAGGGCGGTGAACGCCGTACCGGCCGCCGCGCGCAGCGCCACCACTGTCCTCCGGCGCTCCGCCAGCTCCTCCAGGCCGCGGTATCCGTCGCTCGCGCGCAGGGCGGCCAGCTCGGTGCGGGCCGCCGCGTGCTCCTCGCGCAGGGCGAGCAGCCGCCCGTCCGCCTCGCGCTCCCCGGTGCGCAGCCCGCTCGTCCGCTTCGCGGCGTCGCCGGTCTCGCGGCGGCGGCGGGCGAGGGTGTCCAGCTCCGCGCGCACGCCGTCCGCGCCCCTGAGGAGGACCCCGGCCAGATAGCGGCGATAGTCCGTGAGGAAGGTGCGCAGCGCGGTGTCGGTCCGCTCCAGCCGGCCCAGCTCGTCCCGTACCGCGTCGAGGTCGTGCAGATTGCGCGCGACCTTCTCGACGACCTCCTCGTCGAGCCCCGGGAGCGTCTCGCTGAGCAGGGGGACCAGCCCGCCGGACTCGATGCGGTCCCCGACCGTGGGACGGCGCAGCCGGTGCAGGAGCTGGGTGAGATTGCGGTAGCGCGTCGTATCGGTGATGCCGAACAGCTCGCGCGCCACCCTGGCGCGGTGTTCGACGGCGCGGTCCGTGACCTGGGCGGCTCCCACGGCCTCCTTGAGCCGGTCCAGGGGCAACGGCCTGCCCGCGTCGGCCAGATGGAGGTCCACGCCGATACGGAGCGGGGTGACGAAGAAGGACGGCACCGCTCTCCTGGTCGACCGCGAGGCGCGGATCGCGGCGCCCAGCGTGAGATGGCGCTCGCCGCCGTCCGGCGCGGTCATCCGGAACTCGACCCACAGATAGCCGAGGCGGTTCGTCCGCTCGAAGCCGTCGAGCATCAGCCACGCGAGCGTGGTCCGGCCCGTGCCCGTGGCGTCCAGGGCGCGGGAGTCGCCGTCCAGCAGGTACGGGAGCAGCATCTCCAGCGCCTTGGACTTGCCCGCGCCGTTCTTCCCGCGCAGCAGCAGCCGCCCGTCGCCGAACGCGAACTCCTGCTCGTCGTACTGCCATACGTTGTGGATGCCCGCGCGATGCAGCCGGAAGCGGTCACCGGCCCGCGCGCCGGAACGCTGCGGAGGGATGGCCGCGTGCCCGCCGGGGCCCGTGGCGGCCGTGGTGTCCTGGGTCATAGCGGCAGCTCCTGCTGTACGTCGTGGGGGGCGTCGGCGTCCGGGGCAGGCCCGGCGGCCCTCCGTACGGTGACACGCGTCGCGTACCGGGCGGCGGCGGCCAGCAGCACCCACTCCGCGCCGGGGCCGCGCGCCCCCCGGACGTCCGTGACCGCCCGGCCTTCGGGGAGCGGGGCCTCGTACCCCTCGGGCAGTCCGTGGCCGCCGGATCTGAGCGGTCCGGTCCGGGCCATCAGCCGCATCCGGACCAGCAGATCGAGGACGGCCTCCCGGAGCGCGGCGGGGTCCTCCAGATAGCCGCGCTGCCAGCTGCCCCGCCTGCCGTACTCGGCGACCGCACCGGCGAGCAGCTCCTCCACCAGCCCGTCCGGGACGGGCACCCCGACGACGAGCCGCCCGCCCGCCGCGGGATGGCCCGGATCGTCCGGGCGCAGCCGCTCCACCAGCCCGGCCACCAGGAGCAGCGCGGCCTGGGCGACGGTGCCCGTGCCGGGCAGCCGCAGATCGGTCAGCTCCTCCTCCGGATCCACCAGCACCACGCCCTCCGCGCGGATCTCGGACTCCAGCCCGAGCAGCTCGGAGAACGCCTGGGCCTCACGCCGCTGCCGGGTCCGCAGCCAGTCGCGCTCGGCGTCGGTCAGCTCGTCGAGATAGACGGCCGGTGTCTCCACCAGCCTCCGGCGCACATAGGTGCGCGGCCCGCCGAAGCCGGGATCCGCCGCCCGCCGGATCAGATCGGCGCCGTCCCTGCTCTGCGCGAGCGGTCCGGCGACCAGGGCGCGGGCGATCTCCCGGTCCACCGTGATCAGGGCCTCCCCGCCGTCCTCCCGCGCGACCGCGCCCACGCTGCCCTCGGTCTCCGTGAGCACGCCCCAGTCGACCAGCGCGCGCAGCGCCGCCGCCAGCGTCCGCTTCTCGGCCGCCCGGCCCGTACCCTCCAGCTCCACCCCGGCGTCGGCGGCGGCGGCCTTGAGGTCGGCGACGAGCCGGGACAGCAGCAACTGTTCGGGCGCGGTGACCAGTACGGAGAGGGCGAGCGCGAGGCACGCGTAGGTGTGCGGGGTGAAGGGCGTGCCGGTGGAGCGCTCCAGCCGGTGCCCCGAACCGGCGCCGAGACCGGCCTTGAACAGCCGGGCGTACGACGTGTCGACGAGCAGCCGGTACCCCAGCACCTGCTGGAAGCGTTTCCCCAGCCAGTCGGCGTGTCTGCGGATCAGCGGGAACAGATCCGCGTGCGGGCCGCCCGCCGTCACGAGCGGATGCGCGAGCAGCAGCCGCCCGGCGCTGCGGCGCTCGGCGGCCAGGGCGACATCGTGCGTCGAGGGCAGCGTCATCAGGTGTTCCCTTCCGGCTCTTCCGGCTCTTCCGGCCCTTCCGGTCCTTCCGGCTCTTCCGACGTGCTCTCGACGGTCAGCTCCAGGTCGTCCAGGACCAACTCCCCGTCGACCGACCGCAGTACCGTACCCGCACCGGGGACCCGCCGGACCGTGAGGCGTACGCCCAGCCCGGCGTCCCCGCTGCACGCCTCCTCCAACCCGAACCAGCCCCGCTCCCCGCCGTCCCCGTTCCGCCCCGCGCCCTGCCGCAGCCGGGCGTTGCCCAGCGCCGTCGCCAGCAGTTCGAGCAGCAGCGCCAGCGCGGCCGAGGACAGCTCGGCCCGGTCGAACACCCCGGACGCCGACCGCAGTTCGTCCGCGGCCTCGCGCCGCCGCGCCGCCTGCTCCCGCGCGGCCCGCTGTAGCGCCTCCTTCTGTACGGAGTGGTCCTCCACCGCCGAGGCCCGGCCCCGCTGCGCCCGGCTGCCCCGCTCCCGCAGCGCCACCGGCACCTCGACCACCGGGCCCGACCACCAACTGGTGTACGCGGGCACCATCTCGTCGGAGGCGGGCTCCACGCCCAGATGCCTCGCCCCGTACATGCCGAAGGCGGCGACCGCTATGTCGTGCGCCTCCTCGGGGCCCGCCTCGTCGAACCACCGGGCCAGCCGCAGCAGATCCTTGCGCCGCGACATCTCGCCCGACGCCGAGCGCAGCATCCGCTTGGCGTTGGCCAGCAGCGACTGCAACGCGCGCAGGGTGGCGTCCCGGAGCTGGTCGACCTGGCTGCCCTGACCGTCCGTATCGGCGAACCAGCCGCGCAGCCCCTCCCAGTCGGCGAGTACGCGGCCACGGCTGCGCTGCACCCGGGTCTCCGGCAGGGCGTCGCCCACCGCCCCCGACAGCCCCCGGGCATGGGCGTCGAGCCGCTCCAGCAGCGCGGGGAGCCGGGGCCACAGCCGGTCCAGCACCGCCGCGATCCGGGGCGCGCGGAACGCCACGTCCTCCGTGATCGCCTCCACGTAGTCGAGCAGCAGCTCCTTGAAGCCCTGGTACTCCGCGCTGTCCAGGTCGTAACGGGCCAGCACCTGCCCCAGGTAGGCGTAGAAGTCGCGGACGGAATCGGCGAACTCCGCGAACTGTACGAAGAGCGTGCTGACCCGCTCCAGCGCGTCCTGCGGCTCCACCCCACCGGGCCGCTCGACCCGCTCCGCCAGCTCGCGCAGCCCGCGCTCGACCAGCGCCAGCAGCTCGTTGCTCACCTCACGCGCCGCGTCCGCCCCGGTCAGGACCTCGTCGGCGTCCCGCTGGACGCGCTCGCCGACCTTCGACAACTGGTAGCGTGAGCGGGCCCGTTGGTACTCGGTGATGCTCGCGGCCCGCACCGTATGACTGCTGCGCAGCAGATTCCCCCAGCGCACCAGCTGCTCCAGCCGCGCGGTGAGCACCTCCGCCGTGGGACCGACAGCGGTCCCGGGCGCGGCCCCGGTCCCCGACAGCTTCGCCAGGATGTCGGGCACGGCCAGATCCGCCAGCAGGGTCGCGCAGAACACCCGCATGACCGCGACGTACTCCAGCCGCTCGGGGGCGCTGAGATAGGCGTACGCGGTCAGCCGCTGCCACGAGCCGTCGGCGTCCTTCTCCGCCCCCGCCGGCTCGTCACGCGTGACCTGTGCTGATTCCTGCCGCATGCCCAAGAGGTTACGCAGTGCCACTGACAGCGGCGCCGATCCCCGGCCAGGACCCGTCCCTCACCCCTGCCCCGCGGGCCTGTACGGTTCGCCGCTGCCCGCGCCGGAGAGGACGTCGACGGCCGTGGTCCTGCCGCCGGCGGCGATCTCGATGACGGGGATGGCCTTCCGCTCGGGGCTGCCGTTGTTCCTGAGCGAGATCCAGCCGCCGGCCCCCTCGACCGCGTTGGCACCGCTGAGCGCGGTCAGCATGTCCTTGACGCCGCCGCGCTTGACCTCCCAGCTGGTCTTCGCGTCGCTGTAGCTCATCCTGATGACCTTGACGGCGGTCCGTACGGCGTCGTGGCCCATGATGGCCTGCCCGTCGACGAGCTTGTCGTTGAAGCTCTTCCGGTAGATGCCGTCGGGCTCGCGGAAGGGCGCGACGGCGGCGGCGTCGAAGAACTCGGGTGCCAGCTCCCAGGCGTCGGGGTGCGCCAGCCCCGTATAGAGGAGCCTGATGTTCCCGTCCCGCAGGGACTGTTTGACGTCGTCGAAGCCGTCCGCCTGGAGGACCTGCGAGGTGTCGTCGCCGGAGATCACGGTCAGCCGGGTGTGTTTGCAGTGGCGGCCGGTGAGCGGGCCGAGGAAGTCCGGAAGGTCACGGCCCCGGCCCGCGAAGTAGACGACATCGGGCGCGGCGAGACAGAGATTGGACATCTGGTTGGTGAAGTAGGTCGCGATCTGACCTTTGTTGGCGGAGTCGTACTGCATCGTCTGGGCGTGGACGAGCCGGTTCCCGGGGAAGGTCCGGCCGAAGGAGGCGGCCAGTGACTTCGTATAGAGGTCGTCCTTGTTCGCGTCCTCGACGACGAGCACCTTCGTCGACCTGTACTCCGGTGTCCGCAGGAACTGTACGGCCGCCGCGGCCTGATCCGCGTTGGGCGGCGCGACCCGCACCAGACCGCGTATGGCCCCCAGCCGGTCGGCGGTGATGACGGAGCCGACGGACGCGATCTTCCAGGAGGCCAGCCGAGCGGCCATCTCCTCGGTGTCGGTGAGGCTGGTGCCGAGTCCGGCGATGGCGACGATTCTGGCCTCGGCGAGGCGCGCGTCGATCCGGCCCATGGTGTATTCGCGCTGCTCATCGGTGTTTCCGGTGTCGCCGAGCAGCAGCCTGATCTTCGGGGTGTCCCCTCCCTGGCGGTGGTGATTCGCCTGGTACTGCGCGGTGTACGCGCCCTCCAGCTCGTGGCGTACGGACTCGGGGTTCTTGCTGTCGCCCTTGCCGGGCTTCATGCCCATCAGGTACACGATGCTCACGTACGAGGCGGTGCCCTTCTCCGCGGCTCTCATGACGGCCCGGTTCTCCTCCTCGATCAGGCCGGCCACCGTCTTCAGGTTCTCGCTGAACAGGCTGCCGTCGTCGGTCAGCCCGACACAGTGCGCGCCGCCCGCCTCCTCGAACCGCTTCACATGCGGCGCGCAGCCGGCCGGCTCCGGCCGCATGAACCAGGCGAGGGAGCCGCCGACGAGCAGCAGTACGGTGAGCGCGGCGGCCACGTAACGCCACCGGGGGACGGGCGGGTTGGCGTCGGGTCCGTGCGGTGTGAGCGTTGATGTCATGGCACCGTGTCCTCTTCGTGAGGCCGCGTGGAGGCGTGAGCCGCGTAGTTTTCGTGGGGCTCATGGCCGGGGCTCGTACCTCCCCGCCTCCCGGAGGAGACCGGCGGCGCTGCTGCTGGGCAGGGCGGCGAGCCGGTGGAACATCGCCGCGATGGTGGAGTTCAGCTCGGGGGCGGCGTTCGCCACTCGGTTACGGGGATCCGCGGCCAGCCAGAGCGCGGTGACCAGCATGGTCAGCGACCAGTTCTCGGTGAGGGAGGTGGGCCCGAGCTGTCCGGCCAGCTCGCGGACCCGGTCGGACGGTGAGGACTGCGGCTCGTCGGGACCGAGCGGGACCACCGGCACGCGCATGGGCGCGGCGGTGATGGTGTACAGCTCGTACAGCCACTGATCGGTGGTGGGCAGGTCGGTGAACCGGTCGTGGAGATAGGCGACGGTCCCGTCGAGTTCGTTGAGGGCGAGGGAGTGGTACTGGGCGTCGAGCCGGTGTCTGCGGGCCCCTTCCCGGCCCTGATGCCAGGCTCGTAACGTCTGATGGGCGCTCTCCCAGCTCGCCCGGTCGCCGGCCGGCTGCGCCGCCAGGGCCTGGAGGAGGACGAGCCGCAGCCAGGGCTGGAGCGTCGACGGCGGTCTGTTCTCCTCCCGGCAGTACTCCAGATAGCCGCTGCCGCGCCCGCCGCGCGTGCCGGCGTCCTCGGGGACCGGCGGGATCAGCCAGAGCAGGGCGTCGATGTCCCGGTGCAGGCTGTCCTTGGTGTGCTGGTCGTACGCCTCCAACAGCCCGGCGTCGACGGCGGACTCGAAGGCGCGCGCGGCGGAACAGGCCACCAGGGCGCTCTGCTGGCTGGGGGAGAGGTCACGCAGGAGGTAGCGCCTGGCCGCCTCGTCGACCGTCCGGGGAACCTCCGGCGGTCCGGGGACCGACGTGAGCGTACGGAGCACCTGGCGCAGCTCGGGCGCCCCGCCGCCGCGCTCGACGATCGCGTACACGGCGTCGAGCAGGGTCCGCGCGCTCCACGGGTGTCCGTACGAGAGGCGGTGGACCAGCGGGGTCGTATGGACCGGGGGAGGGGCCAACTGCTCGGCCAGCACCATGATCTCGGGCTCGGTGAGATCGCGCAGCAGCACCGGGTACCAGTGCCACCGGGTGGTGGAGGCGGGGCGCGGAATGCTCCGCTCCCAGTCCGCGTACGACGCCTGCTCGGGGGTCCGGACGCGCAGCTCGGCCGGGAGCCCGGGGGCGTAGGGGCCGGGCACCGCGCGCGCGTTGGCGGCGGTCGCGACGACGAGCAGCGGATCGTGGACGCCGTCCGCGGCGGCGTTCGCGTCCCGGATCCGTACGAGCAGATCCAGGAACTCCCGCCCCTGCGGTACGTCGATGTTGTCCAGCAGCGCGACACACACCTTGTCGAGCGACTGGCCGTGGCGGGCGTCATGGGCGCGCAGATCCTCCAGGAAGGCCCCGCACAACTGCCGGTCGACCTGCGCCTTTTTCTCCGGCTCGTCGCTCTTGGCCAGCTGGTTCAGCGCGACGAGGGCGTCGACCGTACGGTGGGGAGTATCGCCGTACCAGGTCAGCCCGGCGCGCCACATCATCGTGACGGGCAGCCGGGGAAGGCTGAACTGCACCAGCCTCAGTACGAGGTTGATGCCGGGCAGCGGCACCAGATTGAGGTCCTGGAGGACCCCGAGCACCTCGCCCGCCTCGCCGACCGCCTCACGCGCCTCCGGACTCGACCGCGCCTGCCGCAGCCCGCGCTTCAGCTCGGCCCGCGCCTTGCGGGTGTCGGCGTCGTCCAGACTGAGCTGGAGCCGCGTCACCAGCAGCCCGAGCGCCAGCCGGGGGAACTGCACCGGAGGCTGCCTCGGGAACCGGTACGACAAGCCGAGCGCGAGCCGGGTCGCCACCTCGTGGGGGCGTTTGGCGGGCGCGGAGGCGAAGTCGTAGAACGCGTTGGGTCTGTTGGAGGCCAGATAACCGAGCCACCGGAGCGTCGTGGTCTTGCCACCGCCCCGCCGCCCGAGCAGCGCGACAACCGGCAACTCCCGGCCACCCGGCGCCCGTGCCCGGCACTCGCTGAACAGACGTACGACACCGTTGACGCCCTGAGGGCGCTCCTCGGGCATGGGCAGCATGCCGCCCCCTCCCCCGTTTTCTCTTCAGGTGTCCACCATGAGTGAGGACGTCCCGTATGGCCAGAGGGCGAGGGCGGTCGAACACCGGAAAACGCGAAACCCCTCCATAGGGTGATAACGCACCCAATGGAGGGGCTCAACGCCTCACACGGCCCCGGCCCGGTTCCGGCGGAGAGGCCCGCGCCGCACCTGGTCCTCAGCGCCTGACCCGGTCCTCAGCGCCTCACGCGGACCCCGACGGTCAGAGAGTGCGCTCCAGCCGATCGGCCATCAGCTTGATGAAGCGCGAGGGATCGCTCAGCTCGCCGCCGTCCGAGAGGAGCGCCATGCCGTACAGCAGCTCGGCGGCCTCCGCCAGCCCGGCGTCGGGCTCGCCCGCGGCGTGCGCCCTCCGCAGACCGCCGACCAGCCCGTGGTCCGGGTTGAGTTCGAGGATCCGCTTGATCCGGGGCACTTCCTGGCCCATCGCGCGGTACATGTTCTCCAGCGCCGGGGTCACGTCGTGGGTGTCCCCGACGATGCAGGCGGGCGAGACGGTGAGGCGGGAGGAGAGCCGTACCTCCTTCACCTGCTCACTCAGCTCCGACGTCATCCAGGTCAGCAGCTCGGCGTACTCCTGCTGCCGCTTCTCGCGCTCCGCCTCGACCTCCTTCTTCTCCTCGTCGGTGTCGAGGTCGACCTCGCCCTTGGCGATCGACTGGAGCTGCTTCCCGTCGAACTCCGGAACGGACTGGACCCACACCTCGTCCACCGGATCGGTCAGCAGCAGTACCTCGAAGCCCTTGGCCCGCAGGGCCTCCATGTGCGGCGAACTCTCGATGGCGGACCGCGACTCGCCCGTCATGTAGAAGATGTGCTGCTGGCCCTCCTTCATACGCTCCACGTACTCCCGGAGGGTGGTCGGCTTCTCCGCGTCCTGCGTCGAGGCGAACGAGGAGACACCCAGGATCGCGTCCCGGTTCTCGAAGTCGCTGAGAAGCCCTTCCTTGACGACCCGGCCGAACTCATTCCAGAACGTCGCATAGCCGTCCGGATTGGCGGACATCATGTCCTTGACCGTCGACAGCACCTTCTTCACCAGCCGCCGGTGCATCAACTGGATCTGCCGGTCCTGCTGGAGGATCTCCCGCGATACGTTCAGCGACAGGTCCTGCGCGTCGACGACACCCTTGACGAAGCGCAGGTATTCCGGCATGAGCGCTTCGCAGTCATCCATGATGAACACGCGCTTGACATAGAGCTGCACCCCGCGCTTGTGCCCCTGCATAAACAGATCCTGCGGGGCGTGCGACGGAATGAAGAGCAGCGCCTGATATTCGAAGGTGCCTTCCGCCTGCATGCGGATGGTTTCCAGCGGGTCGTTCCAGTCGTGGCTGATGTGCTTGTACAGCTCGTTGTACTCGCCCTCGGACACTTCGCTCTTGGAGCGGGCCCACAGCGCCTTCATCGAGTTGATCGTCTCGACCTCACGCGGAGTCCCGTCGACACTCTCGGACTCGGTGGACTCGGCGGCCATCCTGATGGGCCAGGTGATGAAGTCCGAATAGCGCTTGACGATCTCCCGGATCTTCCAGGCCGAGGTGTAGTCGAAGAGCCGGTCATCGGCGTCCTCCGGCTTCAGCCGCAACGTCACCGCCGTACCCTGCGGCACATCGTCGACCGACTCGACGGTATACGTTCCCTCCCCGCTGGACTCCCACCGGGTCCCCACGCTCTCCCCGGCCCGCCGCGTCACCAACGTGACCTCGTCGGCCACCATGAAACTCGCGTAGAACCCGACCCCGAACTGCCCGATAAGCTCCTCGGGAGCCGCCGATTCCTGACTCTCCCGGCTCTCCTTGAGCTCCTTGAGGAACTTCGCGGTACCGGAATTGGCAATTGTCCCGATGAGCTGTACCACCTCGGCATGCGACATTCCGATGCCGTTGTCCCGAATGGTGAGCGTACGTTCCTTCTTGTCGGCCTCGATGGCGATATGGAGGTCCGATACGTCTTCCGTCAGTCCGTCGTTCCGCAGAACTTCCAACCGGAGCTTGTCCAGCGCGTCGGAGGCATTGGAGATCAACTCCCGCAGAAAGACATCCTTGTTCGAATAAATCGAATGGATCATCATCTGGAGAAGCTGGCGAGCTTCCACCTGGAACTCGAATGTCTCGGTCGGCATGTGCGCGTTTCCCTTTCCTTGATAAACGGCCGGCACCTGCACCAACGCATTGCGCCGCCTCACATCGTATCCAGCCTCCCCTGCGCTGCGGATGTCTATGCGAGGACTGGTCCGAGGAGACCGTGGCCGTCGTGCGTCCCCGAAGCCGCTCGTTCACCCAGCGGTGTCACTGTCCGGGCGACCGTGGGCCAGTAGCAGCTCTCCGAGCGGTACGAGCGCCTCGGGCGCCAGCCGGGGGAGCAGCGGGATCGCGTACGCCCACCCCTCGCCTGCCGGCAGTACGCGTACGAGCCGCCGGGCCGCCGCCTCGTCGGGCGGCGGGCCGTCGTTCGCGGCGTGGGCGAGCGCCAGGCAGAGGCGGAGCGTCGCGTCTCCCGAGGCCCGGTCGACGGGGAGCGCGGAGGGGAGCGCGACGGTGATCGCGACGGTGATCGCGACGGGGACGCCCGCCAGGTGGGTGGCGACGGCGGCCAGGGCCGCGGCCCGCCCGTCCGGAGTCGGCGCTGCCTCGGCGAGGCGCTGGGCTTCGGAGACATCGCCCTCCACCGCTTTGAGGAGGGCCAGTTCGGCGTGGGGAACCTGATCCGGCGGCAGGGTCCGGGGCCACTCGCCGATCGTGTCGGCCACAGGAGGCAGCTCCAGCTCCGGACAGCAGTTGAGCCGCTCCAGCAGGGCGAGGAGCACGGCCGTCTGCGCGTCCCCTCGCCGACCGGGTTCCTGTGCGAACCGCGCGGCGTGCTGGAGCGCCGCGCCCAACCACGGTCCGGGCTGCCGTACATCGGGGAGGGGGAGCAGGAGGGGCACCAGCTGGGGGATCGGCTCGCGCAGGCCGTCCTGCACGGTGCGCCGGCTCAGCTCGGTCGTTACGGGCTCGATGAGCTGGGCGGCTGCTTCGGGGTGCCGACGAGCGAGCCCGGCGGCGACCGCCGTCACCGACCGGCGGATCTGGATCTTGAGCCGGGCGTTGGTCAGGGCGCCCCGGGGCTCTTCCCGCTCTGCCAGCTCCACAGCGTCGGCGGCATCCCCGGCGTGGGCCAGAGCCTGCGCGACCACTCCCCGCAACACGGGATCGGCCGCGCCCGCCACGAGGCCCGCCGCCTCCCGGGCGTACCGGCTCGCCTCGCCGTACCCGCCGCCCTGCGAACACCCCATCGATACGGCCGCCAGGTGCCGTACCCGGCTCTCCACGCTCTCCGCCTCGGGAAGGGCGGAGAGCAGCCGGTCCGCGTAGGTGAATTCCCCTACGGCGCCGAGCGCTTGGGCCATCAACAGCGTCCAGCCGCTGTTGATGGCCGCCGACGCGGTCGCAGGAGGCGAGCACCGTAGAGCCGCCTCCAGCCGTTCGCGGCCGAGCAGCACGTTGCCGTTCTGCAGCAGCCGATCGGCTTCTCCGAGCAGAGTGACGTGCTCCGGCTGCTGATCGTCGTGATCGTCCTCCGGTTGGTGCTGGGACGGTGTTCCTCCGCGCGGGGGCCGCCGCCTCTTGACCGGCTTCGGAGAGTCGTCGCGACGGCAGTCCTTGTGTCTCTGCTGTTCCGTTTTGAGCTTCAGGTCCTGCTTCCGGAGCACGGAGTCATCCCCGGCCCTGCGCTCGTCGGCCGCCTCGATGTTGGCCACTGCCCGATCCGTGAGGGTGTCGCCGAGCAACCCCGTACGCATCTCGTCGGGAAGTGCCGTCACCAACTCCTTGATCTCGTCCAGGGCGTGCAGACCGATGCCGGTGTCGTCGATGGCCCGGGTGAGGCGCTCCAGGGTGGTGGAGAGTTCACGCCGCAAGTGGGCCCGGTCGGCGGGGGAGAGGCTGTCCGGGTCGGTGAGCGCGGCCGACAGCCGGTCCAGGGCGGTCCTCGCCAAGCGGGCCGCCATCCTACGACTGGCCAGCGCGGAAGCGGCGAGGGCGAGGACGTCGACCGTCGCCAGCCCGTCCGACGGGTCCAGCTCCTCGCAGAGCCACTCGATGTGATCCCGGGCATGGGGACCGCGTGAGGGCCGCCCGCGGGCGATCGTCGCCCAGATGTCCACCGCGGCGGCCTGTGCCCGGGGGCCGCCCGCGCTCAGGGCGTACGCCTGCGCCGAGACCGCCGAGACCCAGTCCTCGCCGTCGCGCTCGCCGCAGTTTGCACCGCAGCCCTTGCTGTCCCTCCCGCTGTCCCCCTTGCTGTCGCTCTCGCGGTCGTCCTCGGCGTCGTCCTCGGTAAGGACGTTTACGGCCGTCATCAGCGTCTCGACGTCGGCCGTACCGCTGAGGACCACTGCCCGGAACAGGGCGCGCGCGGCATCGGGCTCCTCCAGCGCGCTGAGCGCGTGCGCGGATTGCGCGAGCGACGCATAGGCGTCCACGTCGTGAGCCGGCCGGGGGAGGACGAAGTCGGCGCGGGCCGCCCATTCCGCGGCCTCCTGCGCGACGGGGGTTGTCCCTTCCAGCTTCTTACGGCTCAGCTCCACCGAGACCTGTGCCAGGCGCGCTGCCTTGACCGCCGGTTCCGACGCCGAGCGGGCCAGCGAGCGGGCGCGCTCGACGTTGCCGAGCCGGACGAAGAGCGCCGGAGCCTCCGGCGGTACCTGGCGTGCCCGGTGCAGGAGGGAGGCGTGCGACACGGCGAGCCGCGCGGCCAATCCGAGAGAGTCGGCGTCTGCCGTGGTCTGGTCACCGAACGCCGAAGCCAGCGCGTCCACTTGCGCGAGGGCGACATCGTGACCGGCGGCGACGGCGGTGAGCCGCACTTGCCGTCGGCCGTCGAGAACGTACTCCGCCCGGTGCGTGGGGTCGTCCAGCAGACGGAGGTAGTCCGTCATCAGGTACGGAGGCGTCCCCTCGGGCCAGCCTGCGGTACGCCATGCCTCGGCCCAGACGTGCAGCCGCGCGGTGTGGCGCGCCACACCAGTCGGCCCCAACTCCCGCCGTACCGTACGAAGGACGTCGTCGTGGCCCAGCGCGTACGTCTCGGCATCGGTAGCGATATCGGTCGCCGGTTCGTCCAGCACGACGCACCGCCCGTCCGCGCTCTGGACGAGACGGTCGACCCGGTCGACGGGTGCCCCGGCCAGCTCCGCCAGATCCGCCACGCGCAGGCCCCCGCCCGCCACGGCGAGCAGGTCGGTGACGGTCCGGCCCGGCTCGCTCGCGCGTAGCCGGTCCGCGGCGGCCCGGGGTGTCGGCCCGGCCTCGGCAGCCCGTTCGGAGGGCCCCAGCAGACGCAAACACTCCCGCAGGCGCAGCGGATGGCTGACAGGTACGTCGTCGGGAAGATCTCCGGGAAGGCACAGACCTTGCCGTACGGAGACGACGATCCGCAGGTTGCCATGGGGCCGGGCGGGAAGCAGCGCCGCGATGCTCCGGCCGTGAACGGCCTCCCGCGTGGACCAGGCCGCGTCCTCGTCGAGGCCGTCGACCAGGAGGAGAAGCCGCCGTCCGCGCTCGGCGCTCTTGCGGGCGGCTTTACGGAGGAGAGCCGCCCATTCCCGGGGATTGCGCGGGCTCGGCACGGCGGGCTCGTCCGGGCCCAGGAACGACCCGATCTGCCGCCCCATCTCCGTGGCGAAGGCGGCACGGGTGTGGGTGCCTCGCGCCTCGGAGACGAAGAAGTTCAGGACATCGACGTTCGGCGGCGGCTTCCGTACGCAGTCGGCGAGCAGCGCGGTCTTCCCCGATCTGAGCCGCGTATGCCAGCAGAGGTACGACGGCGCGTGCGGCTCGTCGGCGCGGACGAAGGCGGCCAGTGCCGTCCGCTCCGCCTCCCGGCCGACCAGGACGTCCCGGATTCTCAGACCCGAGGGGTCCAGCGCCGAGGGTCCCAGCCCGGCGAGGTGGGGCCGTACGAAGTGCCCCTTGGGGTCGAGCCGTTCCGTAGACTTGCTTGCCGCGTAGCTTCTCCTGGCCGCGTCTCGCTGGGCCGCCAGGAGCGCGGCCTCCCACTCGCCCTCGCTGTACACGGAGTTACCGGCGGACGCCCGCAACGTCTGTACCAGCAACCAGAAACGCGCCGTGTGCTCCGCCGTCGCGGCTGGCACCGTCCTGCCTTCGAGCCAGTCCCGGAGGGTGCTGTGTCTCGGTCCGTTCTCTCCACAGGCGTCCACGGCTTTGCGCTGGCTGAGCCCTGACTCCTCCAGCAGCTTCTTCACCATCGCGCCGAGGAGCTTGTGCGGTGCTTCCGCGCTGCTCTGGTCGCTCACTTTCTCTTCCATTCTCCCCCGACAGAATGACGTCCCGAAAACCCGGTATTCCCCGCGCCGACCTGCACAGATCGTGGCTGCGCGGGGTGCGGTTCTGTCCGCACCGCACCTCGACGCCCGACGCTGGGGTCCTCACATCGAGGGGCCGCCTCTCACGGCCCGGACGGAAGGACACCCCGTGACCGTACTGCCCGAACTGCTCCACGCCGCGGCCTCCCTGACGGCCACTGTCGGCCTGCTGTACGGCGGCGTCGTGGCCGTTGTCGCCCTTACCTCGGTGCTGGCTCGCACCCCGGAACTCCGCCGCGACGCACGCTCCACGCTGACAATCCTCATCAAGAAGCGGCGGTCGGGGTAATGATGAAGTCCATCGCTTCGGTAACGGATCGGGCCGGCGCCCTCGCTGGCGAAGACGACGGCCCGAAGATCCCCGCTCACGCGGGGGGAACCCCAGCACGGCAACTGCTGCAGTCGACGGGCCATCCCGCTGCGCGGGAGTACCAACTAGCTGGTGACTGAAGACGATTCTGCCCATCGAATTCGCACCAGGCCAGGCTGAAGGGGTCGCATAGACTGGGGGATTGCCGACGCAGTCGGCGCCTCGGCACCGCTGTCCTGGTTCCACCCCGCAGATACGGGGTGGAACCAGGACAGCATGGCTGGGGTGGCCGTTCTCGACGCCGTCCACGCGTCGAGAACGGCCGACTGGCTACAGAACGTAGTCCAGAACCTTGGCCATCAGCGCGGAAGCGGCTGCCGCGATACAGATGAGCAGCAGCTCGCTTCTGTGTCGCTTCAGCCAATTCCGTTGCGGTGAGTCACGTGTCATGACAGCCCTTCCCCCTGCCTTGGCCTGGATGCCTAGAGCAGGACATGCCGATGCGAAGAGACCGCGAAGCTCACGCGCATTTAGCATCCCATAACTGTGCGCACGCCAGGGCTATTTGTGGGGAGAGGAGAGATTCGAACACCCGGACACTGCACCTGCTGCAGTCGACTAACCCTCACTTGCAGGAATCCATAGCAGTGCTACAGCAACAGTCGACTTCACCCGCGGAAGCCTGAAGGCGCCAAATCGCTCCACCTCTCTAATCATCAACTGTTAGCGTTCTTGTCGTTCCGGAACATCACCGCCATGCCCTGCTGGCGCATGATCCAGAAAGCGGTAGCCAGGCATTGCCCGAAGCACGGATCCCTGAAGCGCGCGTCCCCGAGGCGCCCACTCCCGACCAGCCCGAGCCGCGTCCCCGCTGGGACCCCCGGTCTCGCCCCTGCATCCCCGCCGTGGCTCTCGACGGTTCCACCGCCCACCACTCCCTGCGCGCACTCCTCACCGACGCCGACAGGCTGAGCACCATCAACTGCGCGACCCCCGGTGAGACCGTCGCCGTCATCGAGTACCTGATGGCCATCTGCTTCGCTTCGCGCATCTGCCCCTCCTCGCCCGAGGAGTGGCGCGCGTGGATCATCGGGGAGCACCCTCTCGGTCGGGCCGCCAAGTGGCTGGCCAAGGAGCCCGACGCCGCATGGGACCTGTTCCACCCCGAGGTGCCCCTCGGCCAGAACGCCATGCTCACCCCGTACATCGAGGAAAGCGGTACGGGCACAGCCCAGTTGGTCATCGAGCACGCGGGTGACTACAGCCAGCACTTCGACCACCACCACCTCGAACACAGCGAACCCCTCCCCGCCGCCGAGGCGTTCCGCGCTCTGCTCACCCAGCATGTGTACGCCCCGTACGGCCGCGCCCGTATGTCCGGCAAGGAACTCGGCGCGACCATCACCAACTTGGCCGCCGGCCGGCTCGCCGGGCGGATCCGTGTCGTCGCCCTCGGCCGTACGCTCGGCGAGACCCTGCGCCTCAACCTTTATCCGCCCGAAGGCCCCGGCCGGCCCGCCCTCAACACCTCATGGACGAGCGGCGCCATCCCGCGCCGGACCTTCGACGCGAAGGCCAAACCCCGGGTGCCCAGCAGTTCGGCCGACCTCCACAGCGCCCTCGGCCGTTCCATCCTCCTGCGCCCGACCCGGGGCCCGCACGGCCAGATCGTCGTTGACCGCGTCCTGATCGGTGCCGGCGAAGTCCTCGAACTCGATCCGGAACGCCACCTCCAGGACGCGGTGCTCAAAGAGATGCTGAACGGCCACGCGAAGCCCCTGTGGCCGTCCCCCACCCGGGCTCAGTGGCGGGACGCGCACGCGCTGTACGGCGCGGTGAAGGACGCCCAGACGGGGCTCTACGCACGGCTCCACTCCCTGCCGTACGAGAAGAAGGGCATCAGCGCTCCGTACCACCTCTGGGCGGTGGGCCTGCTGGCCAACCAGGCGCTGCCGGTCGCCTGGACGCAGGGCAGCTACCCGTACGCCCCCGGCATGGCCAGGCATCTGCACCACGCGTCCTACCGTGGCTCGGTCGTCGCCGAGTACGTGGCCTACAGCCTGAAGCGCGCGGCGGTCGTGGCCACGGAGATCGTCTATCCGGCTGTGCGTGCGGCCGATGCCGCCGCCCAGGTGGCGCGCTTCGACGCGCGGTGGAAGTTCTGGCCCGACGCTGCCCAGCCCTTCTACGAACTCCTTGACGAGGTGATCGAAGGAGGCGCGGAGGACGACGATCCGGTATCGGCGCCCCTCATCGCATACGCCGGCACGCTGGTCGTATCGGCCCGTACCCACCTCACCCACCGCCTCGACTCCCTCCCGCCCAACAAGCGGGGGCACCTCGCCCGCGCCCGCGCCGAGCAGTGCTTCGAGGACGAAATGAACAGAACCAAGGCCCCCGCCGAGCTCCGAGGGGAGACCGCGCATGACTGAGAACAGCCACTCCGAGGATCCCGCCGCCCGGACCTCCTTCCCGCACGACAGCACCGCCCTCACCACCTGGCTCACCACCCTCGTCCGCAACCGCGAGTACGGCACCCTCGCCGACCTGCGCCGTGCCAGGACCCCGACCAACGCCCACATCCGGGCCGGTTGGTACGGCGGCGACGAGCACCGCGAGCTGTTCGAGCGGATGGCCTTCCTGTTCGCGATCTACCACCAGGGCCGCCCTGTGCTCTCGTACGGGTACGGCAGCCTCGGCGGCGCGGCGCGCCGGATCGGCGACAACGCCCACCGTGGCCCCGACAACCCGGGCGCGCAGCGCCTCCTGGACCGTGTCGTCGCCAGCCGCCGTATCCCCTGGCGCCACCTCCAGCACACGATCACCCGGCTCCGGTCGTGCGATCAGGCGCCGCCGTCCTGGACCGAGCTGACCGAGGACCTGATCCGATGGCACGACCGCAAGGAGCGGATCGCCTACCAGTGGGCGGTCGATTTCCACACCCCGGCGACGCGGGGCGGGGCAGCACAGAGCAAGCAGCAGCAGATGCCACGAAAGGGCGCGACCACGTGACCGAGGATGTTCGAAGCCAGTTCCTCTCCCTGCACCTCCTCGAAACACTTGTCGCGGTTCTCCCGGTACGTGACGAGAACGGCCAGCCCAAAAGCCTGGTGTACGGCGGCGCCGAACGGCACATGATCACCAGTCAGGCCCGTCGGCGCGCCGAGCGCGTCCACGCCCGCAATCGCGCCAACGCCGGCCTCGGCGCCCTCAAGGGGCGGAGTATGGGCATCAGGACACGGGAGTGGGCGCTGCTGGCAGCAAGGGAGCTGGAGTCCGCGCACGGCTGGGAGCGGGAGGAGGCCGTCGCCACGGCGCGCGCGGTCATCGAGGCGAGCGGCCTGAAGTTCGGCGACCCGGGCAAGAAGACCGTGGCCAACCTGACGAAGGTCCTGATCTTCGCGCCCGCCGACGCCGGAGCGAGAATCGCCGCACACATCGTGGCACACGTGGACGAGCTCGGCGAATGGCGCGACGAATATCTCCAGGTCCAGGCCGAGGCGGCGAAGAAGCCCCGCCGGGGGGCCAAGAAGAAGGCGGACGCGCCGTCGCCGGAGGACGAGAGCGCCACGGAAAATGCCACGGAATCCGCCGCCGCGAAACTCCCGCCCCTCGCCAGAACCACCCGCGACGCCGTCCTCCTCGCCATCGCTCCCCGCGACGCCGTCGACATCGCCCTCTACGGACGTTTTCTCGCCGAGGTCCCGGACTCGCCGAACGTCGACGGGGCAGTCCAGAGCAGCCACGCCTTCACCGTGCACGAAGCGGAACAGATCGACGACTTCTACGCGGCCGCCGACGATGCGAAGCTGGACCGCAAGCGGAACGCGCTCAGCTTCCTCGACGCGGCGGACGACGCGGGCGCCGGCATGACGGGCTACCAGTCTCTGATCTCCGGAACCTTCTACCGGCACGCCGTCCTCGACCGAACCCAGCTCCGCACCAACCTGCGCGTGGCCGGAATGACGGAGGGCGAGGCGGAAGAAGCGGCCAACGCCGCCGAGAAGGAATTCGTGAACGCCTTCGTGGAGGCGTTCCCGGAGGCCAAGAAGAACTCCACCGCCTCTACCGGTTCGCTCCCCGCGCTGGTGCTCGCGTTTGAGGGCGAACGCCCCTACAACTACGCCGCTGCCTTCCAACTCCCTGTGGACGAGGCCCCCGAGAGCGCCGGTGGCGACGGACCTGCGGGCCCCGCTGCGGTCCGCAGGCTCCTGCGTCACCACGCCTTCGTCAGCCGCCGCCGCAAGGATCTGCGTACCGCACGGGTCCTCACCTACGATCCCCGCATCGACGACCTCCTGGGAGAGCTGAACCTGGCGGCGTCCGGCGCGACAGTGGTGGAGAACATCGAGGGCCTCACCCCATGAGCCAGACATACGTCCTGCTCATCCGACTGGCTGGGCCCTTGCAGTCCTGGGGTGTGTCCAGCCGGTTCGCACACCGCGATACACACTCCCGGCCCACCAAGTCCGGTGTGATCGGACTGTGTGCCGCAGCTCTCGGTCTCGATCGGGAACAACCCCTCGGTGAACTCGCCACGGTCCTCTTCGGCGTCCGCGCCGACCGCCCGGGCACCCCGCTGCGCGATTACCACACCGTCGGCGGCGGGACGTACCCGCTCCGCCCCCGCGACCTCGCTACGGACCACCGCCGGGCAGCGGCTGTGGAAGCGGGCACAGGTACGGGTACGGGCACAGGTACGGGTGATCAGGCCCCCGAGCCGTTCGGCCGCCAAGCGCTGGAAGCCTGGTACGGGGCGCCGAAGAAGATCGCGGCCGACCCGGTCTCGGGCACCCTTGTCTCGGGAGAGGTCCGCCGCCACGCCATGCTCACCGAGCGCTGGTATCTCGCCGACGCCGCCTTCCTCGTAGGTCTCCAGCACCTCGATCGTGCCCTCCTGGAACGAGTCGCACACGCCCTGGAGTATCCGAAGCGTCTGCTCTGGCTCGGCCGCAAGTCCTGCCCGCCCAGCGGCGAGTTGGCCTTGGGTATCGAGCCGGGCACGCTGGAGGAGGTATTCGAAAGGACGGCCCTTCTCCCCGCCGACGGCATCGCACCCACCTCGGAGACGGACAACCGCCCCTGGGCCTGGATCGAGAGTCCACACCCCCTTCCGGGTGTCGGCCCCGTCCACGACCAGCCCGTACGGTTCGACGCGAACGGCCCCGTCCACAGCCTCCGCTGGGAGACCCGCCACCGCGTCACCATCGCCCCGCACGCCCGCGAATGGGACATTATCCGGTGAACGACACCATGCCCACCACGCCCACCACACCCCCGACCCTCGTCACAACGGCCAGGTTCGTCGCCACGCACACCTTGCTGGCCCTGGACGCTCGGCACCCGTATGCCGCCAAGTCCCTGATTGATGCCCAGGACATGCACCGGACCGTCATGAGCGGCTTCAAGGGCTGGGTGGACGACGGCAGCCGGGACGCCCGTTCCCAGATGGGCGTCCTGTCGACCTGGACCGTCGACCTCCGGCGGGCCCAGCTCTCCCTCGTGGTGCAGTCCGGCGTCCCCGGTGACTGGAGCGGTGTGCCCCGGGCCGCGCTCGCCGAGAAACCGCACACCCTCACCATCGACCGTACCTTCCGCACCGGTGACAAGGTCGACTTCCGCGCGGTCGTCAACCCCGTACGCAGCCGTCCGCCCGCACCGGGGTCCCCCGAGAAGACGAGGGGTGTACGGGTCGCCCACACCACCCCCGAACACGTGAAGACCTGGTTCGCCCGCCGCCTCCAGCCGCTCGGCGAACCCGCCGTCGCCCCCGACGGAGTGACCCGCATCGGCGCCGACGCAGATACTGACCGGCTGGCCCTCCGTATGCTCCCCAAGGTCTCCAGCCCGGCGCCCCACAAGGGGCTCCGCATCGCCCGCGCGGAGATCAAGGGCACCTTCACCGTCACGGACCCGCAGGTGTTCGTGGCCGCCCTCACCCGCGGTATCGGCCATGCCCGCGCGTACAGCTGCGGGTTGATCCTGGTGCGGTGACGACGACGCGACTTCACCTACCGGCAGGACGACTTCACCTCCCGGTAGGAAACGTCTACCGCGACGTTGGCAGCGCCCAGGTGCGTGTCCCCGGTCCGTGGCTCAGGCAGTGGCGGGCGGCGGCGGGAGCGGGGCGATCTCGCGGTCGAAGAAGTCGCTGTACTTCTCTCCCCGGGCGTAGAGCTCGTCGAAGCCCGCCGAGGTCTCCGCGATCAACTCCGGGTCGGTTCACCGAACGATGAGCGGTGACATGGACGGCCGCGCCCAGGACAATGGCCGCGTCTACCAGACGACAGGCGACCAGCACATCACCGAGCATCACCACTACGGGAGCTGCGGTCCCGCCGTCGTGGGCGGACCCGATTCCGTCCGTCGCCCGGCGGTCGGCCACACGCCGGCCGAGTTCACCGAAGTCATGGGCGTTTCGGCTCAGAGGCCCAGAGGAAGCGAGGTCTGTTCCGCAGCCGGTCCCAGGTAGGTGTACTCGGTGGTCCGCGCGATACCGACGGAGTCCAGGTGCTGACGGAACCGGACCCGGAAATGGACGTTGTCCCCGAGCGTGGGACGCATGCGGAGCAATTCCTCGGATGCCTCGAAGTGAACGTCGTAGGCGGGGGCGTTCTTCGCTGTGCCCGTCTTGACCTTGACCCATCCGCTCTCCCGCAGTTCGGTGATACGACCGGAGACGGTGATCTCCTGATCGCGAGGCCTGGTGCCGCGGAGGCGTTCGACGTAGTGCCGACCGCGTTCGGTCAGCCGGGCGCTCCGCACGCCGCCGGAGGCGTCGTACCACGTCACACCGAGTTCGAGCTCGTATTTGTCCAGTGCGCGGGCGACCGCTTCCACCGCATCGAAGATCCTCACCCATTCGCGGACATCCTGTTCGGCCTCCAGTGCGTCCAGGAGCTTGGTGAACGCGTGCATGCCGGTGCTTGTCGCGGACGTGGCAGGAGCGTCCAGGACTGGCTGTTCCTGGGGATGTGCGGAGGAGACAGGGCGGGCGTGGATCACGGTGCTGCCCGCCGAGAGGCCGGTGAGTTCCAGCTGGATCGGAGTTCCCGCCGCGACGGAAACGGCCTTCTCCACGGGATCGAGCAGGGCGTCACCCCACTGGAAGCGCAGCGCGCCGCCCTCGGTGGCGGGGCCGGTGAGCCGAAGTCGGAGTTCTTCGTCGAGGCGAGCATCCGGCTCGTACTCGCGTGCCGCCGCCAAGCGGCTCATTCGGTGATCGGCCTCGACCTCGTCGTCGTCGCGTTCGTCCGTGCCCATCTCGTCGAGAAGCCGAGCGGCACGATCGGCGGCCGTGGAGTCTCGCGCCAGGTGGGCTCGCCTCTGGTCGCGCCAGCTTTCGCCGGTCGTCACAGCCGCACCTCCAGGTAACCGCGTGCCGGAGCGGCACTCTCCTCCGACGGGGAACGGTCAGCCCGGTCGGGTAGTCGGCAGCGCTGCCACCAATCGTCCCATACGCCACGTTCTGTGAAGTATGACCGCTCTTCCGACGACATGAGTTCAGGCCGGAAGACGTGGCTCACGGGTCGGTAACCCACCCTGACCGGGGAGACACCGAACTTCTCCTTCATACGGTCCCGGCTCTTGAACGCCGTGGTCAGCCACTTCGAGCCGGGTTTGCCGCGCACTGCGTGTTCGGCCCTGTTGTCGATCAGCAGGGTCACATCGATGTTGCGCGGGTCGCGCTTCGTACTGACGAAGCTGCCGCCCAGCCACACTCGGTGGACGAGTGCCACCCCGTTGAGGATGCCCGCGTGCGCGTCCTCCAGCACGAAGAAGTGGTCCAGATAGTCGTGGAGACCGTCCCACAGGCCTGGGCGCGTATCCGAGTCACGAAACTCCGGAGCATCGACCAGTGCGGCCCGTGCCTCCTGCACGGAGACGGAGTACCGGCCCAGCGGAAGGAATCCGTTCGCGGCGAAGGAAGGCAGCACGTGGGGTCCTGTCGGGTATGTACGTACAGATGGTGTCCGGATGGCGTCCTGGCCGTGCGCGTTCATCTTGCCGTCGCAGCGGTTGTGTTGTCAGGAAGTTTCATGATGTGACCCGTCCTGGCTCAGTCGGCAGTCGTGGCAGTAGCCGGGTTCGGGGGCGCGGTGGGCGCGGTCGCAGCGGTCGCAGTTCTGGAGGGGGTGTCGGACGGGGGGTGGGGTGGTGGGTGTGGGGAAGGTGGGTGCGGGTGGTAGTTGGTCGGTGAGGCGGTAGGCGAGGAGGGCGGCGGGGCGGCGTGGTCCTTCGGGTGGCAGGTCGGTGGTGAGGGCGTGGTGTACGGCGGTGGGTGGTACGTCGCGTTCCAGCCAGGCGGCGATGCCGGGGGCGAGGTGGGCGGTGTCGCGGGCGGAGAGGAGGAGGCGGGGGTCGTGGGTGCGCAGGCTGGTGAGGAGGTCGGTGGCGATGCGGAGGAGTTGGGGGGAGGAGTAGCCGGGTTGGGGTACGGCGGGCAGGGGGTGCTTCTTCCGGGGTGCGGGTGGTGCGGGTGGTGCGGGTACGGGCTGTGCCGGTACGGGGTGCTCGCGTGCCGGGGCCACTTGCGGGCGCGGGGCGCGGACGGGCGCGGTGGCAGGAATCGGTGTGGCGGCAGGAACTGGTGTGGCGGCAGGAACCGGTGTGGTGGTGCGAGTCGGTGCGGTGGTGGTGCGTTGTCGGGTTGCTCTGGGCTGGTTGCAGGAGATCGTGCGGGTGACGATCCGGCCGCCGGGGGTGCGTTCGCGGACCCGGCGCAGGTAGCCGTGTGCCTCAAGTTCGCGTAACCCGGTGGCGATACGGGTGGCGCCTTCGGGGAAGCGTCCGGTGAGGCTTTTGATGTCGATGAGGGCGCCGGTGGGCAGTGACTGGATGTACAGACCGAGGCCGATGGCGACGAGTGACAGCTCGCGGTGCTGGGCGAGGTGGTTGCCGACGACGGTGAAGCGGGTGGTGTGGCGGGAGTTGTCGTGCTCGACACCGGAGGGACGGGGCGCCGAAGCAGAAGCCCTCACACGGTGACGCGAGTGCGCCTGCGAATGGCGCTGACCGGCGAGTACGCCTGACGGGGCATGGGAAGGAACGCTAAGGTTTCGATTATCCATCGGGAAGTTGCTTCTTCCTCGGTGGTCAGGCCCTCGATCGGGATCGCGAGTCCCGGCCGGGGGCCGACTCATGTCTGCGGTGATGTGTCTGTGGTGGTGCGTCTGTTGCTCTGGCTGAGCGTAAGGCAGCTGGGGGACCCGAAATCCACCAGAACCAGATGGTTCACCCGCCCGAGTGAGTGTGTGCGACGGGCGGGTGGGGTGGGGCTTGGTGGGGGTGCTTTCTCCTCACGTTCCTTATGAAAGAGCACCGGCCCCACCGGAACCCGGCGGACCGGGTTCCGGTCGCGTGAGACGCACTTCCGCCCAGACGATCTTGCGCGGGAACAGACCTTCGATCACGCCCCAGCGGTCGGCGAGCGCGTCCACCAGCAGCAGACCGCGCCCCGACTCGCTGTCCGGGCAGACCCGTTGAAGTACGGGCAGGAGTTCCCGGCGCGTGTCGGCGACCTCGATACGCAGGACATCACCGGCAAGGCGAAGCGTGAGCCGGAAGTCCCGCCCGGCCACCCG
The DNA here is from genome assembly GCF_044752945.1 of Streptomyces sp. NPDC088554. NCBI lineage: Bacteria > Bacillati > Actinomycetota > Actinomycetes > Kitasatosporales > Streptomycetaceae > Streptomyces > Streptomyces sp. NPDC088554. Next base: position 60,320 of record NZ_JBIVMF010000020.1, on the reverse strand, counting down.
CCCATGGGAGGCGGCGTTGGCCGCCAGCTCGGCCACGAGGAGCCGGGCGGGATCCGACGGAAGCCCCCAGCCCCGGAGTTGTTCGTCCGCGAGCAGCCGGGCGAGGCGGGCGCCCCGGGGTGTGGAGGAGAGCAGCACGCTGAAGGTGGGCGCGGCGTGGTCGAGTGGGGCCGTGGTCTCGGCGGTTTCATGAATCACATCACTCACAGTGGCCGAAACTGCCTACGCTGATAAGTGATGAAACGGTTGCGTACGGTCACTGTCCGGTGCTTGTCCGGTGCTGTCTTGGCTGTCCGAACGGTTCCTACGGGTAGGGCGAGGGCGCCGAGGAACGGCGCAGCGTGACGGAGGAGTGCGGATGTCGGTGGACGACGAGGCGGTACAACCGAAGGACGAGACGGACGAGCCGGGGTGGGAGGTGGACCCGGACGACGATTGGGGCGTGGCCGTCATCGCCACGGTGGGACGGCAGTTGAAGCTGCGACGAGAGTCGGCGGGCCTGCGCGCCTGCGAGTTCGGCAAGGCGGTCGGCTACAGCGAAGACATGGTCTACAAGATCGAGGGCGGGAAACGGATCCCTCGGCAGGACTTCCTGAACAAGGCCGACGAGGTGTTGGGAGCGGATGGCCTCATCGCGGCGACGTGGGAGGACGTGAAGAAGGTCCGGTACCCGAAGAAGGTACGGGCGCTGGCCAAGCTGGAGGCCGAGGCGGTCGAGATCGGGGTGTACGTGTGCAACAGCATCAGCGGGTTGTTGCAGACACCGGACCATGCGCGGGCGCTCTTCCAGGCGGCGCAGCCGCCGTACTCACGGGATGATGTGGAACGCATGGTGGCCGCTCGCATGGCCCGGCAGTCGATCTTCGAGCGGGACCCGGCTCCCTCTGTCAGCTTCGTGCTGGAAGAGGCGATACTACGCCGGGAGGTCGGGGGCACAATGGTGTGGCGACGCCAGCTCGAACGTCTGCTGGAGGTCGGGCACTTGCATAACGTCGCACTTCAGGTGATGCCGACGAAGAGTGATGCTCACCCCGGGGTGGACGGCAGGATTGAGATGCTGAAGTTCGAGGATGGTACGGCAGTGGGGCGATCTGAAGGCGCGTTCAACGGCCGACCGACCTCCGACCTGAAGCAACTGCGCATCCTTGAACTGAGGTATGGCACCATCCGGGCGCAGGCTCTCACGCCTCGGGAGTCGCTGGCCTTCATCGAGCAACTACTGCTGGGAGAAACATGATGCGCAAGGTTTCCGCCGGTGACGGCTTGGAACTGGCGTGGTTCAAGAGCAGCTACAGCGATGGCACCCAGGGCGATTCCTGCGTCGAGATTGCCACCACCCCCGGCACCGTGCATGTCCGCGACTCCAAGGACCTCGAAGGCCCCCGCCTGACGCTCGCCCCCGGAGCCTGGGCGACCTTCGTGCCGTACGCCGTGGAAGCCTGACGCCGCACAACGCCAACGCGCCCGCGCATGATCGCACCGGGTGCGGGGCACGTTGGCGTACGCCTCATGCTGCTGGAAGCGCCGGTGACGCTGGTGACGTTGGAAGGGGGTGGAATCCCTGGTGGCGGCGTACCGGGGCACCTGGGGATTCAGCGCCGCGGAGGCGCAAGGCCGGTGGCCGGACGCCGGTACGTGGACCTGGGCCACCCTCGCCCCTGGCAGCAGGGCCGCCCGACCGAAAGGCGTCATCACCGCCGCCGTGCCGCAGCGGGCACGGCGGCGCCCGACGACCATCGGCTGAGAGAATGCGTACCGTGAGCGAAGACGATCGGGCAGACATCCTCGGTACCCGAGAGAGCACGACGCTGGAGTTCAAGCGCACTGCCAAGCGTGAAGGCAAGCGTGGGGACGCCATCGCCAACGCCGTGTGCGCCATGGCGAACGACCTCTGCGGCAGCGGCGGAGGCGACATCCTCGTCGGGGTCGACGACAACGGGGACCCCATAGACGGCGTCGACACCGGTGATCGCGCCCTGCTGGCCCTGACGGACCTCCGCGACGACGGCCGTATTCTCGCGACCGACGGTCTCTCACCGTGCGTGCGGCCCGGTTCAAGGGCAAGCCCGTCGTACATCTGCGGGTGGAGGCGTCCGTCGCACCGCCCGTGCGGTGCGACGGCGTGATCTGGGTCAGGCCCGGCCCCACCACCCGGCGCGCCGGCCGCGAGGACGAACGCGTCCTGTCGGAGCGCCGCCGAGCCAAAGACGCTCCCTTCGACGCCCAGGCGGTGGCCCGTGCCACACGGGATGATCTCGATCTCGATCTGTTCCAGCGCTCGTATCTGCCTTCCATGGTCGATCCCCAGGTGATCGAGGAGAACGGCCGTCCGCTCGACGTGCAACTGTCCTCCTGCCACCTCGCCACCCCGGAGGGCGTGCCCACGGCGCTCGGCCTGCTGGCCATTGGGATCGACCCGTCGAGCGGGATTCCCGGGGCGTACGTCCAGTTCGTGCGGTACGAAGGCGCCGATCTCGGCGCGCCCATCGCCGATGAGCAGGAGCTGAGGCAGAACCTCATCGGGACCGCCGCCCGGCTCGAACCCCTGCTACGGAGCAATCTCCGGACCCGGCTGGTGGGGGAGGGGTTCCGCGAGACCCCGCACCCGGACTACCCGCTGGAAGCACTCCGCGAGATCTGTATGAACGCCCTGATGCACCGGAACTACGAGACCTCGTACGCTCCGACGCGCATTATCTGGTTCGACGACCGTATTGAGGTGACGAATCCGGGCGGGCCGTTCGGGCAGGTACGGGACGACAACTTCGACCGGGTCACGGACTACCGCAATCCTTCGCTCGCGGCGGCGCTGAAGGGGCTCGGATACGTCAACCGCTTTGGCCGGGGTATCGGTCGCGTCCGTGCCGCCCTGGAGCGCAACGGCAATCCGCCCCCCGAGTTTCAGGTCGACGACTCGTCCTGGGCCGTAACCCTTCGGAGAGCCACATGACGGCGACATCGATCGCGCTGTTCAACAACAAGGGCGGCGTCGGCAAGACCACGCTCGCCTATCACTTGGCCCACATGATCAGCCGGTTGGGGATGAGCGTCCTCGCGGTGGATCTGGACCCACAGGCGAACCTCACGTCGATGTGCCTGGACGAGAGCGAGATCGAGGACCTGTGGTCCAACCCTTCCGAGCTGATCGCGCAAGGCGCGGCCGTGGCGGGGTTGCCCGGGATGGGGCGGGTGCGGGAGGACCGGACCGTCGCCGACGCCGTGCGGCCCATCCTTGAGGGAACCGGGGATGTGGCCCTGGTCGAGCCCGTTTCACTCAAGCCGGGGCTGTGGCTGCTGCCCGGAAGCCTCGATCTCAGCCGCTTCGAGGACAAGCTCTCCAACGAGTGGTTCAAGTCGTTCGCCGGGGATGTCGCCGCGATCCGCACCACCACCGCGTTCCACCGCATGATCGAGTACGCAGCCGCGTCCGTCGACGCGGACATCGTCCTCATCGATGTCGGCCCCAACCTCGGCGCCATCAACCGGGCCGCGCTGATCGCGGCGGACAGCGTGCTGATGCCGCTGGCGGCCGATCTGTTCTCGCTCAAGGGGCTGAGCAACCTGGGGCCGACGCTACGGGAGTGGCGGCGGAACTGGCAGCACGTCGTGCTGCCCCAGGTGCCGCCCGGCATCTCCGCGCCGCCCGCCCGGATGACTCCGCTGGGGTACGTGATCATGCAGCCCGAAATGCGTCTCGACCGGCCGGTCAAGGCGTACGGCCGCTGGCTGGAGCGTATTCCGTGGGTCTACTCGGCCGCTGTACTCGACGACCCGGACCCGTCCCGCGATGACGATCAGTACCGCATCTCGACCCTGCGCAACTACCGCAGCCTGATGTCGCTGGCGCATGACGCCCGCAAGCCGATGTTCGAACTCAAAGCGGCGGACGGCGCGCTCGGCAGCACACAGAAGTATGTGCAGACGTGTTACCGGGAGTTCCGGGAACTGGCGGAGAACGTCCTGCGCCTGGCGGAGGCAAGGAAGCAGATGGAGGGGACCGCCGACTGAGCCGGACGGCTTGTGAGGCCAAGGCGGAAGCGGAGAGCTTTCACCACGGTCGCGGCGCTCTCTGCCCTCTCTGCCCTCTCGGCGCGTTGCCCGCTTCGGCAGCACCGGGAAGACCAGGGCTGGGATCGGCTCGTCGCTGGTGACGCGCGGGAGGAAACACGGTCTCGTCTTCATGCACGGCATTTTCAAAGCCGATCCGGACCGGTGGTCACTCAGATAGTCACGCACAAACGAATCAGGGCCACCTGGGAACGTTCCCAGGTGGCCCTGATCTTGTGTTTCAGCTGTCGGGGTGGCGGGATTTGAACCCACGACCTCTTCGTCCCGAACGAAGCGCGCTGCCAAGCTGCGCTACACCCCGATGTCGCCTTGTCGCTGCGACTTCGATTACTTTAGCCCACCGCTGGCCGGAGACGAAATCCGGTTTTGGGGGCCGAGGCCGGGGCCGACCGGGGTCAGGGACGGGCGGTCAGGGTCAGGAGGGTGACTTCGGGGGGGCAGGCGAAGCGGACCGGGGTGTAGCGGTTGGTGCCGCAGCCGGCCGAGACGTGGAGGTAGGCGGTGTGGCCGTCGGCGCGGTGGGTGGAGAGGCCCTTGACGCGGTCCGTGTCGAGGTCGCAGTTGGTGACCAGTGCCCCGTAGAGGGGGATGCAGAGCTGGCCGCCGTGGGTGTGGCCCGCGAGGATCAGGGGGTAGCCGTCGGCGGTGAAGGAGTCGAGGGAGCGCAGATACGGGGCGTGGACCACGCCGATCGAGAGGTCGGCGTCGGCTGCCGGGCCGCCCGCGACCCTCTCGTACCTGTCCCGCTTGATGTGCGGGTCGTCGACGCCGGTGAAGGCGATCTCGTGGCCGTCGATCTTGAGTCGGCCCCGGGTGTTGTTGAGGCCCACCCAGCCCGCCGCGTCGAAGACGTCACGCATCGGCTCCCACGGGTTGTGCACCGCGGAGACGGCCGGGGCGTTGCCGTTCAGGCCGTGGCGGCCCTGGGCCTTCTCGAAGAGGTAGCGGGCCGGGTTGCGGAGCTTGGGGCCGTAGTAGTCGTTCGAGCCGAAGACGTACACGCCGGGGAACTCCAGCAGCGGCCCCAGCGCGTCCACCACCTCCGGTACGGCATCCGGGTCCGAGAGGTTGTCGCCGGTGTTGACGACGAAGTCGGGACGCAGCCCCGCCAGCGACTGGAGCCAGCGCGCCTTCTTGCGCTGTCCGCTCACCATGTGGATGTCGGAGACCTGGAGGACACGGAGATCGCGCATTCCGCGCGGCAGAATCGGTACGGAGACCCTCCGCAGCCTGAACGAGCGGGCTTCGAATCCGGCGGCGTAGGCGAGCCCCGCCACACCGGCTGCCGCGATTCCCAGAGGTACTCCGTAGCGTGCGCGCATGCGCCCATCGTCGCAGACCCCGCACGAGTCGAAATCCGGGGGCGGGTACGACGTCACACCTGCCACACTTGGCCGTATGACCAGCCTCAAGTCCAAGCTGAAGGAAGACCTCACCGACGCCATCAGGGCGCGTGACGAGCTGCGCTCCGCGACGCTCCGGCTGACCCTCACCGCGATCACCAAGGAGGAGGTCGCGGGCACCTCGCCGCGCGTGCTCTCCGACGACGAGGTGCGGAAGGTGATCGCCAGGGAGGCGAAGAAGCGCCGCGAGGCCGCCGAGGCGTTCACCCTGGGCGGGCGCGCCGAGCAGGCCGAGCGGGAGAAGGCCGAGGGCGTCCTCCTCGACGCGTATCTGCCGCAGCAGCTGACCGACGAGGAGCTGGGCGCGATCGTCGCGCAGGCCGTCGGGGAGGCGAAGGCGGCCGGGGCCGAGGGGCCGCGCGCGATGGGCGCCGTGATGAAGATCGTGAACCCGAAGGTGGCGGGCCGCGCCGAGGGCGGCCGGGTGGCCGCCCAGGTGAAGAAGGCGCTCGCGGGTTAGCTCCGGGTTGGCTCCTGTCCGGAAGGACGGGTCCCGCTCGGGTGCCGAAACCTGACCCCACCGGCAGGGACGACGAAGAAGGGGCGCTCCATTTCCATGGAGCGCCCCTCCTCTTGTGACAGGTACGGATCACGAGCTACCGGTTACCGGAAGTTCCCGCCACCGTTCCCGTTCCCACCGTTCCCATAGCCACCGTTCCCACCGTTCCCACCGCTCCGGCCCCCGCCGATCAGGTCCGGCGGGAACGAGAGGCCACCGAACGGCGTCTCGGGGTCATCGCCGCCGCCGGTGGCGTTGCCCGGGTTCGAGTCGTCCCCCGTGCCCTGGTCGCCGGTGCTCCGGCCGCCGTCGCTGCGGCCGCGGTCGTTGCCGGGCCTGTCGGTCTCCCCGCCCTTCGGCGGGTCCGGGATCTCGACCGTCGTGAAGGGCGGCGCGGGCTTGTTCTCCAGCGCGCCGGTCACCGCGTCCTTCCAGATCGGTCCCGGCACCTGCCCGCCGAACACCTTGTCGTGGTAGACGCCACCGATGCTGATGTTCTCCATGTGCACCTGCTGGGATGGGCTGCCGACCCATACCGCGCCGGAGATGTTCGGGGTGTAGCCGACGAACCAGGCGTTCTTCCGCCCGTCCGTCGTCCCCGTCTTGCCCGCGTTGTCGCGGCTCGACAGGCCGGCCTGCTCACCGGTGCCGGAGTCGACGACGCCCTTCAGCAGGGTGTTGATCGTGTCGGCGGTGTTCTCGGACATCGCCCGCGAGCAGGACGACTTCGGGACCGTGAGGCTCTTGCCGGTCGCTGTCCTGATCGAGGAGATGGCGATCGGTGTGCAGTACGTACCCCGGTTCGCGTAGGCGGCGTACGCGGTGGCCATCCGCAGCGGCGAGATGCCCTGCGACCCCAGCGTGAGCGCCGACGGCGACTCCGGGAGCTTCTTGCCGTCGCCCTGGACGACCCCGAGCTTGGAGATCGTCTCCGTCACGGGGCAGAGACCGATTTGCCCTATCATCTGCACGAAGTACGTGTTGACCGACAGGGCCATCGCCTTCTTCAGCGCGTACGGCCCGACCTCGGACTCGTTCTCGTTCTCCGCCGTGTCGCCGCCGAGGTTGACCCACGGCTTTCCGCTGCACGTGGGGATCGAGCTCGGGTACGGCATCTGGTACGGGGACGGGTACGACTGCGTCGGCGGCACCCCGCGCTCCAGGGCGGCCGTCGCGAGGAACGGCTTGAAGGTCGAGCCGGTCGGGAAGCCGTAGTTCGAGCCGCCCATGGCGTGGTCGACCGAGAGGTTGATCTGGGTCTCGTTCTTGCCGAACCCGTACGGCCTGGACTGCCCCATGCCGAGGATCTTGCCGGTGCCGGGCTCGACCAGGGTGACCGCCGTGGCGACCTTGTCGCTCTGGTTGACGTGTTCCTTGATCGACGCCTGTACCGACTGCTGGGCCCTCGGGTCGAGCGTCGTACGGATCGTCAGCCCGCCCTGGGTCCAGATCTTGCTGCGTTCCTCGCGGGTCTTGCCGAAGGCCGGGTCGGTGAGGAAGGCCGAGCGCACGTAGTCGCAGAAGAACCCGGCTCCGCTGACCGCCGTGATGCAGCCGTTGTTGGGGCGGCTCACCTTGAGCCCGAGCGGCAGGGCCTTGGCCGTGTCGGCCTCCGTCTGCGAGATGTCACCGACGGCGGCCATCCGCTGGAGCACGATGTTGCGCCGCTTGGTGGCCTCCTCCTCGTCGTTGACGGGGTCGTAGCGGGTCGGTGACTGGACGATGCCCGCGAGCATCGCCGCCTCCTGCACCTCCAGGTCCTTGGCCGGCTTGGAGAAGTAGCGCTGGGACGCCGCCTCGATGCCGTACGCCTGCTGCCCGAAGAAGGTGATGTTCAGGTAGTTCTCAAGGATCTTCTTCTTGCCGAGCTCCTCCTCCACCTGGATCGCGTACTTCAGCTCCTGGATCTTGCGGCCCAGCGTCTGCTGGGTGGCCTGCGCGACCTTGTCCGGGTCGTCGCCGGCCTCCTCCACGAAGACGTTCTTCACGTACTGCTGCGTCAGGGTCGACGCACCCTGGGCGACCCCGCCCGACTGCGCGTTGCGGTTGACCGCGCGCAGCACGCCCTTGAGGTCGATCGCCCCGTGCTCGTAGAAGCGCGAGTCCTCGATCGCGACGATCGCCTTCTGCATGTACGGGGAGATGTCCTTGAGCGGCACGACGGTGCGGTCACGGAAGTAGACCGTGGCGATACGGCCGCCGTCGGCGTCCAGGATGGTGGTGCGCTGACTCAGCGGCGGGGTCTTGAGGTTGGCGGGGATCTCGTCGAACCCTTCGACCGTTCCCTTGGCCGCGAGCCCCAGTGCCCCGAAGGCCGGCAGGGCGATCCCCGCCAGAACCGCTCCCGCGAGCACGCTGACACCGAGGAATTTGGCGGCCTGCTGGGTCCCGGTCAGACCCCCGCCCGAGCGCTTTTTTGGCATGGGGGCAGCCTACGTTCTCAATCGCCGGACACGCGTCAAGGCTCTGGCCTAAGCTGCTCCCAGCTGTCACAGCGGTGCGGTTGTACAACAAGGCCGCCGATGAACTTCTGGTGAACCCGAAACCGCGAGAGACGATGTCCGAATCATTCGTTTCCGTTGGCGTAAGTCCGTTGTGACTCCACCTGAATATCCGGCTCTGTTCGGATTGGTCTTTTATGCCCCGCGGTCACTCCTCTGGGTGATCTGCCGCTTACGCATAGTCCGTTCGGGCCATTCAAGATTGGGCCCGAAGGGGGTGTTGCGCTGTCCCCACCTTCCGTAACGTCCTCAACTGGCAACGGTGAATATGCCGCTGCCGCCGTGGGGGAGCCTCGATTCGGGAGAGGACGGCGCCAGCATGGGCTGGGTAACCGACTGGAGTGCGCAGGCAGCATGCCGCACTACCGATCCAGATGAACTGTTCGTACAGGGTGCGGCGCAGAACAGGGCCAAGGCGGTGTGCACCGGATGCCCGGTGCGGACGGAGTGCCTGGCCGACGCGCTGGACAACCGCGTCGAATTCGGCGTGTGGGGCGGGATGACGGAGCGGGAGCGCCGTGCGCTGCTGCGCAGGCGTCCGACCGTCACTTCGTGGCGCCGGCTGCTGGAGACCGCGCGCACGGAGTACGAACGCAGCGCGGGCCTTCTGCCCGTGGGCTTGGAGGATGACGAGACGTACGAGACGTACGCGGCGGTGGGGTAGCCCCCGGGCCGACGCGCGGGCCACTTCCACAACACGCGTACCGGCGGTGGGCGGAGACGCTTCGAGGCATACCGAAGCGGCTGTCGCCCCGGCCGGACGTGCGCTGCCGGGTGAGCGCTGCCCGGCGCCCGTACCTTTGCCGTGCCCGCTTCCGTCGCCAGACGCCTGCTTCTGCGCACGGGCTTCTGTGTACGGGCTTCTGTGTACGGGCTTCTGTGCACGGGCGCGGCGGTACGGAGACGGCGCCCCGGCGTCGTACGGCTGAGGCGCACCGACCCCTGCGTACCGAAGGCGCCTACGCGCCCTCGCGGGCGCCGGGCCCGCCCGCCGCGAGGCGGTCGCCGATGGCGCGGAGTCCTGCCAGGTCGTGCACGTCCCCGGGCAGGGCTGCCACCTCGACCACCGCGACCTCGGGGTGGAGCGCGGTGAAACGGTCGCGGGTGCGCGCCTCGCGGGCGAGAACCTGCATCCGCTCGGCGTGCAGCCGCAGCAGACCCGCCGTCAGCTGTTCCACACTTGTGACAGAGGGCGTCGCGTCGGCGGGCTCCGACGAGGGTGCAGATGCGGGCGGGTCGGACATGGGCGATTCGGGCGCGGGCGGTTCGTCCGCGGGTGGCTCCTCCGCGGCCGAGGAAACAGCGGCCGCGGAAACAGCGCCTGAGGGAACGGCGGTTACGGGAACTGCAGTTGCGGATGGAGCGGGCGATGTGGGAGGGGGCTGGTGCGCCTCGGCGGCTTCGGGAGAGGAGCTGTCCGGTGCTGCACTGCCACGATCCCCATCCTTCCCGGCTCCCTGATCCACAATGCGGCCCTCTTCAAGATTTTCCGCGGCGGCCAGCGCCCGCTCCGCCGACAGCCGGGCGGCCCCGCTGCCGTGGACGCGGTTGAGGACCAGACCGGCCAGCGGCATCTCCTCGGCGGCCAGCCGCTCCACGAAGTACGCGGCCTCCCGCAGCGCGTCCCGCTCCGGCGCCGCGACCACCAGAAAGGCCGTGCCGGGCGCCTGGAGCAGCCGGTACGTCGCGTCCGCGCGCGTACGGAAGCCGCCGAACATCGTGTCCATCGCCGTCACGAACGTCTGTACGTCGCGCAGGAACTGGCCGCCGAGCAGCTTCCCGAGCGTGCCGGTCATCATCGACATACCGACATTCAGGAACTTCATCCCGGCCCGGCCGCCCATCTTCGCCGGGGCCATCAGCAGTCTGATGAACTTCCCGTCGAGGAACGACCCGAGCCGCTTCGGCGCGTCCAGGAAGTCCAGCGCGGAGCGGGACGGCGGGGTGTCGACGATGATCAGGTCCCACTCGTCGCGGGCCCGCAGCTGCCCCAGCTTCTCCATCGCCATGTACTCCTGCGTGCCCGCGAAGCCGGCCGACAGGGACTGGTAGAACGGGTTCTCCAGGATGGCCCTGGCCCGTTCCCCGTCCGCGTGCGTCTCGACGACCTCGTCGAAGGTCCGCTTCATGTCGAGCATCATGGCGTGCAGTTCGCCGGTGCCCTCGACGCCCTTCACCTGGCGCGGTGTGTTGTCGAGCGAGTCGATCCCCATGGACTGCGCGAGCCTGCGCGCCGGATCGATGGTGAGAACGACGGCCTTCCGGCCGCGCTCGGCCGCCCGTACGCCGAGAGCGGCGGCGGTCGTCGTCTTGCCGACCCCGCCGGAGCCGCAGCACACGATGATGCGGGTGGCGGGGTCGTCGAGCAGCGGATCGATGTCGAGCGGTGCGGCCGCGGAGCCCAGGGTCATGCGAAGACCTCTCCCAGTTGCCGTAGCTCTCCCGCCAGCCGGTACAGACCGGCGAGGTCCATCCCCTCCCCGATCAGGGGGAGTTCATGTGTGGGCAGTCCCAGGTTGGCCAGGACGGCCCGTTGCTCGCGCTCCAGTTCCACCCGCTGCGCGTGTTCGGCGGCCTGGTCGAGGAGCGGTCCCACGAGCTTGGCGGGGGCCGTCACGCCGGCCGTCGCGAGCGCCTTGGCGACTTCCCTGCGGCGGTTCCCGGAGGCGGCGCCGACGGCCGCCTCGTCGAGCAGATGGGGCCGCACCATGTTCACGATCACCTTGCCGACCGGCAGCTCGGCGGCCTTCAGCTCGGCGACGCCGTCGGCCGTCTCCTGGACGGGCATCTCCTCCAGGAGGGTCACCAGGTGCACCGCCGTCCCGGGGGACTTCAGTACGCGCATCACGGCCTGCGCCTGGTTGTGTATGGGGCCGATCCTGGCCAGCCCCGCGACCTCGTCGTTCACGTTCAGGAAGCGGGTGATGCGGCCGGTCGGCGGGGCGTCCATCACCACATAGTCATAGGTGAAACGTCCCTGCTTGTCCCGCCTGCGAACGGCTTCGCAGGCTTTGCCGGTCAGCAGGACGTCCCGTACCCCCGGCGCGATCGTCGTCGCGAAGTCGATCGCGCCGATCTTCTTGAGCGCCCGGCCCGCGCTGCCGAGCTTGTAGAACATCTGGAGGTAGTCGAGAAGAGCGCGCTCGGCGTCGATGGCCAGCGCGTACACCTCACCGCCGCCCGAGGCGACCGCGATTTTCCGTTCTTCGTACGGAAGGGCCTCTGTCTCGAAAAGTTGCGCTATTCCTTGTCTTCCCTCCACCTCGACGAGGAGAGTGCGTTTGCCCTCGGTCGCGAGGGCGAGCGCGAGTGCTGCGGCGACCGTCGTCTTACCGGTACCGCCCTTGCCGCTGACGACCTGGAGCCTGCTCACGTATTCGAGCCTAACCAGTAAGCCCGCGGGCTACGCACGAGGCTGCCGCGCGGTACGACTACAGTCGCTCCATGACCAAGTGGGAATACGCGACCGTGCCCCTTCTCGTGCACGCGACCAAGCAGATTCTGGACACCTGGGGCGAGGACGGCTGGGAGCTCGTCCAGGTCGTTCCCGGGCCGAGCAACCCCGAGCAGCTCGTGGCCTACCTGAAGCGGGAGAAGACCGCGTGAGCGGGGCGGTCGAGGCCACCCTCGCCGAGCTGGGGCTGACCCTCCCGGCGGTCGTACCGCCGCTGGCCGCGTATCAGCCGGCCGTGCGGTCCGGCGCGTACGTCTACACCTCGGGCCAGCTCCCGATGGTGGAGGGCAAGCTTCCGGTCACGGGCAAGGTCGGCGCCGAGGTCACCGCGGAGGAGGCCAAGGAACTGGCCCGCGTCTGCGCGCTGAACGCCCTGGCCGCCGTGAAATCGGTGACCGGAGACCTGGACCGCATCGCGCGCGTGGTCAAGGTCACCGGCTTCGTCGCCTCGGCCTCGGACTTCACCGGCCAGCCCGCCGTCATCAACGGCGCGAGCGAGCTGCTGGGCCAGGTCCTCGGCGACAAGGGCGTGCACGCGCGCAGCGCGGTGGGCGTGGCGGTGCTGCCGCTGGACGCGCCGGTCGAGGTCGAGATCCAGGTGGAGCTGACCGAGGACTGAGCGGGGACGCGACGGCTTCTCCGGGATCCCGTGCGGCGCGTGCGTACGCGCCGCACGGGATCTTCGTTATGCGGGGGTACGGGTAGGGAGTGCCGGGCGCCCGGGGTGTCCCGATGCCTTCGGATGCCCGGGTGTGACGCTGGGGCCTCTCGAACAACACGGCCCCAGCGCATAGCATCCGGCCATGCCCAATGGTCAGTGGTACCCGCCCGAATGGCCCGAGCGAATCCGTGCCCTCGCCGCCGGTGAGCTGACACCGGTGAGCCCCCGGCGGGCCGCGACCGTGATGCTCCTGCGCGACGGCCCGGACGGCCCCGCCGTCCATATGCTGCGGCGCAGGACCTCCATGGCCTTCGCGGGCGGCGCCTACGCCTATCCGGGCGGCGGGGTCGACCCCCGGGACGACGGGCGGCCCATCGGCTGGGCCGGGCCCAGCCGTGACACCTGGGCCGGGCGGCTCGGGGTCGACGCCGCGTCCGCGCAGGCCATCGTCTGCGCGGCGGTCCGGGAGACGTACGAGGAATCCGGCGTCCTGCTCGCCGGGGAGAGCGCGGAGACCGTCGTCGACGACACGACCGGCGACGACTGGGAGGCCGACCGCGCGGCCCTCGTCGACCGCGAGCTGTCCTTCGCGGACTTCCTCGACCGGCGCGGGCTGGTCCTGCGCGCCGATCTGCTCGGCGCGTGGGCGCGCTGGATCACCCCGGAGTTCGAGCCGCGCCGCTACGACACCTGGTTCTTCGTGGCCGCGCTCCCGGCGGGCCAGCGGACCCGGAACGCCTCCACGGAGGCCGACCGCACGGTGTGGATCAGACCGGCCGAGGCGACGGAGGGGTACGACAAGGGCGAGCTGCTGATGATGCCGCCGACCGTCTCGACGCTGCGCGCGCTCCAGCCGTACGGGTCGGCCGCCGAGGCGCTCGCCGGGGCGGCCGACCAGGACCTGGCGCCCGTACTGGCCGGGGCGCGGCTGGAGGACGGGGAGCTGGTGCTGAGCTGGCCGGGGCATGACGAGTTCACCAAGCGCATGGCCGCGCCCGCCCCACCGTCCGCCCACAGCACGCTCCCTTCCCCGAGTCGGACCGGAGGCCCCCGATGACCGAAGCCGCCGCCCTCCCCGGTCAGCCGCGCGGCGGGGTGCTGTCCGGCCCCGCCACCGCCCGAGCCGTCAACGTCCTCGCGCCGAACGCCTCCGCGATGACCCTCGACGGCACCAACACCTGGATCGTCTCCGAGCCGGACTCGGAGCTCGCCGTCGTCATCGACCCGGGCCCGCTCGACGACGTACACCTCAGGTCGGTCATCGGCACGGCCGAGAAGGCCGGGAAACGGGTCGCGCTGACCCTGCTCACCCACGGCCACGCGGACCACGCGGAAGGCGCGGCACGCTTCGCCGAGCTGACGGGTACGCGCGTACGGGCCCTGGACCCGGCTCTGCGCCTCGGCGACGAGGGGCTGGCGCCCGGGGACGTCGTCACCACCGGCGGCCTGGAGCTGCGGGTCGTACCCACCCCCGGTCACACCTCCGACTCGCTCTGTTTCCATCTGCCCGCCGACCGCGCGGTACTGACCGGGGACACCGTCCTCGGCCGCGGCACGACGATGGTCGCGCACCCCGATGGCAGACTCGGCGACTACCTGGACTCCCTCCGCAGACTGCGCTCGCTCACCGTCGACGACGGAGTCCACACGGTCCTGCCCGGCCACGGACCGGTCCTCGACGACGCCCAGGGCGCCGTCGAGTTCTACCTCGCCCACCGCGCGAACCGCCTCGCCCAGATCGAGACAGCCGTCGAGAACGGCTACCGCACCCCCTCGGAGGTGGTCGCCCATGTCTACGCCGCCGTGGACCGCTCGCTCTGGCCGGCCGCCGAACTCTCCGTGCGGGCACAGCTCGAATACCTGCGCGAGCACGGCCTGATCTGACCCGGGCACGATCGGTCTATCTGCGTTTGAAGGCGTCGGTGGGCAGCCCTCGAACTCATCGGCGATGCGTTCAGCCGTGCGCTGCAGGTCATCTACGGCGATCATGCTGGACCTCCCCCACCTGTGACGCCTCAGTGCAAGCAGAGTAGCCAGCCCCTCTGACAACCGGGCCCGGGCGACAACCGGGCCCGGGGAAAACCGAAGGGCCCCACCTCGGTGGGGCCCTTCGAACGTGCGTACGTGCCGTGCGGCGGTCAGCGCGAGCGCTTCGCGAGGCGCTCCACGTCCAGGAGGATCACCGCGCGCGCCTCAAGGCGGAGCCAGCCGCGCTGGGCGAAGTCGGCGAGGGCCTTGTTGACCGTCTCGCGGGAGGCGCCGACCAGCTGGGCCAGCTCTTCCTGGGTCAGGTCGTGGACGACATGGATGCCCTCCTCCGACTGCACGCCGAAGCGGCGCGACAGGTCGAGCAGCGCGCGCGCCACCCGGCCGGGTACGTCGGAGAAGACCAGGTCGGACATCTGGTCGTTCGTCTTGCGCAGCCGTCGGGCGACGGCGCGCAGCAGGGCCGTGGCCACTTCCGGACGGGCGTTCAGCCACGGCTGGAGGTCGCCGTGTCCGAGGCCGAGGAGCTTGACCTCGGTGAGCGCGGTCGCGGTGGCGGTGCGCGGGCCGGGGTCGAACAGGGACAGCTCGCCGATCAGCTCACCGGGGCCGAGCACGGCCAGCATGTTCTCGCGGCCGTCGGGGGAGGTGCGGTGCAGCTTGACCTTGCCCTCGGTGACCACATAGAGGCGGTCGCCCGGGTCGCCCTCGTGGAAGAGCGCATCACCGCGCGCGAGCGTCGCTTCGCTCATCGAGGCGCGCAGCTCCGCTGCCTGCTCGTCATCGAGCGCCGCGAAGAGCGGGGCACGCCGCAGAACGTCGTCCACGTGATTCTCTCCTTGTCGACCTGCTCAGGGAACGGTGGTCCCCACCTGCGCGGGGACCGTGGTCCCCATAATGCAGCACGTGCTTCATCTTCTCGGGTGGCCCGGCATTCTCGACCGCTTCGCCCGCCGCCGGATTCCGGGTGTCCGAAACAAGTGCGATCAGTCACAAGTTTGACGTACGGGCGTGCTCAGCCGTGCCCCGGGGGCCGATTCGGGTGGTGATCGGCCATGGCCGGGGCGGATGTCGGTGCCGGGCTCTACGCTGGCCGGGTGTTCAACTCGCCGGTGACAGCGCAGGCCAAGGGGGCTGGGAGAGTGTCCGTGGAGCGTAATTCCGCCGTGGGCGAACAGCCTTCGGTGCAACCGAAAAAAGCAGCAAAAGGGGCAGGTGCCGCATCGGGCGCGGCTGCGTCCGGGTCACGGCCGGAGTCGCGGCTCGCGATGGTCCGCCGGGCCCGCCGGATCAACCGGGAGCTGGCCGAGGTCTATCCGTACGCCCATCCGGAGCTGGACTTCCGGAACCCGTTCGAGCTGCTGGTGGCCACGGTCCTGTCCGCCCAGACGACCGACCTCCGGGTGAACCAGACCACGCCCGCCCTCTTCGCGAAGTATCCGACGCCCGAGGACATGGCGGCGGCCGTGCCGGAGGAGATGGAGGAGATCGTCCGTCCGACGGGCTTCTTCCGGGCCAAGACGAAGTCGCTCATAGGGCTGTCCACCGCGCTGCGCGACCGCTTCGACGGCGAGGTCCCCGGCCGGCTGGAGGATCTGGTGACGCTGCCGGGCGTCGGCCGCAAGACGGCCAATGTCGTTCTGGGCAATGCCTTCGGCGTCCCGGGACTGACGGTCGACACCCACTTCGGCCGGCTGGTCCGCCGCTGGAAGTGGACCGTCCAGGAGGATCCGGAGAAGGTCGAGGCGGAGATCGCCGCGATCTTCCCCAAGAGCGAGTGGACGATGCTCTCGCACCGCGTGATCTTCCACGGCCGCCGTATCTGTCACTCCCGGAAACCGGCCTGTGGCGCCTGCCCGATCGCGCATCTGTGCCCGTCGTACGGCGAGGGCGAGACGGACCCGGAGAAGGCTCGGAAGCTCCTCAAGTACGAGATGGGCGGCCGGCCCGGCCAGCGCCTCAGCCCGCCCGCCGGCTATCCGGGCGCGCCGGCCCCGGCCGCGCGTTGAGCAGCCGGGGCGCTCGTGCCGTATGACGTCGATAACGGCGTTGATACGGCATGGCGGACGATTCCGGTGGACAAGCTCAGTGGCGAGTGCGGTCCACCACGTGAACGGAACAGGGAAACGGGACGGAGAACACACGAACGAGTGGTGCCGGACACCGGCGGAACGATCCGTCCGGCGGCAGGCGTTGTACGACAGGGGTGCTCATGACGCGCGCTGAAGAGACTTGCGGCGATCCGACGACCGGGACCGCCGTCACCACCGACGGGCTGCCCGAGTGGCTCGCGCCCGTCGTGCGGGCCGCACGGACCGTGGCGCCGGAGCAGCTCAGCAGATTCCTGCCGCCCGAGGGCGGCGGGGGCCGGCAGTCCGCCGTGCTCATCCTCTTCGGCGAGGGCACCCGCGGCCCCGAGCTGCTGCTCATGGAGCGGTCCAGCAACCTGCGCTCGCATCCGGGACAGCCCGCCTTCCCCGGCGGCGCGCTCGACCCCGAGGACGGGGATCCGGCGACCACGGGCCCGCTGCGCGCCGCGCTGCGGGAGGCCGAGGAGGAGACGGGTCTCGATCCGGCGGGCGTCCAGCTCTTCGGCGTCCTGCCCAGGCTCTACATCCCGGTCAGCGGCTTCGTGGTGACGCCCGTGCTCGGCTGGTGGCGTCGCCCCTCCCCGGTCGACGCCATCGACCCCGGCGAGACCGCCCGGGTCTTCACCGTGCCCGTGGCGGACCTCACGGACCCGGCCAACCGCGCGACCGCCCGCCACCCGAGCGGCTACCAGGGCCCGGCATTTACGGTCGAATCCGCCCTGGTCTGGGGTTTCACCGCCGGGTTGATCGACCGGATCCTGCACTTCGCGGGCTGGGAGCGACCATGGGATCGCTCGCATCACGTCCCGCTCGATTGGCGCGCGTGACAGGCTGACCCAATGCTGTGCCCCCGGCGGCCGTGATCCCACCGGAGGGATCCGGAGACATATCTGCGAGCAAGCGAGGCTACTGACGGTGAACGTGCTGGACATCCTGCTGCTGCTCGCCGCCGTGTGGTTCGCGATCGTCGGTTACCGCCAGGGCTTCGTCGTGGGCATCCTGTCGGTGATCGGCTTCCTCGGCGGCGGTCTCGTCGCGGTCTATCTGCTCCCCGTGGTCTGGGCCAGACTCACCGCGGACTCAGAGGTCTCCACCACGGCCGCCGTCGTCGCGGTGGTCATAGTGATCGTCTGCGCCTCCGTGGGCCAGGCGTTCACCACCCATCTAGGGAACAAACTCCGCCGTCACATCACCTGGCAGCCCGCCCGCGCCCTGGACGCCTCGGGCGGCGCGCTGGTCAATGTCGTGGCCATGTTGCTGGTCGCCTGGCTGATCGGCTCCGCCCTCGCCGGGACCTCGCTGCCCACCCTGGGCAGGGAGGTCCGCAGCTCCAAGGTGCTGCTCGGGGTCTCCCGGGTGATGCCGCCCCAGGCGTCGACCTGGTTCACGGACTTCTCCTCCGTACTCGCGCAGAACGGCTTCCCGCAGGTCTTCAGCCCGTTCGCCAACGAGCCCATCACCGAGGTCAGCCCGCCGGATCCGGCGCTCGCGGGCAGCGCCGTCGCGGAGCGCGCCAAGAGCTCCATCGTCAAGGTCGTCGGTACGGCGCCGAGCTGCGGCAAGGTCCTCGAAGGTTCCGGCTTCGTCTTCGCCGACCGCCGGGTCATGACCAACGCGCATGTGGTCGGTGGCGTCGAGGAGCCCACGGTCCAGATAGGCGGTGAGGGCCGTCTGTACGACGCCAAGGTCGTCCTCTACGACTGGCAGCGCGACATCGCCGTACTCGACGTGCCCAACCTCCCGGCGACACCGCTCCAGTTCGCCGGCGCGGACGCCAGGAGCGCGGACGACGCGATCGTCGCGGGCTTCCCGGAGAACGGCGCGTACGACGTACGCTCCGCGCGCGTCCGTGGCCGGATAAGCGCCAACGGCCCGGACATCTACCGCCGCTCCGAGGTCCGCCGCGATGTCTACTCGCTCTACGCGACGGTCCGCCAGGGCAACTCCGGCGGCCCGCTCCTCACCCCGGAGGGGCAGGTGTACGGAGTGATCTTCGCCAGGTCGCTCGACGACCCGCAGACCGGCTACGCGCTGACGGTCGACGAGATCCGCGAGGACATCACCCTCGGCCGGACCGCCACCCAGCAGGTCGACACCGAGGGATGCGCGCTGTAGACGGCTCTGTCGACGAGCCCGACGAGCCCGACGAGCCCATCGGGCCCGTCGCGGACGGGCGCCGCTGCGAACGGCCGCGGCCAGGAGCCAGTGCCGGGAGAGGACCTACCCGCGCTGATGGCGCAGGCGGGCCGAGACCCAGCGGGCTCTGCGGCGGAGAATGCGGGAAATACCCAGCTGGGGATCGTGGCCCTGACCTTCGGGGCCGCCCCTTTCGCGGGTGGTCGGCGCAGAGGCCGAGCGGCGGTTGCGTACTGCGTCACCGTAGTCGTGCGTCCAGCCCATACCCCGACTTTTGCCCCCGGCCCATGGTCGGTAACCGCCGGGGAGACGGCCAATTGGCCTATGCGCGAGGCAATTGGCTGTTCGTAGGACAAGCGTTCCAGCGGCCGGGTGCCAAGGGCGGGGCGCCGACAGCCGGGCGACCCGTGACCGGACGCCGACGGCCGGGCCTCAGCGGTCGGGCTCGGGGTCCTTGAGCCAGTTGATGAGTTCCGAGGAGAAGGCCACCGGATCCTCCTCGTGCGGGAAGTGCCCCAGCCCGTCGAACAGCCGCCAGCGGTAGGGCGCTTCCACGTACTCGGCCGACCCCGCCGTGCTGCGCGTACGCATCGCCGGATCGAGTGACCCGTGCAGCTGGAGCGTCGGGACCCGCACCGGACGCTTCATCCGCCGGTTGAACTGGATCCCGTCGGGCCGCGCCATCGACCGCACCATCCAGCGGTACGGCTCGATCGCGCAGTGCGCCGTCGACGGGATGGTCATCGCGCGCCGGTAGACCTCGACCGCCTCGTCGTCGGGCAGCCCGGGCCCCGACCAGTCCCGGATGAGCCGCCCCACCAGCGCCGCGTCGTCGGCGACGAGCTGACGCTCCGGCAGCCAGGGCCGCTGGAAGCCCCAGATATACGACCCGGCCCGGCTCTGCGAGAAGTCCGAGAGCATCGCCGACCGCCAGCGGCGCGGATGCGGCATCGAGGACACCGCGAGCCGGCGCACCAGCTTGGGCCGCATCACGGCCGCCGTCCAGGCGAGATACCCGCCGAGGTCATGGCCGACGAGCGCGGCGTCGGGCTCGCCGAGGGAGCGCACCACCCCGGTGATGTCCAGGGCCAGGTTGGCCGGGTCGTACCCCCTGGGCGTACGGTCGCTGCCGCCGACGCCCCGCAGATCCATGGCCACCGCGCGATACCCGGCGTCCGCCAGCGCCGGGAGCTGGTGCCGCCAGGTCCACCAGAACTGCGGAAAGCCGTGCAGCAGCAGGACCAGCGGCCCGTCCCCCATCTCGGCGATATGGAAGCGCGCGCCGTTGGCCGCGACATCGCGGTGGGTCCAGGGACCCTCCAGACGCACGGCGGAGGCCGGCGTCGCTCCGGGGAGCGCGTCCGGGGGCGGGCCTGACACGGTGCCGGGAGTGCTGCCGGGGTCGGAATCGGGGGCGGTCATGTGGTCGAGCGTGCCACAGACTTCGAGGTTTCCCCGATCTCACGCGGGTGCGGCCGCACGTTCTGGAGGACGGCAGCCGACTCCTTGGCCGAGGCGATGGACCGCTCCGGCGGCTTCACCTTCTTGAACTTCATGACCGCCAGCGCCGCCAGCACCCCTGCCAGCAGCAGGAACGCCGCGCCCACGATCAGGAATGACCAGGCGAGGCCGAGGCCCAGATTGTGGATCCCGTACGCGGCGGCGAAGCTCAGCACCGGCAGGGAGAACAGGGCGAACACGCCCGCGATGATGAGGGCGACACTGCCCGTCACCCCGCGTTTGACGTCCTGCCGGATCTCGGCCTTGGCCAGGGCGATCTCGTCGTGCACCAGCCCGGACAGCTCGGCGGTCGCCGAGGCGACCAGCTGACCGATACTGCGCGGGGTACCGGCCTCGACGACGGGGGTGGCTCCGGCGACGGCGTCGGCGGAGACAATGGTGCCGGTCCGGACAGCGTCGGCGGTCTGCTTGCCGGGGTCGCTCACGGTGACTCCCTCTTCCTTCTCGCTCTTCTGGGGATACGGACGGGACGCGGATGGGATACGGACGGCTCGGCTCCGCCGACCGCTCGGCCAGGGCCGCTCCGGTCGGGGACCGCTCGGCCGGAGATCTCCCGGCCGCCGATCCGTTGTCCGATCATGCCGGACCGCCGCCCTCCTCGCGCGTTGCCCCCGCGTGTTCCGCCAGCCGCCGGTGCTCCGCCGCCCTGGCTTCGTACAGCGTCGCCATACGCAGGTGGTACGCCGGATCGTCCTGCTCGTAGATGTCGGGGATGCCGTCCAGATCCTCGTCGCGCTCCTCCTCCTCGTACAGAGCACGGTACGTACGGACCCTCAGTTTGAGCAGTACGGCGGCGAATACGGCCGCGGTCACGGAGCCCGCGAGCACCGCGGCCTTCACCTCGTCGGTGAGTCCGGGGTCGGTGGAGAAGGCCAGCTCGCCGATGAGCAGCGAGACCGTGAAGCCGATTCCGGCGAGCGTGGCCAGCGCGAAGACATCGGGCCAGGCGAGGTCCTTGTTCAGCTCCGCCCGGGTGAAGCGGGCGGCCAGCCAGGTGCCGCCGAAGATGCCGAGCGGCTTGCCGACCACCAGCCCGAGGACGACGCCGAGCGTCTCCGGCTGGGTGAAGACCCGGCCGAGCGCGCCGCCGGACACCGCGACCCCCGCCGAGAACAGGGCGAACAGCGGTACGGCCAGCCCCGCCGAGAGCGGGCGCACCAGATGCTCGATGCGCTCGCCGGGGGAGTGCTCCTCGCCCTCGCGCCTGGTGCAGCGCAGCATCAGCCCCATCGCGACCCCGGCGATGGTGGCGTGGACGCCGCTGTTGTACATCAGCCCCCAGATGACCAGGGCCAGCGGAACGTACACGTACCAGCCGTGTACGCCCTTGCGCAGCAGCAGCCAGAAGACGGCGAGCCCGGTGAACGCGCCGCCGAGCGCCAGGAAATTCAGGTCGCCGGTGAAGAAGACGGCGATGATCAGGATCGCGAAGAGGTCGTCGACGACGGCGAGGGTGAGGAGGAAGGCCCGCAGCGCGGACGGCAGTGAGGTGCCGATGACCGCGAGGACGGCGAGCGCGAAGGCGATATCGGTGGCGACGGGCACGGCCCAGCCACCCAGCGAGCCCCCGCCGACGGTGTTGACCAGCACATACACCAGCGCGGGCGCCGCCATACCGGAGAGCGCGGCGATCACGGGGAGCGCGGCGGCCCGCGGATCGCGCAGCTCCCCGGCGACCAGCTCGCGCTTCAGCTCGATACCGGCGACGAAGAAGAAGACAGCGAGCAGCCCGTCCGCGGCCCAGTGCTGTACGGAGAGGTCGAGGCCCAGCGCGGCGGGTCCGAGGTGGAAGTCGCGGACGGCCGCGTAACTGCCGCTCAGCGGGGTGTTCGCCCAGAGGAGGGCGGCGACCGCGGCGACGAGGAGGAGCATGCCGCCGACGGTCTCGGTCCGCAGCGCGTCCGCGAGGTAGTTCCGCTCGGGCAGGGAGAGACGTCCGAGGAACGTACGGGCGGTGGTGCGAGGGGTGGGCGTCGGCGCGGGCACGGGAGGGGCCTCCGGTCGGTCGGCGGGCATGGCGATTCACCTGCCGACCAGACTTCCCGGCGCACCTTGGAACTTTTTATTGAGATGTTGACGCGGCGCTCACTGTACCCGGATGGGCGGACGGGGCGCCGGTGTTGTGGATAACGACATCGGCGCCCCCTCGCGCTGCTCAGTCCTCGCTGGAGGCGCTGGGCAGCTGGGTCTGGATGAGATCCATGACGGACGAGTCGGTGAGGGTGGTGACATCGCCGAGTTCGCGGTTCTCCGCTACGTCCCGCAGCAGCCGCCGCATGATCTTCCCGGAGCGGGTCTTGGGCAGCTCGGCGACCGGGAGGATCCGCTTGGGTTTGGCGATGGGGCCGAGGGTGGCGCCGACATGGTCGCGCAGCTCGGCCACGAGACCGTCGTCGACGTCGGCGGTGCCGCGCAGGATGACGAAGGCGACGATGGCCTGTCCCGTGGTCTCGTCGTTGGCTCCGACGACGGCGGCTTCCGCGACCTTGGGGTGGGAGACGAGGGCGGACTCGACCTCGGTGGTGGAGATGTTGTGGCCGGAGACGAGCATGACGTCGTCGACGCGGCCCAGCAGCCAGATGTCGCCGTCGTCGTCCTTCTTGGCACCGTCCCCGGCGAAGTACTTGCCCTCGAAACGGGACCAGTAGGTGTCGAGGAAGCGCTGGTCGTCGCCCCAGATGGTGCGGAGCATCGAGGGCCAGGGCTCGGTGAGGACGAGATAGCCGCCGCCCCCGTCCGGCACCTCACGGGCATCGTCGTCCACGACGGTCGCGGAGATACCGGGCAGGGCGCGCTGGGCGGAGCCCGGCTTGGTCTCGGTCACACCGGGCAGCGGGGCGATCATCATGGCGCCGGTCTCGGTCTGCCACCAGGTGTCCACGATGGGGGTCTTTCCGGCGCCGATGTGCTCGCGGTACCAGATCCACGCCTCGGGGTTGATGGGTTCGCCGACCGAGCCCAGCACCCGCAGGGAGGACAGATCGAACTTGGCGGGGATGTCGTCGCCCCACTTCATGAACGTACGGATCGCGGTCGGCGCGGTGTAGAGGATCGTCACCCCGTACTTCTGGACGATCTCCCAGAAGCGCCCCTGGTGCGGGGTGTCGGGGGTGCCCTCGTACATGACCTGGGTGGCGCCGTTGGCCAGCGGCCCGTACACGATGTACGAGTGTCCGGTCACCCAGCCGATGTCGGCGGTGCACCAGTAGACGTCCGACTCGGGCTTGAGGTCGAAGACGGCGTGGTGGGTGTAGGCCACCTGGGTGAGATAGCCGCCCGAGGTGTGCAGGATGCCCTTCGGCTTACCCGTCGTACCGGACGTGTAGAGGATGAAGAGCGGGTGCTCCGCGCCGAACGCCTCCGGGGTGTGCTCGGCGGACTGGCGGGCGACGATGTCGTGCCACCAGACGTCCCGGGAGTCGTCGAACGCGGTGTCCTGGCCGGTCCGGCGTACGACGAGGACATGCTCGACCTGCGGGCACTTGGCGACCGCCGCGTCGATGGCGGGCTTGAGCGCGGCGGGCTTGCCCCGGCGGTAGCCGCCGTCCGCGGTGATGACCAGCTTGGCGTCCGCGTCCTGGATACGGGAGGCGACGGCGTCGGCCGAGAAGCCGCCGAATACCACGGAGTGCGCGGCGCCGATACGGGCGCAGGCGAGCATGGCGACCGCGGCCTCGGGGATCATCGGCAGATAGACGGCGACCCGGTCGCCCTTCCGCACGCCCAGCTCGGTGAGCGCGTTGGCGGCCCGCGACACCTCGTCCTTCAGCTCGGCGTAGGTGATCGAACGACTATCGCCGGGCTCGCCCTCGAAGTGGATCGCCACCCGGTCCCCGAGGCCGGCCTCGACATGACGGTCGACGCAGTTGTAGGCGACGTTCAGCTCGCCGTCCGCGAACCACTTGGCGAACGGCGGGTTCGACCAGTCCAGCGTCTCGGTCGGCTCGGTGACCCAGGTGAGCCGCCTCGCCTGCTCGGCCCAGAAGCCAAGCCTGTCCGCCGCGGCTTGCTCGTACGCCTCAGCCGTCACATTGGCGTGTGCGGCCAGCTCGGCCGGCGGCGCGAACCGCCGGTCCTCCTTGAGCAGGTTGGAGAGGGAAGAAGCTTCGCTCATACTCCCGTCTCCTCCTTGAGCAGGTTGGCCAGGCTTTCGTTGCTCACGACATCTCCCTTTCCCCGGGCGTCTTCCCAGGGCGTCCTATGCGTCCCGGCCATAGCTCATCAGCCGGATGCCGACGTGACAAGGGTCTTCCCCCCCTCATAGTCACTTCGGACCTGTGCGGGGGTCCGGCGGGGTAACGGTCCGCTCCCCCGGGGCGCGTGGGGAAGCGGGCCACACATTCTCACGGATGCGGTACGGGTACGGTTCAGGCGCGCGCCTCCTCGAACGCGGTCGGGGCCACCCGGTTGAACACCTCCTCGTCGCCACCGGGGTCGTGACCGGCGCCGAGACCGTCCGCCAGCAGATACGCCTGGGCCTCCCCGACATGGAAGTACATTCCGTGCAGCTCCAGCCGGCCCTCGGACAGGCCGCGCGCTACCGCTTCATGGGCCCGTAGATTCTCCAACTGCTGGACCACATTGGTCAGACAGAGCTGCTCGACGGCATCGGCGGGCAACCGCCCGGAGATCCTGGCACACGGGTGACGCCGGCTCTTCATCCGCTCCAGGCTGGGCTGCCCGTGGCGCAGCCAGCGGCGCAGCGGAGTCGGGGGCTCCCCGGTGCCGTCGGGCGGGTTCAACAGGGCCTGCATGGCGCCGCATCCCGAGTGCCCGCAGACGGTGATGGACTGCACCCGCAGCACATCCACGGCGTACTCGATCGCCGCGGCCACGGAGTCGTCCGCGCCCGCGGCCTCCGGCAGTGGCACCAGATTGCCCACATTGCGCACGGTGAAGAGATCGCCCGGACCGCTGGAGGTGATCATGCTGGTGACCAGCCGGGAATCGGCGCAGGTGAGGAAGAGCTGCGAGGGCCGCTGGCCTTCGCGTGCCAGCCGCGCCAACTCGCCACGTACCAACGGGGCCGTATTGCGCTGGAAGGAGCTGAGCCCGCTGGCGAGTTGACGGCCCCCCGAGGAACGGACCGGGCCACTACCGGTCCGGGCACCCGCCGGACGGCTGTCCGCCGCTGGGCTGTCCGGCTTCCCGCGAACGGGCTCTCTGTAGGAAGTTTCTCCGTGGGCCGTCTCCCCGTGGCCCGTTTCTCTGTGGCCCGTCTCTCCGATGCCTGTCGATGCCGTGCCGACCGGACCCGCGCCGGAAGACTCCGTAACGGTCCCGGCACCCCCGGAGATCTCCGGGGTCCCCGCAGCCCCTGAGGTCTCTGTCGTACCTGCTGCTGTCTCTTGTTGCTCGACCATGGACTCCCCGACTTCCGGCCGCCCGGCGGCGGACTCGCTGACTCTGGACTCTTCGGTGGTGGACCGCTCGGCGGGATGTTCACCGCAGTGGTGGTTGCGCCAGGGCGTCCAGGGGCGGCAACAGAGCTGGGGCTCGTCGGCGGGCTTGGCGATCCTGCTGCCCGCCCGCCCGGTGAACGAGGCCGTACCCCCCTGCGCGATATGCGCCGTCTGCCAGTCGTGCAGCGCTTCGTACGCCGCGTGGTCCATGAAGGAGCCGTCCAGCTCCACCACGCACGGGGCGTTCTGCGGCACCTGGTGCAGCATCCGGCTGAGCCTCGGCACCGCGAGGAAGGTCAACTGGCCACGGGCGTGTACGCGGTGGACCCCGTCCCGCTCCTCCGTGGTGATCCGGGTCCTGGTCAGCCGGTGCAGCGCGACGGCCACCGCCACCGCGATCCCGATCACGACACCTTCCAGCACCCCGGTGAACACCACGGCGGTCAGCGTCACCGCGTACACCAGCATTTCGCGGTTGCGCCGGATGGTGCGCAGACGGGTGAGGCTGACCATCTGGACCCCGACGACCATCACCAGCGCGGCCAGGGCCGCCAGCGGGATCAGATCGAGCACGGGCACCAGCAGCAGGGCGGCGACCGCGATCCACAGGCCGTGCAGCATCGTCGCGTGTCTGCTCACGCCCCCGGCTGCGACATTGGCGGCGCTGCGCACGGCGACCCCGGTGATGGGGAGCCCGCCGAGCGCGCCGGAGACGACGTTCCCCGCGCCCTGTCCGGCCAGCTCCCGGTCGAGCCGGGCCCGGGGGATCCGGACGGGCGGCTCCTTGCGCGCCGCCGTCAGCTTGTCCACGGCGACCGCCGACAGAAGTGATTCGACGCTGGCGACCAGCGTGACGGTGAGGACGGCGGCGAACAGCCCGAGCACGGGCCCCTCGGGCAGTTCGGGCAGGGCGTGGCTGCTCCAGGAGGGCAGATCGACCCGCTCCAGCCGGATCCCGGCGAGTGCGGCGAGCGCGGTCGCGATGGCCACCGCGGCCAACGCCGCCGGGATTTTCCGTACGGTACGGCCGACGCGCCCCGGAACGCGCGGCCAGAAGAGCAGCATCGCGACCGTCAGGGCGCTCACGGAGAGCGCGCCGGGATGCAGGTCCGCCAACTGGGCCGGCAGACCGCGCACATTGTCGACGGCGGAGCTCTGTGGCGTACCGCCGAGCACGATATGGAGTTGGGCGAGGGCGATGGTGACCCCGATGCCGGCGAGCATGCCGTGCACGATCGCCGGACTGACGGCGAGCGCCGAGCGGGCCACCCGCAGGGCCGCGAGGCCGAGTTGGGCGAGACCGGCGCAGATGGTGATCGCGCAGGTCGTGCGCCAGCCGTACCGCTGGATCAGATCGGCCGTGATGACGGTGAGTCCGGCGGCGGGTCCGCTGACCTGAAGCGGGGTCCCGCCCAGCCTGCCGACGACCAGACCGCCGACCGCGGCGGCCACCAGGCCCGCCTGGAGCGGCGCGCCGGTGGCGAGCGCGATGCCCAGGGAGAGCGGCAGCGCGATCAGGAAGACGGAGATGGAGGCGGACAGATCGCTTCCGGCGATCCGGAAGCGCGGGCGCCCCGGCGGTGGGCCGTGCGGTCTGCGGAAGCGCGGGATCCGGGAGAAACGGGTTCGGGTTTCGGTGGGGGGTGTGGGGGGCGTGAGGTCAGAGCGAGTGGTGACAACGGAAGACATGTTCCCGTCTCCTCCGGGGCAGCGCGGTCGCGGTATGTGGGTCGCGACCGGGGGCACGGCGTGCAGTGGCGGGATGCGTTATTCAACTCTCAGTAAATGGATCGTAATGCAGAGTAAAGACTAGGACATAACTTTTCGGGCAAATGGTGCAAATATTCACTCGGACTGGTGATTAGTAATTTTGTCCGGCTTGTCGTTTATTCATCTCTTCATATGTGGTGCGAGGTTGTCGGTGCTCGGCGCCGTGCCGGCAGTCGCCGCTCGGCACTTCGGTACTGAACCTGAAGGAAGAGGTGGGCGGATGCTGGCCGCCACACAGAGAATCGCCTTCGGCGCCGCCGTCGTGGCGCTCGCCGCAGGCCTCGCCGGATGCTCCGGCTCCGGAGCGCCGGAGGCCCAGAAGGGCGCCCCCGGGGCGAAGAAGGCCCCCGGCGCCCCGAAGGAAGCGGTGCGGCTCATCGGTGACGGCTCCACCGCGTTCACCGGACTCCAGCCGCACATGACCACGCCGCGGAAGCTGAAGCCGGGCCAGAAACCCCCGCAGTTCGTGGTGTTCTCCTGGGACGGCGCGGGCGAGGACAGCCAGAAGCTCTTCTCCCACTTCCGGGGCGTGGCCAAGAAGTACGACGCGAAGATGACGTACTTCCTGAGCGGTGTCTATCTGCTCCCCGAGGAGAAGGCCAAGCTGTACGACCCGCCGCAGCACTTGGCCGGCAGCTCGGACATCGGCTTCAACGACGCCGTGGGAATCAAGGACACCCTGCGGGAGGTGCGCGCGGCCTGGCTGGAGGGCAATGAGATCGGCACCCACTTCAACGGCCACTTCTGCGGCAAGGACGGCGGGGTCGGCACCTGGTCCGTCGAGGAGTGGAAGAGCGAGCTGAGCCAGGCCAAGTCCTTCGTCAAGAACTGGAAGACCAACGCCGGTCTGCCGAACGAGGCGCCGCTGCCCTTCGACTACGACAAGGAGCTGATCGGCGGCCGGACCCCCTGCCTGGAAGGGCAGAAGAACATGATGCTGGCGGCCCGGACGATGGGCTTCCGCTACGACTCCAGCGGCATCGGCAACCAGGTCTGGCCGAAGAAGACCGAGGGTCTCTGGGATCTGCCGCTCCAGTTGGTCCCGGTGCCGGGCCGCGAGTTCGAGACGCTCGCGATGGACTACAACTTCATGTACAACCAGTCGGGAACGGTCAAGGGCGATCCGGACCAGCACGAGTACTGGGGCGATCAGATGCGTGACGGCCTGATCCAAGCTTTCGACCGCGCGTACGAGGGGAACCGTGCCCCGCTGATCATCGGCAACCACTTCGAATCCTGGAACGGCGGCACGTACATGCGCGCCGTCGAAGAGACGATCGCGGCGGTCTGCGTCCAGAAGGACGTCCAGTGCGTGACGTTCCGCCAACTCGCCGACTGGCTGGACGCGCAGGACCCGGCGACCCTGAAGAAACTGCGCACCCTCGACGTCGGAGAAGCCCCCAAGAACGGCTGGCCGGCCTTCACCACCACCGCCGCCTCACCGGCACCCCCGGTCTCCCACGCCGAGAAGCACTGACAACAACCCCCAGCCCCCCGCCGCCGGGCCCCCGCCGGGCGGCGCCGGGGCGGTCTTCCGGTTTCGGGGCGCTGCGCCGGACTCCGTCCGTCGGGTGACGGCGGGCGGCCGGCGCGTCTTCCGGGCCCGGCTTTGTCCGTCAGGTGGGTTGGGGTACGGCGTGGGCTTCGCTGAGCACGAAGGCGGGGTCGACCTGCGATGCCAGGTCGATGCCCGTCTTCGCGTTGCCCCAGCTCTCGGCGTTCCTGAGGTGGAAGTGGACCATCTGATGGGTGTACCGCTCCCAGTCGCGGTGTTCGTACGAGTCCTCGGCCGCGTCCTGGAGGGTCTGGAGCGCGCAGCGGTTGTCCGCCTCCAGTAGTTCGAAGCGGGCGGGGCGGCCCTTCTCCATCGCGCGGACCCAGTCCGAGTGTCCGACCGTGACGAGCAGGTCGTCGCCCACCTCCTCGCGGAGGAAGTCCAGGTCGTCCTGGCCCTGTACCTTGTTGCCGACGACCTTCAACGAGACGCCGTAGTCCCGCGCGTACTCCTTGTACTGGCGGTAGACGGACACCCCCTTACGGGTCGGCTCCGCCACCAGGAACGTCATGTCGAACCGGGTGAACATCCCCGAGGCGAACGAGTCCGACCCCGCTGTCATGTCGACGACCACATATTCGTCGGGTCCGTCGACCAGATGGTTGAGGCACAGTTCGACCGCGCCGACCTTGGAGTGGTAGCAGGCGACCCCGAGGTCGGCCTCGGTGAAGGGGCCCGTGGCCATCAGACGGATATCGCCGTCATCGAGCCGGACCGTACGCGCGCAGGCCTCGTACACCGGATTGTTCTCGGCGACACGGAGCAGCCGTGACCCTTCGCCCGGCGGGGTCGTCTTGATCATCGCGTCGGCGGAGGCGATCCGCGGATTGCTGCCCCGCAGATAGTCCTTGATCAGGGGCAGATGCGCCCCCATCGCGGGCAGCGCGGCGGCCTCCGCCTCGTCGAGGCCGAGCGCGGCCCCGAGGTGCTGATTGATATCGGCGTCCACCGCGACGACGGAGGCTTCGTTGGCGGTCAGATGACGGATGAAAAGCGAGGACAGCGTGGTTTTGCCACTGCCGCCCTTGCCCACGAAAGCGATCTTCATGTTCACGTAGCGTAGTGGTAGTTTCGCGCAAGGTGAGGGGCTTCCGTGAGGAAGACCACTCCAAGGTGGGACGCGGGTCCCGGGCGCGTAGCCTCCTTACTTATGAGTACGACTGCCTCCGCCGTCCCCTCCGCGCCGCGACCGGAGGACCCCCTGGTCGCGCTGGCCGCCCTGCCGGGCGTTCCGGACGCGGTGGATTCCATGCGCAAGGCCGTCGACCGCGTCTATGGCCACCGGGTGATGCGGCGGCGCAGCAGCGAGGTCACCTCGGAGGCCGCCCTGCGTGCCGCGCGTGGCTCCGCGGCGCTGTCCGGCGCCGACTGGGCGCTCGAAGAGGTGCGCAGGCGCAGCGACTTCGGCTCGGAGGCCGAGGCCCGTACGGTCGGCGCGGCTCTGCGGCTGAACGCCGAGGCCGGTCAACTCCTCTCCATCTGGGCGCAGTCGCCGGTGCGGGTGCTGGCGAGGCTGCATCTGGTGGCCGCCGGGGGGGCGGGTGTCGACGATGTGACGGTGGGGCGGCCCCGGCTGGCGGGCGAACCGGTCGTGGAGACACCCGGTGCGGAAGGGGTCGATCCGCTCGCCGGGGCCCCACTGCTCGGCGCGGGCGAGGTGGCGGGGCGGCTGGGCGGACTGTCGCGGCTGGTGGTCGCGGCGAGTTCGGCGCCGGCGCTGGTGAAGGCGGCGGTGGTGCACGGTGAGCTGCTGGCGCTGCGCCCGTTCGGCTCGTACAACGGGCTGGTGGCGCGGGCGGCCGAGCGGATCGTACTGATCAGCAGTGGCCTTGATCCCAAGTCGATCTGTCCGGCCGAGGTCGGCCACGCGGAGTTGGGGCGCGCGGCGTACGCGGCGGCGTTCGAGGGCTATCTGTCGGGGACGCCGGACGGTATGTCGGCGTGGATCACCCACTGCGGACACGCGGTCGAGCTGGGGGTACGGGAGTCGACGGCGGTCTGCGAGGCACTCCAGCGCGGCGCCGCCTGAGCGGGACCCGGGCCGGGCCGGCTTCGGGCAGAGTTGCGGCGGCGCCCCGTATGGGCACCGCCGCTGGCATGTCCGTCGAGTTACCAAGCGTCCTCGTTGTATTGCCCATCAGGTCGGGTACTTTGCCCGTCGCCTGGTGCGGCTGGCCCGTAATCGACGGGTCGACGTCGCGTGGGTGCTCGGCTTCCATGCTCGGTCCGTGGGGCCTGGTGCGTAAAAGGTGATCCTCTCGGATGTCCTTGGTCTCGCGGGCCGTTGAGTCCTTTGTACTCCTGTCCGCGGGGATGCGGAACCCCTCGCTTCAGTTCTTTACTTTTATCTTCAAATAGGGGCAAAGGGTGCGGGCGGGGAATGGGGGGCGTGGGCCGGGGTCAGAGGGGCGGGGGCTGCCTGTGCCGGCTCGCGTACCAGACCAGCCCGGCGGTCACGGCGGCCGCGCCCATCGCCGCCGCCGCGAGCAGCGCCGGTCGTGGCGGCATGGAGAAGGCGGGCAGCCGCTGCTTCAGTCGAACGGGTCGGCTGAAGACGAGAACCGGCCATCCGCGGGCCGTCGCCTCGCGGCGCAGCGCGCGGTCCGGGTTGACCGCGTGGGGGTGGCCGACCGATTCGAGCATCGGCACATCGGTGATGGAGTCGCTGTACGCGTAGCAGCGGGACAGGTCGTATCCCTCGGACGCGGCGAGGGTCTTGACCGCCTCGGCCTTGGTCGGCCCGTACGCGTAGTACTCCACTTCGCCCGTGAAGCAGCCGTCAGCGCCGACGACCATCCGGGTGGCCACGACCCGGTCGGCTCCGAGCAATTCGCCGATCGGCTCGACCACCTCGGCGCCGGAGGTGGAGACGATCACCACATCACGTCCGGCGATGTGGTGGTTCTCGATGAGGGAGGCCGCCTCGTCGTAGATGATCGGGTCGATCAGGTCGTGCAGGGTCTCGGCGACGATCTCTTTGACCTGCTGGACGTTCCAGCCTTTGCAGAGCGCGGAGAGATACTCCCGCATCCGCTCCATCTGGTCGTGATCGGCGCCTCCCGCGAGGAAGACGAACTGCGCGTATGCGGTTCGCAGTACGGCGCGGCGGTTGATCAGGCCGCCTTGATAGAAGGACTTGCTGAAGGTCAACGTCGATGACTTCGCAATGACCGTCTTGTCCAGGTCAAAGAAGGCTGCTGTGCGCGGCAAGGAGTGGTTTTCCACGAGGCAGAGCATATGCGCCCACCATTCGGCGTAAGCTCTGTCGCGTGGGTTTGCCTGAGAAGGCTCTCGGGTACACCATGGAAGTCACGGATCGTTCGCGACCGTGCTAACCCGGTCCGGCTCCTCCCCCCCCCGAGTCGGCCGAGGGACGACCCCCGCTCTCCCCCCCGGCGGGGGTCGTCGCATGTCCGGACGCGTTTCGGCTCTCGAACCATGTCGTCCTCCCTTTCCGTGCCTTGGTGCGCGATGTCTCTCCACCCAGCATGCCCGTCACTCTGCGTGGTTGATGTGCTGCGCTCCGGAAGTCACCGGTATGAGCTACCGGGATATTCACAACCGATGAGTTGTCCACAGTTTTCAAGCAAGATCCACAAGATTTCCCGTTCTCCCGCAAGGTGATTCCGGCCGCGAAGTTCGCGGCAGCCGGAATGACGGATACCGGATCAGTGCGAGATCGCTGAGAGAAGCGCTCGGATACCGGATCAAGACAGGGATTAGGGGGCGGAGATTGTGGCTGGATCCATGACATCCGATCGGTCACCCGTGGCCGGGGAACGCTGCGCGGGACCGTTGATCGTCACCGAGGACGTGGAGTTGCTCGACGATCTGCTGCGGTTGTGTGCCGCGGCCGGTGCCGAGCCGGAGGTGCACCATCGGGTGCCGGAGCGGAAGGGGAGCTGGGAGGACGCGCCGATGGTCCTCGTGGGGGACGACGCGGCAGCCCGCTGCCGGGGCGTCTCCCGCAGGCGGGGGGTGATGCTCGTCGGGCGGGACCAGGACGACCCGGACGTATGGCGGCGTGCGGTGGAGATCGGCGCCGAGTGTGTGCTGCGGCTGCCCGACGCGGAGGGCTGGCTCGTCGACCGGCTCGCGGACGCCGCCGAGGGGGTGGGCAGGCCGGCGCTCACCGTCGGAGTGATCGGCGGACGCGGTGGCGCGGGAGCCTCCACACTGGCCTGCGCCCTCGCGGTCACCGCGGCGCGGGGCGGCCGGCGCACGATGCTCATCGACGGGGACCCGCTCGGCGGCGGACTCGATGTGCTGCTCGGCGGAGAGCAGACCGAAGGTAGACGCTGGCCGGATTTCGCTGTCTCCAAGGGGCGCGTCGCGGGCGGTGCGCTGGAGGAGTCGCTGCCCCGCCTCCATCAGCTGCGGGTGCTCAGCTGGGATCGCGGCGACTCCGTACTCGTCAGGCCGGAGGCCATGAGGTCCGTGCTGGCCGCCGCCCGTCGGCGCGGCGGTGTGGTGGTCGTGGATCTCCCGCGGCGGGTGGACGAGGCCGTGGCGGAGGCTCTGGCCCAGCTGGATCTGGGGCTGCTGGTGGTCCCCGCCGAGCTGCGGGCCGTCGCGGCGGCCGGCCGGGTGGCCTCGATGGTGGGCATGGTCCTCCCGGACCTGCGGGCGGTGGTCCGCGGTCCGTACGCGGCGGGGCTGGACGAACAGTGGATCGCCGACGCCCTCGGGCTCCCGCTGGCGGGTGAACTCCCCCTGGAGCCGGGGCTGGCGCAGGACCAGGACGGCGGAGTGCCACCGGGATCCCGGGTGCGCGGGCCGCTCGCCGCGTTCTGTGCGGCTTTCTGGGAGCGGGCGTTCGCCGAGGAAGGAAGTGTGCCGGCATGAGCGCGATGACCACGGCGGGCGGGCTGCTGGACGCCGTACGGCAGCAGCTCGCGGAGAGCGGGGCCGACCCGACACCGGCGAAGGTGGCGGCGGCGTTGCGGGCCCGGGGACGGCTGCTGGGGGACTCGGAGGTGCTGGGCGCCGCCGAGGAGCTGAGGTGCGAGCTGGTGGGCACGGGGCCGCTGGAGCCGCTGCTCGCCGACCCCGCGGTGACCGATGTGCTGGTATCGGCGCCCGACCGGGTGTGGGTGGACCGGGGAAGCGGCCTCGAACGGACCGCTGTCTCGTTCCCGGACGCAGCCTCCGTACGGAGGCTGGCCCAGCGGCTCGCCGCCGTGGCCGGGCGACGGCTGGACGACGCCCGGCCCTGGGTGGACGCCCGGCTGCCCGACGGGACCCGGATGCACGCGGTGCTGCCGCCGGTGGCGGTCGGTTCCACGTATCTGTCGCTGCGGGTGGTGCGGCCCAAGGCGTTCTCCCTGGCCGAGCTGGTCGCGGCGGGGACGGTGCCGCCGGGAGGGGAGAAGGTGCTGCGGGCGCTGATCGAATCGCGGCTGTCCTTCTTGATCAGTGGCGGCACGGGGACAGGAAAAACCACACTGCTCTCGAGTCTGCTCGGCCTGGTCGGAGCGCGCGAGCGGATCGTACTGGCCGAGGACTCGGCCGAGTTGAGGCCCGACCATCCGCATGTGGTCCGGCTGGAGGGCCGCCCGGCCAACCAGGAGGGGGCCGGTCTGGTGACCCTGCGGGACCTGGTCCGCCAGGCGCTGCGGATGCGGCCCGACCGGCTGGTCGTCGGAGAGGTCCGGGGGCACGAGGTGACGGAATTGCTGGCCGCTCTCAATACCGGGCACGAAGGTGGCTGCGGCACTGTTCATGCCAATACCGCGGCGGACGTTCCCGCGCGGCTGGAGGCCCTGGGGACGGCCGCCGGTCTCGACCGGGCCGCGCTGCACAGCCAGTTGGCGGCGGCTCTGGCGGCCGTGATCCATCTCGTGCGGGACCGTGACGGGCGGCGCAGGATCGCCGAGGTGCATGTGCTGGAGCGGGACGCGGCGGGGCTGGTGGTGCCGGTGCCCGCGCTGCGCTGGGGCGCGGAGGCATTCGCGTACGAGCGGGGCTGGCCACGGCTGCTGACGCTGGTCGGAGGTGTGCTGTGACGGCGGTGTCGACGGCCGTCGCCGGGGCGGCGGCGGTGTGTGCCGGGGGCGCGGGCTGGCTGCTGGCGGGCCATGAGCGAGGGGCGCGGCGGGCGGGACTGCTGTTCGCGCGGGGTGCCGGGGCGCCGCCCTGGGAACGGTGGCCGTCGAGGGCGCGCGGCTGGGCGCTGAGGCTGGGCGGGCAGTGGTGGTGCCTGCCACCGGCGGTGCTGCTCGCGGTGGCGGGCGAGTCGGTGCTGCCGCTGATCGGGGGCGCGTTGGCGGTGCCGCTGGTGGGGCGGCGGCTGCGGGCCCGAGGGTTGAGGAAGGCGCGGGAGCTCCGGGCCGAGGGGGTCGTCGCGCTGTGCGGGGCGGCCGCCGGTGAGCTGAGAGCTGGTCTGCAGCCCGTTCCGGCGCTGCTGGCCG
Organism: Streptomyces sp. NPDC088554; assembly: GCF_044752945.1. Classification (NCBI taxonomy): domain Bacteria; kingdom Bacillati; phylum Actinomycetota; class Actinomycetes; order Kitasatosporales; family Streptomycetaceae; genus Streptomyces; species Streptomyces sp. NPDC088554. The sequence goes on along the minus strand of NZ_JBIVMF010000020.1, from coordinate 24,864 downwards.
CCGCGGGGGCGACCGGTGGGCTGGGCGGCGCCGAGGCGTCGGTGCTCGCGGCGGCGCGGTTCGGCGGTGATGTGCCCGGCGCGCTGCGTGAGGCGGCGCGCGAGCCGGGCGCCGACGGCCTTGTGGGGCTCGCGGCCTGCTGGCGGGTGGCCGTGGACGGCGGGGCAGGGCTGGCCGCCGGACTGGACCGGCTGGAGGCGGCGCTACGGGCGGAGAAGGACCAGCGCGAAGGGTTACGGGCCCAGTTGGCGGGGGCCTGGTCGACGGTGGTGGTTCTCGCGCTCCTTCCGGTGGTGGGTCTGCTGATGGGCTGGGCGCTGGGCGCGGATCCGCTGCGGGTGCTGTTGCACACCCCGGCGGGGCTGGGATGCCTGGTGGTCGGCGGGCTGCTGGAGGGTGTGGGCCTGTGGTGGGCCGCCCGTGTCGTACGGACGGGGGAGGCGGCATGACCGGGGCGTTCACCCCGCTGCCGTGGGCGGTGGGTCCGTCGCTCGCCGCCGTCTGGGCTCTGGGCCTCGCGGTGGTGGCCGGGCGGCGTGAACGGCGGGCGCGCGGGCGGCTGGTGGCCCTGCTGGGGGCGGGGCACAGGCGGCGCCGTCCGCCCCTGCCGGTGGCGCGGTGGGCGCGGTGCTGGGGTCCGCCGCTGGGGGCGGTGATCGTCGGCTGGGCGCTGGTGGGCGGGGTGGCGGGCTGGGCGGTGGGGTGCGCCGGGGCGTACGGGGTCCGTCGCTGGCTGCGGACCAGGGCGCCGGACGCCGCCGCCAGGACCGGGGCCGAGGAGGTGGCGCGGCAGCTTCCGCTGGCCGCCGATCTGCTGGCCGCCTGTGTCACGGCGGGGGCGGGGCCGCGCGAGGCGGCGGAGGCGGTCGGGGAGTCGCTGGGCGGTCCCGTCGGTGACGGGTTGGCGCGGACGGCGGCCGAGCTGCGGCTCGGCGGCGAACCGGCCGAGGTGTGGGGGAGGTTCGGCCGGATACCGGGCGCGGCGGGGCTGGCCCGCTGTCTGGAGCGGGCCGGTGCCACGGGGGCGCCCGCCGCGGAGCCCGTGACCAGGCTGGCCGAAGGCTTCAGGGCCGAGCGGTCCCGTAACGCCGTGGCGCGGGCGCAGCGCGCCCAAGTGCTGATCACCGCGCCGGTGGGGCTCTGCTTTCTGCCCGCCTTTCTCGCGGTGGGGGTGGCGCCGGTGGTCATCGGCCTGGCGGGCGGGCTGCTGAACGGCGGCTGATCCTTCGGCGGTGTCTTGAACGATTCCTCTTTCAACTTCCCTTTCAACTTCTCTTTCGACCAGCTTCATTCAGCTCATTTCGGCTATTTCTGCGGGGAGACCGGCATGTGGATGACGACACGGATGTGGACCCGGCGAACGCGGCGCGGGTGGCTGCGCCGGGTGCGTACCGATACGGGAATGACAACGGCCGAGTACGCGATGGGCACCATCGCCGCCTGCGCGTTCGCGGCGGTGCTCTACAAGGTGGTGACGAGCGGGGCGGTCTCGGGCGCGTTGCAGTCGATGATCGGGAAGGCGCTCGATGCGCAGTTCTGAGGCGGATCGGGGGTCCGTGACGGCGGAGGCCGCCGTGGCGGTGCCGGCGCTGGTGGTGTTCACGATGGCCCTGGTCTGGGCGCTGACGGCGGCCTCCGCACAGATCCAGTGCGTGGACGCGGCGAGAGCGGGCGCGAGAGCGGCCGCCAGATCGGAGCCACGGGCCCTCGCGGTGGCCGCCGCCCGTTCGGCGGCCCCGGCAGGCGCCAGGGTCGTCCTGGGGCGTACGGACGGTCTGTGGCGGGTGCGGGTGGAGGCGCCCACGCCGGGGCCCGGCGCGCTGGCCCTGACGCTCACGGCGGAGGCGGTGGCGCCCGCGGAGGACATCCCGGTCGCGGACGCCGGTGGGCCGGGGGCCGCGGAGTTCGCGCCATGACCCGGGACCGGGGGTCGGCGACGGTATGGGTGGCCCTGGCGGCGGCCGCGATGTGCGCGGTGTTCGCGGTGGTGCTCGCCATGGGGCAGGCGGTCGTCGTACGGCACCGGGCGGGCGCCGCGGCGGACCTGGCGGCCCTCGCCGCGGCCGATCACGCGCTCCTGGGGCCTGCCGCGGCCTGTGGCCGGGCGGCCGGGGTGGCGGCGGCCCAGGGGGCGGAGGTGGTGCGCTGCGCGCTGAGCGGGCAGATCGCGGACGTCACGGCGCGGGTGGCCTTCGGACCGTACACGCCCACGGTCAGGGCGCGGGCGGGCCCGTGGTCCGAGCAGGCTCCGGAGCCCGTCCCGCCTCCGGTCCGGGAGTCCCGGGCGCCGACCTGAGCAGCTCGGTCAGCAGCTGTACGGCGCCGCGCTTGTGCAGGGGTTCGTTGCCGTTGCCGCACTTGGGTGACTGGACACAGGACGGGCAGCCCGCCTCGCACTCGCAGGAGGCGATGGCCTCACGGGTGGCGGTGAGCCACTCGCGGGCGGTCCGGAAGGCCCGCTCCGCGAACCCGGCCCCGCCGGGGTGGCCGTCGTACACGAAGACCGTCGGCAGCAGGGTGTCCGGGTGGAGGGGGACGGAGACGCCGCCGATGTCCCAGCGGTCGCAGGTGGCGAAGAGCGGCAGCATGCCGATGGAGGCGTGTTCGGCGGCGTGCAGCGCGCCGCCCAGCTGCTCGGGGTTGACGCGGGCCGCGTCGAGCTGGTCCTCGGTGACCGTCCACCACACGGCTCGGGTGCGCAGGGTGCGTGGTGGCAGATCGAGTCTGCTCTCGCCGAGCACTTCGCCGGTGATGAGTCTGCGGCGGAGGAAGGAGACGACCTGGTGGGTGACCTCGACGGAGCCGAAGCAGAGGCGCCCGTCGCCCCAGGGGACCTCGGTGTCGGTTTCGAGGACGGAGAGGGCGGTGGTGTCGCGGGCGGTGGTGGAGTACGGCGGGTTCGCCTCCTCGACCAGGGCGACGGAATCCGTGAGGTTCAGCTCGCGCACCAGATAGGTGCGGCCCTGGTGGAGGTGGACGGCGCCCTCGTGGACGGAGGCGTGGGAGGCGGGTTCGTCGACGGTGCCCAGCAACCGGCCCGTGTCCGCCTCGACGATCTGGACGGGACGGCCGCCCTCACCCCGGATGTCGGCCAGGTCGGCGGCCCGTTCGCGGCGGGTCCAGTACCAGCCGGAGGCGCGGCGGCGCAGCAGTCCGGCGGTCTCCAGCTGCGGGAGCAGCCCGGGGGCGGCCGGGCCGAAGAGGGGCAGATCGTCCTCGGTGAGGGGAAGTTCGGCGGCGGCGGCGCACAGATGGGGGGCGAGGACATACGGGTTGTCAGGGTCGAGGACGGTGGATTCGACGGGCTGCTGGAACAGGGCCTCGGGGTGGTGGACGAGGAAGGTGTCCAGCGGATCGTCCCGGGCGATCAGGATGGCCAGCGCACCCTGCCCGGAGCGGCCCGCGCGGCCCGCCTGCTGCCACAGGGAGGCGCGGGTCCCGGGGTAGCCGGCGATCAGGACGGTGTCCAGCCCCGAGACGTCGATGCCCAGCTCCAGGGCGGTGGTGGCGGCGAGGCCGAGGAGCTCGCCGGAGTGCAGGGCGGTCTCCAGGGCGCGGCGTTCCTCGGGGAGGTAGCCGCCGCGATAGGCGGCGACGCGGCGGGCCAGGGCGTGGTCCACCTCGGCCAGGCGTTCCTGGGCGATGACGGCGACGAGTTCGGCGCCGCGCCGGGACCGTACGAAGGCGACCGTACGGGCGCCCTGGACGGTCAGGTCGGTGAGGAGGTCGGCGGTCTCCGCGGTCGCGGAGCGGCGGACGGGGGCGCCCTTCTCGCCGGTCAGGTCGGTGAGCGGGGGCTCCCAGAGGGCGAAGACCAGCTCGCCGCGCGGGGAGGCGTCGTCGGCGACCTCGTGGACGGGCAGTCCGGTGAGACGGCCGGCCGCCGCCGCGGGGGCGGCGGCGGTGGCGGAGGCGAGGAGGAAGACCGGGTCTGACCCGTAACGGGCGCAGACGCGGCGGAGCCGGCGCAGCACCTGGGCGACGTGCGAGCCGAAGACGCCCCGGTAGGTGTGGCACTCGTCGATGACGACATAGCGCAGGGAGCGCAGGAAGGAGGCCCAGCGGGGGTGGGACGGGAGTATGCCCCGGTGCAGCATGTCCGGGTTGGTCAGCACGTAGTTGGCGTACTGCCGGACCCATTCGCGCTTCTCGACGGGGGTGTCGCCGTCGTAGACGGCGGGGCGCACCCGGTTGCCGAGCGGGGCCGCGAGGGCCTTGACGGCGCGGCACTGGTCGGCGGCGAGGGCCTTCGTCGGGGCGAGGTAGAGCGCGGTCGTGCCCCGGCCGTTGGGCGCTTCCGAGCCGTCGAGGAGCGTGGTGAGTACGGGGGCGAGGTAGGCCAGGGACTTCCCGGAGGCGGTGCCGGTGGCGATGACGACGGACTCGCCGTCCAGGGCATGCTCGGCGGCGGTCGCCTGATGGGTCCACGGATGGTCGATCCCGGCCCGTTGAATGGCGTTGATCACTTCCGCGCGGATGCGATCGGGCCAGACCGCATGACGACCCTCTCGCGGGGGCAGGTGCTCCGTATGGGTGATGCGCGCAGCACGGTCCGCCCCCGTGGCGAGCCGGTCGAGGACGATACGGGGAGAGGGCCGGTTGCCCCCGCTCTGCGGGGGTCCACCGGCGCGGTGATTCCTGGCCATCGGCACCGAGTCTGTCACTGGTGTGACGGACAATGGTCCGAAGGCGTCGTACATGACTGCCGGTAAGTGATTGAATGCCATCGCGGCTGGCGATACGTCCCCTGGCTCCGTCGGGGAGACCCGAGGGGCGACCGCTCGATAGCAAGGTGCTGGAGGATCCGTGGACCTGTCCCTGTCGACTCGCAATGTGTCCGGCCCTGGTGGCGACCGTATGGTCGTCGAGGTCGGTGGCGAGATTGATGTGTATACCGCGCCCAAGCTGCGCGAGCAGTTGGTCGAGTTGGTGAACGACGGCTGCTACCACCTGGTAGTCGACATGGAGGGCGTGGACTTCCTGGACTCGACGGGTCTCGGTGTGCTCGTCGGTGGGCTGAAGCGTGTGCGTGCCCATGATGGTTCGCTGCGTCTGGTCTGCAACCAGGAACGCATTCTCAAGATCTTCCGGATCACCGGTCTGACCAAGGTGTTCCCGATTCACCAGACGGTCGACGAGGCCGTATCGGCCACCGACTGAGGTCGGTGGCGGTCTTCCGGAAGAGAGGCAGAGGCACCGGGCGTTCCGCCCGGGTGCCCCCGCCCGAGTTTGCACGCTCATACGTTCGAGGGGGATCGCATGGCCACCGTTGAACTCCGCTTCAGTGCCCAGCCCGAACACGTCAGGACGGCCCGTCTGGTGGCGGCCGCCGTGGCGCGCCGGGCAGGCGTCGACGAAGCTGTGTTGGACGAGGTCAGACTCGCGGTCGGCGAGGCATGCAGCCGGGCTGTCGGCCTGCATCGCAGCCATGGCATCACCGCCCCGGTGAGAGTCGCGCTGATCGAGGAGGAGAAGGCGTTCTCCATCGAGGTCGGCGACGGGGTGACCGGCGCGGGCAGTGGTGGCGCCGGGACCTCGGACGGCGGTGGGGGAGCCTCCTCGGGCGATTCCTACGACGGCGACGCCGAGGGCGAGGACGAGATGGGGCTCGCGGTCATCAGCGGACTCGTCGACGATGTGGAAGTCACCTCGGGCGACGACGGCGGTGTGATCCGGATGAGCTGGCCGACCATCGCGACCGCCCCCTCATGAATTGACTCGAATGGGTGATCCATTCACCGGAAAGGCCCTGCCGAGCAGGGTCTTTCTTGTTTTACCGGATCTCTCCCGGATCTCTCCCGGGTCGTCGCCGGGCTTCCCTCGCCGGGCTTATCCGGATCTTGCCAAGGTTCTTCCCCGGATTTTTATCGGGTCTTTTATCGGGTCATTTTCCGTTCGCTTCCGGATTACTTGTGGCGCACCGGTGTTTTGATCGTCTTTCGCTCCCTACAATCCGTCCATCCTGAACGCTGAGCGTCAAGGAGGACGAATGGCGGGATACTTCGATCCACAACTGTCCGAGCACCCCACCTCTCTCGCTGCCGTGGTACTCACGGACGACAACCGGCTGATCGTGATCGCCGTCGCCGTTGTGGCGCTGGCCGCCCTGGTCGTCGCCCAGCTGCTGGTACGTCAGGTGCTGGCTGCCGACGAGGGCACCGATTCGATGAAAGAGATCGCGGCCGCTGTGCAGGAGGGCGCGAATGCCTATCTGGCCCGGCAGTTGCGTACCCTCGGCGTTTTCGCCGTTGTGGTGTTCTTTCTGCTGATGGCGCTGCCGGCCGACAACTGGTCGCAGCGCGCCGGGCGTTCGCTCTTCTTCCTGGTGGGTGCGGGATTTTCGGCGGCCACCGGTTACATCGGCATGCGTCTCGCCGTACGCAGCAATGTGCGGGTGGCCGCGGCGGCGCGGGCGGCGACGCCTGCCGAGGGCGAACCGGAAAAGGATCTGACCGAGGTTTCCCACCGAGCCATGAGAATCGCCTTCCGTACGGGCGGTGTGGTCGGCATGATCACGGTGGGCCTCGGCCTGCTCGGCGCCTCCTGCGTGGTCCTCGTCTACGCAGCCGACGCGCCCAAGGTGCTGGAGGGGTTCGGTCTCGGCGCCGCGCTGATCGCCATGTTCATGCGGGTCGGCGGCGGTATCTTCACCAAGGCGGCGGACGTCGGCGCCGATCTGGTCGGCAAGGTGGAACAGGGCATCCCCGAGGACGATCCGCGCAACGCCGCGACCATCGCCGACAACGTGGGCGACAACGTCGGGGACTGCGCGGGCATGGCGGCCGACCTCTTCGAGTCGTACGCCGTGACGCTGGTCGCCGCGCTCATCCTCGGCAAGGCGGCGTTCGGGGACCTCGGACTCGCCTTCCCGCTGATCGTTCCCGCGATCGGGGTGGTCACCGCGATGATCGGCATCTTCGCGGTCGCCCCGAGACGTACCGACCGCAGCGGGATGAGCGCCATCAACCGCGGGTTCTTCATCTCCGCGGTGATCTCGCTCGTGCTGGTGGCCGTGGCGGTCTTCGTCTACCTGCCGTCCTCCTACGCCGCGCTGGACGGGGTCACCGACCCGGCGATCCTCGGCCACAGCGGCGATCCGCGGGTGCTGGCGCTGCTCGCGGTCGCCATCGGCATCGTGCTCGCGGCGCTGATCCAGCAGCTCACCGGCTACTTCACCGAGACCACCCGACGCCCGGTCAGGGACATCGGCAAGTCGGCGCTGACCGGCCCCGCCACGGTGGTGCTCGCGGGCATCGCCATCGGTCTGGAGTCCGCGGTCTACACCGCGCTGCTGATCGGGCTGGCGGTGTACGGGGCGTTCCTGCTGGGTGGTACATCGATCATGCTCGCCCTCTTCGCGGTGGCACTCGCGGGCACCGGGCTGCTCACCACCGTCGGTGTCATCGTCGCCATGGACACCTTCGGCCCGGTCTCCGACAACGCCCAGGGCATCGCCGAGATGTCCGGCGATGTCCAGGGCGCGGGCGCGCAGGTGCTCACCGACCTGGACGCGGTGGGCAACACCACGAAGGCGATCACGAAGGGCATCGCCATCGCCACGGCGGTGCTCGCGGCGGCGGCGCTCTTCGGCTCGTACCGCGACGCCATCGCCACGGCGGTCGGGGAGGTGGGGGCGCGGGCGGGGGAGCTGACGCTCAGTCTGGACATCTCCCAGCCCAACAACCTGGTGGGGCTGATCCTCGGCTCCGCGGTCGTCTTCCTCTTCTCCGGGCTGGCTATCAACGCGGTGTCCCGGTCGGCCGGGGCGGTGGTCTACGAGGTGCGGCGGCAGTTCCGCGAGCACCCCGGGATCATGGACTACACGGAGAAGCCGGAGTACGGCCGTGTCGTCGACATCTGTACCAAGGACGCGCTGCGGGAGCTGGCCACTCCGGGGCTGCTCGCCGTGCTCACACCGATCGCCGTGGGCTTCTCGCTCGGCGTCGGGGCGCTCGGCTCGTTCCTGGCCGGGGCGATCGGCACCGGCACGCTGATGGCGGTCTTTCTCACCAACTCCGGTGGCGCCTGGGACAACGCCAAGAAGCTCGTCGAGGACGGTCACCACGGCGGCAAGGGGAGCGACGCGCATGCCGCGACGGTCATCGGGGACACGGTCGGCGATCCGTTCAAGGACACGGCGGGTCCCGCCATCAACCCGCTGCTGAAGGTGATGAACCTGGTGGCGCTGCTCATCGCCCCGGCGGTCGTGCGGTTCAGTTACGGGGCCGACGCGAACGCCGCCGTCCGGGCGCTGGTGGTGGTGCTCGCCCTCGGCGTCATCGTCGGCGCGGTGTATGTCTCGAAACGGCGCGCGGTCGTGGTGGAAGACGATACGGTCATGACGTAGATGAAAATCACATCATCGAGGGATGTGATGCGTCATTCCTCGATCGGTGATTGATCAATAAGGGAAAATACCGGTCGGCCGTCTCGCGTTCCGCCCGACGCGAACGCGAGACGGGCGTGAGGCGTCTCTCCCCTGGTGCAAATGGCTGCAATAACCCATCGATCGGACGCCCGGCACCTGGTTGCCGTCCGCCCGGCGTGTATGTTCCGGGGCCGAGAGCCTTGGAAGGGACCCATCCGGTGAACAAGAAGCTTGTGGCCGCGCTGTCCGGCGGTGCGGTACTGCTCATGGCGCTGTCCGGTTGCAGTAGCAGCGACGACAGCGACAGCAAGGTCAACGACTGGGCCAAGAAGGTCTGTGACCAGGTTCAGCCCCAGCTGACCAAGATCGCGAGCGCCAATACCTCCATCCAGCAGGCGACCTCGGACAGCAGCAAGCCCGCTGACGTCCAGAAGGCCGACTCCGCCGCCTTCCAGGCCATCTCCGAGGCGTACAAGTCGCTGGGCGCCGCGGTGAACAGCGCCGGACCCCCGCCCGGAAAGGACGGCGGGACCACCCAGCCGGAGGCCGTCAAGGAGCTGAACGCCACCTCGACGGCGTACGCGGGCCTCAAGACGAAGGTCGACGCGCTCGACATCAAGGACCAGGCGAACTTCGCCGACGGTCTCAAGGGCGTCGCGGACGAGCTGGAGAAGCTCAGCAAGAGCGGTGACCAGGCGCTCCAGCGGCTCCAGTCCGGCGATGTCGGCAAGGCGATGGCGAAGCAGCCCGGCTGCCAGAAGCCGTCCGCCACGGCGGGCGGTTCCGGCGCCCCGGCGGCGGGTGGCCAGTCGTAACCCCCGCCACGGCACCGCGCCCCCATCCGGCGCGACGGCTCACGGCATCCGCTCTCGGACGCTCTCGGACCTGACTTCCGCGGCCCGGCTCCCCCGACGGGGACCGGGCCGCGGGCCGTTGTCAGTGGGACCCGCCACAATGGGCGGGTGAGTACGACCAGCCTTCCCACGCCCGACCACGCGCCCCGACTCCGCGAGGCCCTGCTCGCCGCCGACTTCACCGCCGACGGCCTGCTCGACCTGCTCGGTGCGCCCGCCTATGCCGCGCTGGCCCGCAGTGAGACCGTGCCCGCGCTGCGCGCCACCCGCGGCGACACCCCGCTCGAAGCGCTCGTACGGCTCTTCCTGCTCCAGAGCCCCGTCCCCGAGGAGCGCGCCGCCGCCGCGCTGCCGCTCGCCGAGGCGCTGGAGAGCGGCTGGGTCGTGCGGGACGAGCGCTCGATCCGCGCCACGGTGGACGTCCGGCCGTACGGCGGACCCGAGGGGCAGGACTGGTTCATCGTCTCCGACCTGGGGTGCGCGGTCGGCGGCGCCTCGGGGGCGAGCGGCCAGGGCGAGGGCGTGGTGCTCGGAGTCGGCGGCGCCTCGACGACCCTGGCCGGGCTCACCGTCCGTACGGCGGTCGGCAGGGCGCTCGACATCGGCACCGGCTCCGGCATCCAGGCCCTGCACGCGGCCCAGCACGCCACCCGGGTCACCGCCACCGATCTGAACCCGCGGGCGCTCGGCTTCACCCGGCTGACCCTGGCACTCTCCGGCGCGCCCGCCGCCGAGTTGCGCGAGGGCTCCCTGTTCGAGCCGGCCGGGGACGAGACGTACGACCTGATCGTCTCGAACCCGCCGTTCGTCATCTCCCCCGGCGCCCGACTGACCTACCGGGACGGCGGGATGGGCGGCGACGACCTGTGCCGCACGCTCGTCCAGCAGACGGGGGCCCGGCTGAGCCGGGGCGGGTTCGCGCACTTCCTCGCCAACTGGCAGCACGTCGAGGGGGAGGAGTGGCAGGACCGGCTGCGCTCCTGGGTGCCGCGCGGCTGCGACGCCTGGATCGTGCAGCGCGAGGTGCAGGACGTGACGCAGTACGCCGAGCTGTGGCTGCGCGACAGCGGCGACCACCAGCGCGCTCCGGAGGCGTACGCGGCGCGGTACGAAGCCTGGCTGGACGAGTTCGAGGCCCGCAGGACCAAGGCGGTCGGCTTTGGCTGGATCACGCTCAGGAAGACGGACGCCGAGCGGCCCTCCGTGATCGTGGAGGAGTGGCCGCACCCGGTGGAGCAGCCGCTCGGGGAGACCGTCCGGGCTCATTTCGCGCGGCAGGACTTCCTGCGGACGCACGACGACGCGGCGCTGCTCGCGGGCCACTTCGTCCTGGCGCCAGAGGTGGTCCAGGAGCAGGTCGGGCTGCCCGGCGCGGAGGATCCCGAGCATGTGGTGCTCCGTCAGAACCGGGGCATGCGCAGGGCGACAAAGGTCGACGCGGTCGGGGCCGGGTTCGCCGGGGTCTGCGACGGGACCCTGAGCGCCGGGCGGATTCTGGACGCGATCGCCCAGCTGATGGGGGAGGACGCGGTGCTGCTCCGCGACCGTACGCCGCAGGCGATCCGGCTGCTGGTGGAGGAGGGCTTCCTGGCACCGGCACCGGCGCCTCGTTGAGCGGGCACACCCCGAGGCGTACGCGAGGCCCGTCCCCGAGGCGTACGCGAGGTCCGTACCCCGGGGCCGACGCGGGGGAGCGGCGGACGCGTGGCTGCCATCGGGTGAACGGGCGCGTGGCGTTCACCCCGGGTTCGCGCCGGTGACTCCCCGGGGTGTCAGCCTCGGCCTCCTGGATTCTCGGCTCCCCGCGAGGGGGCCCGGACGAACGGGGCGCGGTTATGGAGAGCGGACCGGCGATCTTCGCGGGCACGGTGTTCACACTGTTCGGTGCCGTGCTGCTGCTGTGGACGGGGGCGCGGGTCCTGCACCGCGCCCCGGTCGCCCATGGGGTCGGGCCCGCGGTCTCCATCACGCTGGCGACACTCTCGGGCGTGGTCTTTCTCGCCCTGGGCGTGTGGTGCTTCGGACGTATCTGAGCCACCCGCCGCCCCGCCGTACCGGAACGTCCGGACGATGATCGCCACGGCCTGCGATCCGGCGCCGCCACCGCCCCGGACCTGCGTCGGACGGGTCGCGGCGGCCCGCCCGGGGAGCCGCGCCGGGACACCGTGCGGAATCCCCTCCGGGACGGCCCGACGCGACGGGCCCGGGGGTCCGGGCGGCGGGAACGGCTGGAGTCGGGTTACGGTTCGAGGGGCTGTTGCGGGCTTTGCCGTTTGACACGGGGGCGGGTTGTACCGTCACACTCCGCAGCGAAGCAGCGTCACCGCTGGGCCGTGCCAGGTCCCCGCCGTGCCGCACTGCCGTACTGCCGTACGGGCCCACCGAGCGTCGACCGGAGAGAAGAGCGAAGTTGTCCCCGACCAGCGAGACCGCACACGGCGGCCGCCGACTCGTGATCGTCGAGTCGCCTGCCAAGGCGAAGACGATCAAGGGCTACCTCGGCCCTGGCTATGTCGTCGAGGCGAGCGTCGGGCATATCCGTGACCTCCCGAACGGCGCCGCCGAGGTGCCCGAGAAGTACACCGGCGAGGTGCGCCGTCTCGGCGTGGATGTCGATAACGACTTCCAGCCGATCTATGTCGTCAACGCCGATAAGAAGGCCCAGGTCAGAAAGCTCAAGGAGCTGCTGGCCGAGTCCGACGAGCTCTATCTCGCCACCGATGAGGACCGCGAGGGCGAAGCCATCGCGTGGCACCTCCAGGAAGTCCTCAAGCCCAAGGTCCCCGTCCACCGGATGGTCTTCCACGAGATCACCAAGGACGCGATCCGGGCCGCCGTCGCCAATCCGCGCGAGCTGAACACGCGCATGGTCGACGCCCAGGAGACCCGCAGGATCCTCGACCGGCTGTACGGGTACGAGGTGTCGCCGGTCCTCTGGAAGAAGGTCATGCGCGGCCTCTCCGCGGGCCGCGTCCAGTCCGTGGCCACCCGGCTCGTCGTCGAGCGGGAGCGCGAGCGCATCGCCTTCCGCTCCGCCGAGTACTGGGACCTGACCGGTACGTTCTCCACGGGGCGCGCCGGAGATCCGTCCGACCCGTCCTCACTGGTCGCCCGGCTCAACTCGGTCGACGGGCGGCGGGTCGCCCAGGGCCGCGACTTCGGCTCGGACGGCCGGCTCAAGTCCGGCCAGGTGCTGCACCTGGACGAGGCGAACGCCCGCGCGCTGGCCGCGGCCCTGGAGAACGCCTCCTTCTCCGTACGGTCGGTCGAGTCCAAGCCGTACCGCCGCTCCCCGTACGCGCCCTTCCGTACGACGACCCTCCAGCAGGAGGCCTCGCGCAAGCTGGGCTTCGGGGCGAAGTCGACGATGCAGGTGGCGCAGAAGCTGTACGAGAACGGCTTCATCACCTATATGCGTACGGACTCCACGACCCTCTCGGACACGGCCATCTCGGCGGCCCGTGCCCAGGTCACGCAGTTGTACGGCGCGAGTTATCTGCCGGAGAAGCCGCGTACGTACGCCGGGAAGGTCAAGAACGCCCAGGAGGCGCACGAGGCGATCCGTCCTTCGGGTGATCGTTTCCGCACCCCGGCGGAGACCGGGCTGACCGGCGACCAGTTCCGGCTGTACGAGCTGATCTGGAAGCGGACCGTCGCCTCCCAGATGAAGGACGCGGTCGGCAACAGCGTCACCGTCAAGATCGGCGGCGCGTCGAGCGACGGCCGGGACGTGGAATTCTCCGCCTCCGGCAAGACGATCACCTTCCATGGCTTCATGAAGGCGTACGTCGAAGGCGCGGACGACCCGAACGCCGAGCTGGACGACCGCGAGCGCAGGCTGCCGCAGGTCGCCGAGGGCGACGCGCTGTCCGCCGAGGAACTGTCCGTCGACGGCCACGCCACCAAGCCGCCGGCCCGCTACACCGAAGCCTCGCTGGTCAAGGAGTTGGAAGAGCGCGAGATCGGCCGCCCGTCGACGTACGCCTCGATCATCGGCACCATCCTCGACCGCGGCTATGTCTTCAAGAAGGGCACGGCGCTCGTCCCGTCGTTCCTCTCCTTCGCCGTCGTCAACCTGCTGGAGACGCACTTCGGCCGGCTGGTCGACTACGACTTCACGGCCAAGATGGAGGACGACCTCGACCGCATCGCGCAGGGCGAGGCCCAGGCCGTGCCGTGGCTGAAGCGTTTCTACTTCGGCGAGGGCGACGACCGCGCGGGCGCAGCGTCGAGCGCGGGCAACGGCGACGGGGACCACCTCGGCGGCCTCAAGGAACTCGTCACGGACCTCGGCGCGATCGACGCCAAGGAGATCTCCTCGTTCCCCGTCGGCGACGGGATCATGCTGCGCGTCGGGCGGTACGGCCCGTACGTCGAGCGCGGCGAGAAGGACGCGGAGGGCCACCAGCGCGCCGATGTACCGGAGGAGCTGGCCCCCGACGAACTGACGGTCCAGTACGCGGAGGAGCTGCTGGCCAAGCCCAGCGGCGACTTCGAGCTGGGCGCCGACCCGGTCAGCGGCCACCAGATCGTGGCCAAGGACGGCCGGTACGGCCCGTACGTGACCGAGATCCTGCCGGACGGTACCCCGAAGACCGGCAAGAACGCGGTCAAGCCGCGGACCGCCTCGCTCTTCAAGTCCATGTCCCTGGACACGGTCACGCTCGCCGACGCGCTCAAGCTGATGTCGCTGCCGCGCGTGGTCGGCGCGGACGCCGAGGGCGTCGAGATCACCGCGCAGAACGGCCGGTACGGCCCGTATCTGAAGAAGGGCACGGACTCGCGGTCGCTGACCAGTGAGGACCAGCTCTTCGACATCACGCTGGAAGAGGCGCTGGCGATCTACGCCCAGCCCAAGCAGCGCGGCCGGGCCGCGGCCAAGCCGCCGCTGAAGGAGCTGGGCACGGACCCGGTGAGCGAGCGCCCGGTCGTGGTGAAGGACGGGCGGTTCGGTCCGTACGTCACCGACGGCGAGACGAACGCGACGCTGCGGACCGACGACAGCGTCGAGTCGATCACTCCCGAGCGGGGGTACGAGCTGCTCGCGGAGAAGCGCGCGAAGGGCCCGGCCAAGAAGACCGCGAAGAAGGCGCCCGCCAAGAAGGCCCCGGCGAAGAAGGCCCCGGCGAAGAAGGCGACGACGGCGGCCAAGAAGACGGCAGCGAAGACGACGGCAGCGAAGACGACGGCAGCCGTGAAGAAGACTGCCGTGAAGAAGACGACGGCCGCCAAGAAGACCACGGCGGCTGCCAAGAGCGGCGAGTAGCGACGCGTACGTACGAGGAGGGATCGGAGGCCCGGAGCCGTGGTGCTGCCGGGCCTTCGGCCTTCCCGCCTGGTTCGTACGTTCGAGCGGGGACCCGGGGAGCCCGCCGCTGCGGATAGGCTGGGCGGATGACGCGAGCCGAGCAGCCAACGGTCGTGAGCCCCACCTCCGACTCCACCGATTCCGGCGCACTCGCCGCAGACTCAAGAGAGCGTGCCGTACGGTCCTTGCTGCGCCTCGCCCCGATGCGGCGGCTGTGGGGTGCCCAGCTCGTCGGCGGGGTCGGCGACGTGCTCGCCATTCTCGTACTTCTGCTGCTGACGTTGCAGGCGGCGCTCGCCGAGGATGCGTTCGGTGCCGGTTACCGGGGCGCGGCGTTCGCCGTCGCCGCTGTGTTCGGCGCGCGGATCCTTGCCACGCTGCTGTTCGGGGCGGTGCTTCTCGGGCCGCTGTCGGCGCTGATCGCGCCGCGGACCGGCGGCGGGAAGGCCGCCGGGGCCGTGGTGCTGGTGAAGGCGGAGAAGCCGGGCAAGTCGGGCAAGCTGGGTAAGTTCGGTAAATCCGATGGCAAGACCGGGAAGTCCGGGGGCGCGGACCGGGACGGCGGGCCGCTGGACCGGCGCTGGACCATGATCGTCGCCGACGTACTCCGTCTCCTGTTGCTCATGATCGCGCCGCTGTGGCTCGACTGGACGCCCGGCCGCGCTCTTCCGATCCTCCTCGGCACGGTCTTCGTGCTCGGCGTCGCGGAACGCTTCTGGACGGTCGCCAAGGAGAGCGCGGCCCCCGCGCTGCTGCCGGCCCCGCCGCTGGAGGGCGACGCGGTGCGCCCGCTGCCGGACCACCTCGACGCGCTGCGCCGGCTGTCCCTCCGTACGACCTTCCTCTCCGTGCCCGGCGCGGCCGGGGTCCTGCTGGTCGCGATGGTGATCAGCGATCTGCTGGGGACGGGCGTCGACTGGTTCTCGCTGCATCAGGCGGCGCTCGGCTCGTATGTCGCGGCCGGGCTGTTCGCCGCGTCGGTCTCCACCCTCTACTTCCTGCACCTGCCCGACGGTGCCACGCCCCGGCCGCGCTCCCCGCTCGAAGGGCTGCGCAGCCCTTCGGCGGGCGGCGGCGACGGCGGGCGCGACAAGGGCCGTACGGGCGTGGTGCCGCTGCTCGTCCTGGCCTGCGGGGCCATCGCCGGAGCGGTCTCGGCCGCCGTGGCCGTCTCCGTACTCCAGGCCAAGGACCTCGACGGTGGTCCCGTCGCCTTCGCCCTGCTCGTCCTCGCGCTGACCGGCGGTACGGCGCTCGGTATCCGCGGCGCGGCCAAGGTGCTGCCCGCGCTCTCCAGGCGCCGGCTGTTCGCGCTGGCCATCGCGGTCACGGGCGTCGCGCTGCTGGCCCTGGGGCTGGTGCCGGACACGGCGACGGTGCTGTTCATCGCGCTGTTCACCGGCTTCGCGGCCGGGGTGGTGGCGAATACTGGACACGCTCTTATCGACGTGGAGACAGAGGACTATCGTCGTCAGAGAGTCACCGAACACCTGCACGCCGTTGTCAGGGTCTTCGTCGCGCTCGGCGTGGTCATCGCCCCCCTCGTCGCCGCGGCCATCGGCCCGCACCGCCTCGCCAGCGGTACGTTCGTGTTCGCGCACGACGGCGCGGCGTTCACGCTGATGCTGGTGGGCGCGCTGCTGCTGCCCCTGGCGGCGGTCGTCCTCGCCAAGACGGACGACCGGTCAGGCGTGCCGCTGCGCCGCGATCTGCGCGACGCGGTGCGCGGCGGCGCCGACCCGGCGCAGCTCCCGGCCGCGACCGGATTCTTCCTCGCGCTGGAGGGCGGCGACGGCGCGGGCAAGTCCACGCAGGTGGAGGCGCTCGCGAGCTGGATCCGCGCCAAGGGCCACGAAGTGGTGGTCACCCGCGAGCCGGGCGCCACCCCGATCGGCAAGCGGCTGCGCTCGATCCTGCTGGACGTGTCGAGCGCCGGTCTGTCGAACCGCGCGGAGGCGCTGCTGTACGCGGCCGACCGCGCCGAGCACGTCGACTCGGTCGTGCGTCCGGCGCTGGAGCGTGGCGCGATCGTCATCTCCGACCGCTACATCGACTCCTCCGTGGCCTACCAGGGCGCGGGCCGGGACCTCTCGCCGACCGAGATCGCCCGCATCAACCGCTGGGCGACCGGTGGTCTCGTACCGCATCTGACCGTGCTGCTCGACGTCTCCCCGCAAGCGGCGCGCGAGCGCTTCACGGAGGCGCCGGACCGGCTGGAGTCCGAGCCCGCCGAGTTCCACCAGCGGGTACGGTCCGGCTTTCTGACCCTGGCCGCCGCCGACCCGACCCGCTATCTCGTCGTGGACGCGGCGCAGGAGCCGGAAGAGGTCACCACGGTCGTACGCCACCGGCTCGACCAGCTGCTGCCGCTCTCCGAGGCCGAGATCGCGGCCCGCGAGGAGGCGCGGCGGGCCGCCATCGAGGAAGCCCGCCGCAAGGCAGAGGAAGAGGCCGCGCGCAAGGCGGAGGAGGAGCGGCTGGCACGCGAGCGCGAGGCGCAGCTGGCCAAGCTCCGGGCCGAGGAGGAGGAGCGCAAGCGCCGCGAGCTGGAGGAGGCGCGGCAGCGTGAGGCCGAGCGGCAGGCGGAGGAGGCCAGGCTGCGCGCCGAGGAGGAGCGCAGGAAGGCCGAGGAGGAGCGCCTCCGCCGCGAGGCCGAGGAGCGGGCGCACGAGGCGGAGCAGGAACGGCTGAGGAAGCAGGCCCAGGAAGAGGCCAGGCTGCGCGCCGAGGCGGAGGAGCGGCGCCGCGAGAAGCAGCGCAAGGCGGAGGAGGCGCTGCTCCGGGCGGAGGAGGCGCGGCGGGTCGCCGAGGAGGAGGCCGCTGCTGCGGTTGCTGCTTCGGCTTCGGCGGAGGTCTCACCGGCCGAGATCACGGTGCCCACGCCGGTCGTCCGGCCGCCGGTGGCCGATCCGGACGATGTGACGCAGGAGGTCCCGGTAGTACGCCCCGAGGACCTGAGGCCGAGGCCGGGCGCCGACACGGGCACGGGCGCTGGTCCGGACGCGGCGGAGACGGCGGTGCTCCCGCCGGTACGGGACCGGGCCGACCGGAGCGTTGACGAGACGGCGGTGCTCCCGCCCGTACGCGACCGGGCCGACCGGAGCGTTGACGAGACGACGGTGCTCCCGCCGGTACGGGACCGGGCCGACCGGAGCGTTGACGAGACGACGGTGCTCCCGCCCGTACGCGACCGGGCCGACCGGGACGCCGACGAGACGACGGTGCTCCCGCCGGTACGGGACGAGCCGAAGGGCTCCGGCGGTACGGGGAAGCGGGCGCCCGGGGAGGTACGGGACACCGGAGGCACGCGGGACGCACGGGACGCGCGGGCGGCTGATGAGACCGCCGTGCTGCCGCCCGTACGGACCGGGGATCCGGCCGACCGGGTGCCGCGCGGCATCTTCCGCGACGACGCTCCGCCGAACCGCGCCGAGGGCGTCAACGAGCGGACCCGGGAACTGCCTCGGATCGGCGGCCCGAACGCCGCCGGCCCCTACGTCACAGGACCGGGCACCGAAGGGCCCCGGCGTCCGCGCCGGCGGTCGGACTGGGCGGAGGAGACTCCGCTGGACGACCTCCCGACCCTGGCCGACGAACTGCTCGGTCGGCGCGACGACGGCGACGGGGGCCTGGGCGGGCGCCGGATCTGAGGGCTCTCCGGATCCGGCTGCGGATCATCCGGATCCCCGGCTGCGGCCAGGTGCTTCCAGGGGCCTTCGGGCCTTCAGGTCCTTCGGTCGGGCCGGATTGTCAGACCCCGGCCCCACAATGGAATCCGAGCCGCACGGCAGGGGCGCCCTTGGGCACCCCTGCGCGGACGGCCGGGACCACAGGGCTTGAGAGCACACGGCACGAAGGCGGGTGACGGCACATGACCGTATGGGACGAGCTGGTCGGGCAGGACCGTGTTCAGGTGACGCTCGCCGCCGCCGCGCGGGACGCCGACGGGCTGGTGACGGCCATCGCCTCGGGCACCGCGCCGCCCGAGGCGTCGAGGATGACGCACGCCTGGCTGTTCACCGGGCCGCCGGGGTCGGGGCGGTCCACCGCCGCCCGCGCCTTCGCCGCCGCCCTTCAGTGCACCAGCCCGGACCGCGCGCACGGCGGTGAGCCGGGCTGTGGCTTCTGCGACGGCTGTCATACGAGCCTGATCGGGACGCACGCCGATGTCGAGGTGATCCGTACCGATCTGCTCTCCATCGGTGTCAAGGACACCCGTGAGCTGGTCCGCCGGGCACAGCTCTCGCCGGCGGTCGGGCGCTGGCAGGTCATCGTGCTGGAGGACGCCGACCGCCTCACCGAGGGCGCCGGGAACGTGCTGCTGAAGGCGGTGGAGGAGCCCGCTCCTCGTACGGTCTGGCTGCTCTGCGCGCCCTCGCTGGAGGACGTGCTGCCCACTATCCGCTCCCGCTGCCGCCATCTCGTGCTGCGCACCCCGCCCGTGGAGGCGGTCGCGGACGTCCTGATCAGACGGGACGGGATCGAGCCGGAGGCCGCCCACGCCGCGGCTCGGGCGACCCAGGGGCATATCGGCCGGGCCCGTCGCCTCGCCACCGACGAGCGGGCGAGAGCCCGCCGGTCCACCGTGCTCAAGATGCCGCTCCGGGTGGACGACATCGGCGGGTGCCTCAAGGCCGCCCAGGAGCTGATCGACGCGGCGACGGAGGACGCCAAGCAGGTCGCCGAGGATGTCGACGTCAAGGAGACGGAGGACATGAAGGCGGCGCTCGGTGCCTCGGCGGGCGGCCGGATGCCCCGGGGTACGGCGGGCGTGATGAAGGATCTGGCCGACCGTCAGAAGCGGCGCTCCACCCGTACGCAGCGGGACAGCCTCGACCTCGCGCTCACCGACCTGACGGGGTTCTACCGGGATGTGCTGGCCATCCAGCTCGGCTCGCGGGTCGCGCTCGCCAACGGCGACGTACGGGACTCGCTGGACCGGATCGCCAGGGCCTCGACCCCGGAGCGGACCCTGCGCCGGATAGAGGCGATCGGCGCCTGCCGCCAGGCGCTGGACCGTAATGTGGCGCCGCTGCTGGCGGTGGAGTCGATGGCGGTGTCGCTGAGGACGGGCTGAGGGGACTGGCCGCGGGCCGGTTCGTACGGACCCGTAGCGGGCCGCCGTACGAACAGACGGACTCGTCCGTATGAGTGGTCCGAGGGCGGCGCGGAGGCCGGGCGGCTAGGCTCCCCGAATGGATTCCAGGCGTCTGTTCCGTGTCTCCGCCGTCGCGTTCGTGTCGGCCGGTCTGCTGATCTCCGGTTGCAGTTCCGGCGGTTCGGGCGGTTCGCCGGCCGAGGCATCGGACTCGGGATCGCCCTCGGGACCGTCCGCGGGGACGGTGTCCGTGGATCCGGCCGCCCTGAAGAAGTTCTACGACCAGAAGCTCACCTGGCGCGCGTGCGGAGTTCCCGACTTCCAGTGCGCCACGATGAAGGCGCCGCTCGACTACGAGAAGCCGGACGGGACCGAGATCGACCTGGCGGTGTCCCGGAAGAAGGCCACAGGACCCGGCAAGCGCCTCGGCTCCCTCCTCGTCAACCCGGGCGGCCCCGGCGGCTCGGCCGTCGGCTACCTCCAGGCGTACGCGGGCATCGGCTACCCCGCGCCGGTCCGCGCCCGGTACGACATGGCGGCGATCGACCCGCGGGGCGTTGCCCGCAGCGAGCCCGTCGAATGCCTCACCGGCAAGGAGATGGACGCCTACACCCAGCTCGACCAGACCCCCGACGACCGGGCCGAGATCACCCGGCTCACGAACGGCTTCAAGGACTTCGCCCGGGGCTGCGAGAAGCGCTCCGGCGAGATCCTCCCGCATGTCTCCACGGTCGAGACGGCCCGCGACATGGACATCTTCCGTGCCGTCCTGGGCGACCGGAAACTGTCGTACGTCGGAGCCTCGTACGGCACCTTCCTCGGCGCGACCTACGCGGAACTCTTCCCCGGGTACACCGGCCGCCTCGTCCTCGACGGCGCGATGGACCCGTCGCTCCCGGCCCGCGAGCTGAACCGCGACCAGACCGCCGGTTTCGAGACGGCCTTCCGGTCGTTCGCCGAGGACTGCGTCAAACAGACCGACTGCCCCTTCGACACGAAGTCCCCGGCCGAGGTCTCGACCCGGATGAAGGCGTTCTTCGCGAAGCTGGACGCCAAGCCCGTGCCGACCGGCGAGAGTCGTGAGCTGGGCGAGTCCCTCGCCACGACCGGTGTGATCGCCGCGATGTACGACGAGTCGGCCTGGCAGCAGCTCCGCCAGGCGCTGACCGGCGCGATGAACGACGACGGTGCGGGCCTTCTCACCCTCGCCGACTCCTATTACGAGCGGGACAGCGACGGCTCGTACGCCAATCTGATGGCCGCCAACTCCGCCGTCAACTGTCTGGACCTCCCGCCCGCCTTCAACGGCCCCGAAGCCGTGGCCGAGGCGCTGCCCTCCTTCGAGAAGGCATCCCCGATCTTCGGCAAGGGCCTCGCCTGGGCCTCCCTGAACTGCACCTACTGGCCCGCCAAGGCCACCGGCTCACCGCACCGCATCGAGGCCAGGGGTGCGGCCCCCATCGTCGTGGTCGGCACCACCCGCGACCCGGCCACCCCCTACAAGTGGGCCCGCTCCCTGGCCGGCCAGCTCTCCTCCGGCACGCTCCTCACGTACAACGGCGACGGCCACACCGCGTACGGCCGGGGCAGTGACTGCATCGACACGGCGATCAACACGTACCTCCTCGACGGCACACCCCCCGCCAACGGCAAGAAGTGCTCCTGACCTGCCCGAAGACCCCCACCGCTGGTGTGTACGAAGCACCCCTCGGGACTGTGTAGACTGGCTGCGCTGCTGATCGCACCAACGGTGCACACGGCGCGCCGCCTTAGCTCAGTTGGCCAGAGCAACGCACTCGTAATGCGTAGGTCTCGGGTTCGAATCCCGAAGGCGGCTCGGATTAGCCCCAGGACTCACTCGCCGTGACCTGGGGCTTTTTCCATTCCGTGACCTAATTCCTGTCGGCGCGTCAGCCCAGAGGCTCCGCCAGGCGGCCCCTGGTGGCCGACCGGTGGCCAAACGTGCAAATGGCGTGCAGCGGCGGTGGCCGGGAGTGTCGACGAGTGCGGGCGGACAGCAGCTTGGTTGTTGTTCCATCCCTACAAGCCTTCGTCCGGCATCGCCGCCTGGGAAGGCTTCGGTCAGGTCCAGGGGCCTGAAGTCGTGTGCCGAGGAGGCAGGCGGCACACTTCCGCGTAGCTGCCAGGGATTCCTCTTCATGTTTAGCCGCACGGACACCGAGTCCCACCTTCGGCTGCGACGGCAACGGCTCGAGCGCGAAGCGGAGCTGGGGCCTACGGAGGGCGATGGGCTGGTGGCTCACCCATGGCCGTTCAGCGGACGCCGATTGAGCCGCGCACGAAGCGGAGCGTGCCTGGATTGGCTGTCCGTGGGGAGGGAAAGAGTCACGCTATGCGATCACTCGCGGGCCACTGTGACTATTGAGTGATGTCCATCACATGCCGGAGCCCCGGTCAGATATCCGCTGACCGGGGCTCCTTCACGCCTGAATCAGGCGGAACGTTCTTCCTTGGCCTCGTCGCTCTTGCGCGGAGGCGTCATCCTGGGCCGGCGGGGACAGGCCGTCGACTCCCCGTCCTTCACCGCAGCCAAGGGCCTCCGGGCGTGCGGCACGAGCTGCACGACCTTCTCGGCGGCGTCACGAGCGAGATCGTCCAGAACCGACTGGTAGATGTCCCGGGTGATCCGCGTGTCCGAGTGGCCGAGCGTTTCGGAGACCACCTTGATGTCGACCCCGGCGGCGAGCATCAGCGTCGCTGCGACGTGGCGAAGATCGTGGAGCCGGATCGGAGGAAGGCCAGCGGCTTCCACCAGACGCTCGAAAAGGTCGCTGACCTTGCCAGGGTGAAGAAGGGAGCCATCCTCCTGGGTGAAGATCCGACCGGTGTCCTGCCAGCCCTCGCCCCATGCCTCCCGTTCCCGTTGCTGGCGGGCCTTGTGAGATAGGAGGTCCTGGTTCGTCTCCTCGTCGAGTGCGATCAGGCGAAAGCCGCTGTCAGTCTTAGGGGCACCCTCGTGGACCTCCCAGCCGTCCTGCACGAGCTGGGTGGCGATGGCGAGCGAGCGAGCCTTGGCCGAGTGATCTTCCCAGCGGACGCCGCACCCTTCGCCGCGCCGTGTCCCTCGGAAAGCGATGATCCGCCAGAGCACGTACAGCCGGTCCTGCTCGACGAAGTCGAGGAATGTGCCAGCCTGCTCGGGGGTCCAGACCATGATCGGCGAAGGCTTCTCGCCGGTCTCTTTCCAGCGCGCGATGCGCTCGTCGCTCCAGACCAGCGCCTTCGGCTTCGTGCCCGGCAGCAACTCGACGTGTGCCGCCGGGTTGAAGGCGGGCATTACCTGCTGGGCGATGGCGACGTTCAGCGCGGCGCGCAGGGTGTCCCGGATATGCGGCTGCGTGTTGAGGCCGGTGATCCGCCGGAAGGGAGGCATCGCATCGAGCTGAGCACGCAGCCAATGACGCCGGGCACGGTTCTCGGCACCCTTGTTCGGCGTGGCCTTGAGGTCGTCGCGCACGACGCGACGCTGGGCGTTCTGCTCCTGGATCTCGATGTTGCGCTCGTTGATCGCGTCGAACATCGAATCGATGTGGTGCACGCGGAGCTTGTCGAGGCGCAGGTGCCCGAGATGCGGCTTCAGGTGGACGCGGATATCGCACTCGTAGCGGGTCGCCCCACCGCGCCGCAGACGCTTACGCCCCGCCAGCCAGGTGTCGAGCCACTCCGCCACGGTGACCTTGGAGTTCAGGGACTGCCCTGTCTTGAAGCGGCGGCGGGTGTCGTCGTAGTCCGGGACCGGGTCCTTGTCCTTGACGCAGTTCTCCAGAAGGTCGCTGATCTGGGTCTTGCCCCAGGCGTCGTCCTCCTCAGGAATGGCCATGAGGGCACGGACCTTGTCCAGCTCCTCCTGCGCCTTGGTCGAGGTCTCGAAGCCGCCACGACGGAACCGCCTGCGGTCGCCGTTTTGGTTGGGTTCGAGTTCCTGGACGGCGGTCCAGGTGCCGTGTCGGCGTGAAGACTTGAGCTTGGGGCAGGAAGCGCCGTACTCCTTCTTGGTCTTCGGGTCCGTGCACCGGCACCGTCGTATGAGGTTGCCGTTTTTCACTCGCTGTCCTCCGAGGGGGTCGGTGTTTCGGGCTGGTCGACGAAGGCCAGCTCGTCGGGCAGGGACGGAGGGGTCAGGTCGCGGTCACGCATCCGACCACGGAACGTGCGCAGTTCCTGACAGTCCTCGAACGCGTGCTCCTCGTAGCCCTCGGCGCGCTGCAGGAGGGTGGCTCTGCGGGCCCGGTCCAGCGTGGTGCTGGCCGCCCGTCGCCTCTCCCTGGCCAAGGAGTGGGAAGACATCGCGGCGGCCACCAGGTCACCGTGCTGACGGAAGAGGTCGAGGATGCCCCGAGCAGAGCCTTCGGGAGCGGGCTCGGCCAAGGGCGACTCGCCCGTGAACCATGAGACCGCATCCCAGGTGGAGACTTCACGACCGGGGAGGACCTCGACCGTGGCTGAGGACCCGAGCGGGAAGAGGAGAGTCACCGGCGGGACACTCAGGACGGCAGCCAGCACGACGACCTCCGCGACGGTGATGCTCGTCTTACGCCCGGACTCCAGGTTCTTCATCGAGTGCTCGGTGAACTCCGGCAAGCCGCGGTCGGCACAGCCCTGAGCGACCTCGGCCATCGTGAGGCCGGCGGCCTTGCGGGAGTCCCGCAGGCGCCGTGCGATCCGACCGGTGAACGCTGTCGGCCATTGATCAGGTGTCATGGTGACACTTTAAGAGACTAGAAGGTGCTGCTGCAACTTCGTGATACACCTACGGCGTCACCGCGACACGAGATATTCCCAGGAGGGCACCATGGCGGCATCCGATTCGTCCCGTGAGACACGAGGGCTGACGGGCGACGAGCTGCTTGCTCTCCCTGCCGTGATCGACCTCGACACCTCGAACCGAGCGCTGATGATCGGCCGATCAACGGGATACGGACTCGCTAAGCAGGGGGAGTACCCGGTCAAGGTGTTGCGCCTCGGCAACGCCTACCGGGTGGTGACGGCTGACCTGCTGAAGTTGCTGGGCCTGGAGCGTCCGCAGGCAGGTGGAGATCAGGGCGACGGCAGAAGCGAGCGTCACGGGCTCGCTGCCTAGTAGGGCTTGGTCATGTGCGGTCTGTGATGGCGTGTCTTCTTGATCGGTCGTGTCGTTGATCGGGTGTGCTGAGTGAGGAGTTGGCTGCGGTCCGGTGTGATCTGGAGGACTTCGCGGCGGAGATGTTCGAGCCGT
>NZ_JBIVMF010000019.1:0-164945 GCF_044752945.1 Streptomyces sp. NPDC088554 | reverse complement strand
TCCGTATCGAGGTCAGCGACCCACGCGGAGAACGGAACCCCGCACCACGTACCGCCGACGACGACGAATGCTTCGGACGCGGCCTGCTCATCGTCGCGCAGCTCACCGACCGCTGGGGAACCGAACCCCGCACCATCGGCAAAACCGTCTACGCGGAAATCGACCTGCCCCGGGAAACAAGCACGGCCCGAGAAGCGGGCCGGGGCCGGCGATCGAACCCGTGACGGACGAGTCCCTGTGGGGCATCGTCGCCCTCATCATCAGCTTCCTCGCACTGGTCTTCGGGATTCTGTACGCCCTCACCTGGCAACCCGAACCCGCCCCACTTCCGCCACTGCCACCGGACCGCAGCGACACGTACACCTACACCTGCCACTGCCACCGCACCCCCGCCACCGTCACCATCCGCCTCGACCAAATCCCCCGCCGACAAGCCATCGGACACTGGATGCGGGAGAGCTTGCCGGGGTGAGCCTGCGGCGTACACGAGATCGTTCCGGGCTCGCAGCCGGGTCACGACGTGGATTCGACGGCTCCGTAACCGCCGAGGACGAGAACTTTCCGTTATACCGGCGCCCCCGCCAGCGAGTCCAGGAAGAGCGCCGCCGCCAGGAGGTGGGCGCTGCCCCGGGGGTGGAGGTTGTTGTCGCGGAGGTCGCCGTCGAGGCGTTCCAGGGCGGGGGCGCCCCGGCCGCTGCCCGCGCCGCCCTCTTCGAGGACCTCGCGGGCGCCGTTCTGGACCCGGCGCAGTCCGTGGGGGCCCGCGGTGTGGAGCAGGCCGGTGTCCTGGAGGGTGGACATGACGGTGAGCAGGGCGTCGAGGCGGGCCTCCGGTTCGCGGGCGCCGGCCTTTCTGGACGTACGTAATACCTTCAACGCCCTTCGTACGTGCGGGAATCCGGCGCGGGCCTCGCCGCGCGCGCCGGCCGCTCCGAAGCGGGACGCCGCCGCGGACCCGGGGGATGGGGTCCGCGGCGCCGTCCCGTCGGGGATGGCGGCGATGCGCCTGGCTGTGGTGGGCAGTTCGTCGGGGGCGGTACGAGGTTCGAGCGCGGCGGCGGCCACGAGGAGGCCCAGCGGCCAGATGGCGCCGTGGTGCAGGGCGGTGCCCGCGTTGGCGCGCGCCATGGAGCGTTCCGTACCGCGTCCGATCGCGCCCAGCTCCCTGCGGAGCTGACGGCTGGGGCCCTCGTCCGCGCGCCGGGCGGCGGCGGCCATGGCCGCGAGGCCGGGTGCCAGCGAACGCGCCGACCAGCGCAGCGCGCCGAAGTCCGCCTCGCGGGTGTCCGGGAGGCCGGGCTTGGGGGTCAACTCGGCCTCGGCCAGCAGGGCGTGGATCGCCGTGTCCGCCAGCGCCTTGTCCTCGCGGCTCATACCGTTTCCTTCTCTGCTCAAGATCTGTTCAGGATCTGTCAGGTTCCGTTCAGGATCTGCTCAGGAGGGGGCACCGGTCGGGGGCGTACCGGTCGGAGGTGTACCGGTCGGAGGCTCGCCGCCCGCACCGCCCCCGCCACCGCCCGCGCCGGTGTTCTCGGCGTCCGGGTCGATACCGAGGACGATGGTGCCCTTGTACCCCTTCGAAGGATCCTTCTTGTGGACGGGCGTCAGGGCCAGCAGTCCGCCGGCCGCGCCGTTGTCCTCGTACACCATGTCATCGGCGAGCTTGGTGTAGCTGCCGGAGTGCTGGGAGTACGGCTCCAGTGTGAAGATCTCGGCGGCCGCGTCGTCGTCGAAGAACAGCTGGCCGGTGAAGTTGGCCTTGCCGCCCTCGTAGGTGCCGTCCTCCTTCTGGCCGCCGGTGTGCACCTTGACGTGGATGTGGCAGGTACGCGGGGTGTACCAGCCGGGGAAGATCGTCTTGAACTCGACGACCCCGTTGGCGTTGGCGATCTGGTAACCCCGAAGGTACGTACGGTCGTTGGCGGTCGAGCCGTCCTCGCTCTCGGCGGGCGCGCTGCCGCCGGGGTTGGCGGTGGTGTAGCCGGAGTAGTAGCCCCACGCGTCGCAGTGCCAGATCTCGACGGCCGCGCCGGCGACCGGAGCGCAGGACTCGGTGGTGTCCTGGACGGTGATCCGCAGGCTGAGCGGGACGCCCGCCTTGCCCTCGGTGATGTCTTTGCGTACGAGCGCGCCGTCCAGGTAGTACGGGCCCTCGGTGACGCTCGACATCAGGACACAGGTACCGGTGGTGGCCGCCGCCGTCGCGGTGGTGGTCGTACTGGTCTCCGTACCGCTGTCGCTCCCCTCCTCCGCCGCGAAGGCGTTGATACCGACCGCCACGACCCCCGCACCCGCCACCGCGCCGCCACCGATGACCAGTGCCCGACGCCGGCTCACACTCTTGTCCGCGTGTTTCGCTGTCATGTACGGAACCGTAGAGAGCGAGCCTGGGAGCGACCCTGCCCTGACCTGTGGGCCGGCTGTGAGCGGTGATCCGGTACGGGGGCGGTGATCCGGTACGGGGGCGGTGATCCGGTACGGGGGCAGTGATCCCGTACGGGGGCAGTGATCCCGTACCAGGGCAGTGATCCCGTACGGAAACCGGAGCGCGGCGCTCCACCCTCGCCGAGCCGGAAACCGGAGCGATACCCTCCGCAGACTCTCCACCAGCTCTCCGTCGGTTCCCCACCTCCGCGTCAGCACCAAAAGAAAGCGCTGTCACACCTCTCGACAATCATGCGGCCGCGCCCGGATCCTTCAGTGACGCATGAGATGAACGTGGCAGAAGAGGTGGAAAATGATCACACGCAGAACGCTGCTCGCCGCGACGGCCGGCGGCACCCTGCTCGGTGGGGCCCTGGCGACAGGAACCGCACACGCCGACGCGACAGTCGCGGTGAACCCAGGAACCTCGTACGGAACGTGGGAGGGCTGGGGCACCTCCCTGGCCTGGTGGGCCAATGTCTTCGGCGACCGTGACGACTTCGCCGACCTCTTCTTCACCACCAAATCCGTCGCGTACGGCGGACGGACGCTGCCGGGCCTGGGCCTGAACATAGCCCGGTACAACCTTGGCGGGTCCAGCTGGAACACCGTCGACGGGGATTCCATGGCGGTCTCCCCCAACATTCCCTCGTTCAAGCAGATAGAGGGCTTCTGGCAGGACTGGCGCAACGAGGACCCCACCTCCTCCGCCTGGAACTGGAACGCCGACAGCGCCCAGCGGGCCGCCCTGGTCAAGGCCACGCAGCGGGGTGCGATCAGTGAGCTGTTCTCCAACTCGCCGATGTGGTGGATGTGCCTCAACCACAACCCGTCCGGCGCGGCCAACGGCGGCAGCAACCTCCAGTCCTGGAACTACCGCCAGCACGCCTCCCACCTCGCCGCCGTGGCCCTGCGCGCGAAGAACAACTGGGGGGTGAACTTCGCGACGGTCGACCCGTTCAACGAACCCTCCTCCAGCTGGTGGACCGCGACCGGCACCCAGGAGGGCTGCCACATCAACGCGACCGAACAGGCCGCGATCCTCCCGCTGATGCGCAGCGAACTCGACAAGCGCGGTCTGAACGGCATCCGGCTCGCCGCCTCCGACGAGAACACCTACGACCTCTCCCGCACCACCTGGAACGCGTTCGACCCGGCGACCAAGGCGCTGGTCAGCCAGGTGAACACACACGGCTACCAGAGCTCGGGCGGCCGTCGCGACCTGCTCTACACGGATGTCGTGACCACGGCGGGCAAGAAGCTCTGGAACTCCGAGACCGGCGAGAACGACGCCACCGGCCTGACCCTCGCCTCCAACCTCTGCCTCGACTTCAACTGGCTGCACCCCACCGCGTACTGCTACTGGCAGGTCATGGACCCCAGCCCCGGCTGGGCGATGATCACGTACGACCCGAGCAGCCGCCAGCCCGGCGCCGTCCAGACCAAGTACTACGTGATGGCCCAGTTCAGCCGGCACATCCGTCCCGGGATGACCATCCTCAACACCGGCGTCGACTACGCGGCGGCCGCGTACGACCCGGCGCAGCGGCGGCTCGTCATCGTCGCGGTGAACCCCGGCGCCGCGCAGAACCTCACCTTCGACCTGTCCCGCTTCGCCCAGGTCACCGGCGGCACCAACGGCCTCGTCCGCCGCTGGTCCACCCAGACCTCGGGCGGCGGCGACCTCTACACCGAACGCGCCGACACCTTCCTCAACGGCAAGCGCCTCACCGCGAACTTCGCGGCGGCGTCGGTGCAGACGTTCCAGATCGACGGGGTGGTTGTCTGACGCACGGTGGCGGTCATCGCCCGCGCGGGCGATGACCGCCGAGGGAGCCCCGGTATCGGTCGGCTGAGACATCGTGTGTGCTCCTGTCACTTCCGCAACACGAGTATCCAATTCCCCCTATGCGCACACGAGTACAGCTCTCCGGCCGGCCGGGTTGTTTCCCGGAATGGGTGAAGGCGTCATTGTTCACCAACGCCCACCTGAAGGTCGTCGAAATGTCCCACAGCCATTTGCCCTGGCCAGGGGCTTCTGTTCGAATTTCGGAAGGGTCGCGGTCCGGCCCGGTTCGCTTGTAGTACAGGCAGAGGCAACAGGCAACCCTTCCGAACCTGATCCACGCGGACGCCTCGCATGTCAAACTCATTACCGAGGCGGCAAGGAATCACTCCGGTCGCCGATCCAAGGCTTTTGTATTCTTTAGCGTGAAGGATGCGTTTGGCGTGGATGGGCAATTGAACTTCGGATCTGAATTACGTCGGCTGCGCCACGAATCAGGACTCTCGCTCGGGAAGTTCGCACAGGCCATGAATTACGACAAAGGCCATCTGAGCAAGGTCGAATGCGGTAAGCGGCGGGCTACAATCGAACTTGCCCGGCGCTGCGATGCTTTTTTCGGCGCAGGCGGGAAGTTGCAGCGACTGATCGAACCGAAAACACTGCAAGAGATCCCTTCCGCCAAGGATGAGCAGGGATCAGTGGCTCGCCGGAAGTTGCTCGCAACCGGAGTGGGATCGCTGATCGGATTGGGTCTGGTTTCGTCCGATGGCGCCACCTGGTCCGAAGGGCCATCCGTCGAATCCCCGTTCCGCGCGCAATTCGACCACATGCGGAAACTCGGTCAGAGCGTCGATCCGGTGATGATCCTTCCTCTGCTGAAATCTCAGACCCGCACCGTGGTTCAACTCGCTGCGGCAGGCGGCTCACGCGACCGGGCTGGGCTGCTCGTCCTCGCCGCCCGTTTCGCGGAGTACGCGGGCTGGATGGCACAAGAGGCGGGCGACAACGAAGCCGCTCTCGGATGGACCGGGGAAGCCGTCGAACTGGCCCGTGCCGGGGGAGACCTCGACCTCGCCTCCTACGCGCTCGTCCGACGTGCCTTGGTCACCTTCTACGACTCCGACGCGGAGCAGACCATCGCCCTCGCGAGTCAGGCACAGGACAGCGGGCTGCCGCCGAGGATTCGCGGCCTGGCCACCCAGCGCAAGGCGCAGGGGCAGGCGCTGACAGGTGATGAACTGACCTGCCTGAACAGTCTCGACCAAGCGCGTGAACTGCTCGGATCCGCTGACTCCCGAACCGGTACGGAGCCGGTGCTCGGCACCACCAGCGTGGCAGATCCGGTGGCCATGGTGACCGGCTGGTGTCTCTACGATCTCGGACGCCCGAAAGCGGCTGCCAAGATCTTCGACCAGGAATGCTCGCGCATCGCGCCGCAGGCATTTCGCACGCGGACCAGGTACGGCATGCGGAGGTCACTGGCCCATGCCGCCTCGGGAGAGGTCGAGCATTCCTGCGAAATCGCCAAGGAACTGCTCGACATCACCGCGACGGTGCCTTCGGCGACAGTGAAGGCCGACATCCGTCGACTCGCCAAAGAGCTTTCGAGGTTTCGGGCCAATCGGGCTGTGCGTGATCTCCAGCCCGCACTGGCCCAGGCTCTCAGCCCCTCCGCGAACTGATTCACCTATGACGCAGCGGCTGTACGGCGTACGGATTCCCCAGCGCCGTTCAGCCTGTCGGCCTGCCCTGAAATCGGGCATCCATTCGGTCCCTTCATCTTCGAATGAGGAATTCATCATGCCGGACATTTTTGTGAATTACCGTACGGGGGACGAGGAAGGCGCCGCCACTCTCGTGGAACGCGAGCTTTCCCGGCGCTTCGGCAACGAACGGGTGTTCCGCGCCAGCAAGTCGATCGACCCGGGGCACCGTTTTCCGCAGGAACTGATCACCGCGGTCCGCCGCAGCAGTGTCCTGCTCGCCGTCATCGGACCACGCTGGGCCGAGGCGCGGTCCGCGGACGGTCGTCGGGCGCTCGACGACCCCGCGGACTGGACGCGGCGCGAAATCCTGGAGGCCATGGAGAGCGGCGCCTTGGTCATTCCCGTACTGGTGAACAAGGCCACCCGGCTCGATCGCCGGGCGCTGCCGGCGGAAATGCAGGAGCTGGCGGATTACCAGTACCGGAGGCTGGACTTCCGTGACACGGAGGCCGACCTGTCCGGGCTGGCGGATGAGCTGGCCGATCTCGTACCACAGCTGGGCGCTGCCGACACCGCGCGGAAGACCGAAAGCGACCAGCAGCAGGCGGCGGACAGGCCGGGAGACAGGAGCGGGGAATTCCGGGGCACATCACTTCAGGCCCGCGAGGTCAAGCAGCGACAGCGCGGTGGTATCGGAAATCTGAACGGGGACTTCTCCGGCACCTTCATCAGCGATCCCCAAGCTCCGGTGCACACAGGTGATGGAGATCAGTACAACGCTCCACGGTTCTCCGGTGACAACACAGGCGTGAACTACACCGGAGGTGACAACTCCAGCACCGTCCATCAGCGGTTCGAGCGCAGGCGACGGGCTGCGGAAGAGGGCGAATGACAGGCAGTGACGGAGCTTGGATCAGCGATCCTCAAGGCCCGGTCCACAGCGGCTCCGGTCCGCAGTTCAATAACCTCACCTTCACGGTCGGCGCCCCAAGTCGGCCGGCAGGCGCTGACCCGATCAAAGTTGTCCAGCAGCTCCGACACCAACTCAACAGACGGTTCATCCCCCCGCTTAACTACGGGGAAGCCACCGAACGGATGGCGGTCCCGGGTGCGGTGGTCCTGCTGGACGGGCCGCGTGGCAGCGGACGACGGACAGCGGCAATCATGCTGCTGCATCGACTCGGAGAGTGGGAAGGACGGTTCGAGGAGCTCTCGGCGGAGCAGGACGAAGGCAGCTTGGATGCTGCCCCCAGTGACCGTTTCTTCCTCGACCTGTCCAATACCACCGCCGAGAACTACCGCGCTGCCCAGCGGCTCATCACTTGGTACCGGGCGGAGTCACAACCCTACGGCGCACGGTTGGCCGTCGTACTCCCGGCAGGTCTGAATGATCTCAACCCCGAACTCGAACCGTTGGTGGTTCGGCTCGGCAGGCCGCGCGGGCTGACAGTTCTCAGCCAGCACCTGCGCGCGGACGGCATTGTTTTTGGGTTCGAGCAGTTGGCCGGGCTCGAACTGGGGCAGATGCTCAGCCACTCTCCGATGAGTGAGCTGGCTCGGCTGTCCTGGATGACCAGGCAGGCCAGGGACAGCGGTCAGTACGGTACTGACTTCCGCTCCTGGTGCGCCGAGGCCGTGGCCGCGGTCACCAACCGGACGCGGGAAGCGGCCGGACAAGTGAGAACACATCGGACCGCGAATGAGCGGGCGTTGCTGCTCACCACCGCCATGTTGAACGGAGCATCCGCCGACGCGGTTTTCCAGGGAACTGACGACTTACTGAAACAGCTCGGCCATACGCCGGACGAGACATCTCGGCTCGCGCAGCAGGACTTCGGCGAGCAGTTGGAATCCCTGAAGATCAAGCGCGATCGTGAGAATCGGGTCGGTTTCCAGGGACTCGCCTACGACGGGGCGGTTCGGACGCACTTCTGGGCCAACTTTCCCGATCTGCGCGAGGGGTTGAGGGACTGGATCGTCGGCTCCGTCAGACTGCCGGGCCTCACGGCCGGTGACCGGATGAACGTGGTCGCGCGCTTTGCCGAGCAGTGCCTCACCGTCGGCAGTCCGGAGCACCTCTGCACCCTTGCCGAAAGGTGGACGGAGAGAGGAATGGATTCGCCGTCTCTCAAACCGATGCGGGAAGAGGCAGCCGCCGCCCTCGAACAAGGTCTCAGTCATGAGCGGTACGGGGCTGGTTTCCGCAGGCAGATCTACGACTGGGCGACCGCGTCCAGTCTGTCAGCCGATCTGGTTCGGGTACTGATCGATATTTGCCGACAGGTGATGGCGGCAACCCACCCCGACCAGGCTCTGGTGAGGCTGCACCACCTCGCTCTTCGCCGGGGCGGGGAGGAGATCGGAGAAGCCCGTACAGCCCTGCTCGCACTCGCGGGCAGTGATCGTCGGCTGTACCGGCGGCTGGTCGATCGCCTCCATACCAGGCTCCGCAACCAAGCCGAACCCAACCTGGAGTTGCTCAGCGAACTCATTGAGCGGAGCGCGCTGCCGCTCGACACGCCATGGACCGAGCTGACCCGCGCCTGGCGCACAGTCCTGGCGGATCAACCAGCAGCCGACTGGGCTCCGAAAGTCCATCGCTGGCTTGATGTAGTTCAGGAGGACAAGTACTGGGAGCCGGTGCTGGATGTCCTGCTTACCGCAGCCTCCGGACGGGCGAATGTGCTCAACCGCCTCTATATGACCACGTGCGACTGGGTCCAGGCGGACTCCTTGACCTCGATGTCCTCTCGTACTGCCAGGGACGGGGTTGCCACGCGGTTCTGGCAGAAAATCGATTCCGCTCAGGGCGCTGTGTGTTGAACGCAGACCCGGAGTGAAGGACTCAGGAGAGATCCAGTGAATTTCAGGACGAAATCAGTTTCGACTCTTCTCATCTGCGGACTGGCTCCCGTAATCGTAGGAGATGCTTTCGGCTGGTCCTTGTGGCTGCGAATTCTTGTGCCGACAACCGTGCTTTCCGGTGTCGCGCTCTTGCTGGTGTTGAACCACTCGGGCCCTGCCCGCGGGAACGGCTCACAGTTCGAGGAAGATCCGCCCACGGTCCCTGAAACACCGGCCGAACCTCCGTATCGGGAATTTCACCTGAGCGAAGTGATGCTTCCGAGTTCGATGGCCGACTACGATTTTATTTTCTCGGCCACAGTGTGGTGGCGGCCGGCCCAAGGTTACTCACGGACCTCCGATTCGTATCTGCCGAACCTTGCCAGGGCTTCCATTCTGAATAGGGCGCGAGCCATCACCGGGCAGGAACACCCCAGTAGATCAGAATTCGTTCGGTATCTGCTCGATGGCGCCCTGGGATCACCCGGGCTGGACGAATCGGCATCGGTGACCGCGCTGGCGACCGATGCCAGGCTCGATCTGGCTCATGCCGATCGGGAAAGACTTCAGGAAATTGCCGGACTCCGAAAGGCGGAGCAGGCATGGGAACAGCAGCGCCAATACGAACGGAACAAGCGGGCTTATCTGGGTGACGAGGTATTGAAAACCCCGGGCAGTGCAGTGGTGTGGTGGCTGGCAAGGCACGACGACGAGGTGGAAAAGGCGGTGGAGATGATCGGTCCGCTCGCTCAGATCGCGGCTGCCGCAAACGACACCGAGGTCCCCGAGCTGTTCCAGCATTTGGTAGCGCCAGCGGACGTTCCGATCGGTAACTGTGATTACCCGGAGCATCACGGACAAGCGGGTATCTACTTTTCTCCTGGAACAGGGAATCCCGGTACCGGCGACAAAGCAGTTGATCACCTCTCCGGATGGCTTGACGAGTGCGGTCTGGCGGAAGGATCCGACGAGCGAGCAGTTTTTGCGCACCGAATCGCCCGGTTGCAGGAGAGCGCAAGTCGTTCTGCAACAGCCGACCGTAGCGGACAAGGATTTACTGACCAGGCTTCCGATCCCAGTAGTGATCGCCCTTCGGAGGCTGATAACGAATTCGCCACTGGATCTTCGCTGCCCACCGACCCCGCGGCTACCGAGAATATTGCAGACGTGGGGCCGGATTCCGAGTACGACAGTGGAGGGGTGCAGGAAGAGAAGCAAGAAGAGAAGAAGGAAGAGGAGAGGGAGGATCCGGGGGAACCCGGAATTTACGACTCGACCGGACTGCTCGGAGGAACAGGATCGCCGGCAGATAGGCCGGACGCTTCCTCCACGGAGACCGGACGCGAATGGTGGGACCAGAACCGCGATGGGAAGTGACCTGTTGTTGACGTCTGTGGATGTTCTTAAAACGATCGAGCGTCAGGCGGCCACATCATTTTCCGGACGGCCTCTTGTTTCTGCGTCCAGAGGAGCTGCTCGGGAGTGAGTTAGGTGACCATCTCACCCTGTCCGAGGCTCGATCCGTTGCCTCACTCCGTACAGCTGACACCGAATTTTGTCAGGCGGCGTGGCATCGAATCGTGCAGCTGGCCCAGAGCCATGAGATTCATGAAAGGGAAAAGGGTCCCCGATTGCGGTCTGGTTGATTATTCCGCAGTTACGGTCCGGCGTCTTCAGAATTTCTCGCCAGCAGGGCGTGGAAGTATCCGATGCGAGGGACTCCATGATCGATGGTGCGCCGCTCGGATTGCGCTCGATTCGACCGGTGGAGAACCATATTCGCGCAACTCTTATTGACGCGGCATACAGTGCCGCCAGAAAATCACAAGGACATCCTTCGTGGGAGATTTCACTGGATGATGGAGGCTTGGCACAACAAGAGCGATTGGCTCACCAGCCAAACCTGAGGAGAGGGAAATTCTCGGAGCGATCGACATTAAAAGAAACTCGGCCGGGTTGGCGACCCGGCTCGATGGGATGCGTTTTGGTGCACTGGCCCAGCACTTGGGAGTGATGCCGCGACTTCGTGTGATCAGCCGGGAAGATTTGCTCAGGGGGCTGGGCATTCAGGATCGATTATTGTATCCAGATGATATTGAGAAAGACGCCGCCCTTGCTGTAGGGCGCAGCGAGCGGACCGGCCGACTCGGCCGCCGACCCGTCCGGGTCCCCGCGACGACAGTGGGCCACCCGCCACAACACCCTTCCGCGCCGAGCCAGAATGATGGACCGGTCCGAGCGGGCCGGGCCGGGGAGTGAAAAGGGGGCAGTCAGGGTGAGCGAAGTGGGGCAGTCATGGTGAGTACGCTCGGTGTCGCCGTCGTGGGATTCGGCTGGATGGGGCGGGTGCACACCCAGTCCTACGCTCGCCTCCCGCACCACTTCCCCCAGCTGCCGGTACGGCCCGAGCTGGTCGCCGTAGCCGACGAAGTGCCCGGCCGGGCCGAGGAAGCCGCAGGTCGGTACGGGTTCGCCCGCGCCGTCCTGGACTGGCGCGAGATCGCCGCCGATCCCCGGGTCCAGGCGGTGAGCATCACCGCGCCCAACTTCCTGCACCGTGAGATCGGCACGGCCATGGCCGAGGCGGGCAAGCACATCTGGATCGAGAAGCCCGTCGGGCTGACCGCCGGGGACGCCCGCGCCGTCGCCGGAGCCGTAGCCAAGGCCGGTGTCCAGGGCACGGTCGGTTTCAACTACCGCAACGCCCCCGCCGTGGCCGCCGCCCGCGAACTGATCGCCTCGGGCGGGATCGGCGCCGTCACCCATGCCCGTATCCGCCTGTTCAGCGACTACGCGGCCCACCCCGAATCCGCGCTGACCTGGCGGTACGAGCGCGAGCGCGGCGGCAGCGGGGTCCTGGGCGATCTCGCCTCGCACGGGGTGGACCTGGCCGGACACCTGCTCGGCGACATCACCGAACTGACCGCCGACACCGCCGTCTTCCTGCGCGAACGGGCCCGCCCCAGCGGTGCCACCGCGGGCCACACCCGTGCGACGGGCGGCGAGCTGGGCCCGGTCGAGAACGAGGACTACGTCTCCTGCCTGCTGCGCTTCGCCTCCGGCGCGCGCGGTGTCCTGGAGGCGTGCCGGGTCTCGGTGGGCGAGCAGAACAACTACGGTTTCGAGATCCACGGCACCAAGGGCGCGGTTGCCTGGGACTTCCGTCGCATGGGCGAACTCGGCGTCAGCCGGGGCACCGCCTACCAGGACCAGCCCGTCAGCACCCTCCATGTCGGCCCCGGCCACGGCGAGTACGCGGCTTTCCAGCCCGGCTCCGCCTCCGCCATGGGCTACGACGACCTCAAGGTCATCGAGGCGTACCACTTCCTGCGCTCCGTCGCCGAGTCCACCCCGTACGGCGCCACCCTGGAGGACGCCGTGCTCAGCGCCGCGGCACTGGACGCCATGGCCCGCTCCGCCGAGAGCGGTACGTGGGTGAGCCCGGCGTGAGCGCGCCATCGTGGCCGACGGCGTAGCGCCCGACGCCATAGGGGGGTTGGCGGCATAGGGGCTGACGGCCCTGCCAACTGCCTTCCCTGTCCCGTACGTTGAAGGGCCCCGCCGCGATCGGTGGGGCCCTTCGATATATGCGTTTCTTCCAGTCGGCCGGGCTTACCCCCGTAAAACCCGGCCAACTTCCGGGAGTTCGAACGCATCCCGAGACACGGAGATGCCCATCCAGTAGACAGACACTCTGGTGTGAGCCGCTCCTCCCAGAACGTACACCCTGGTTGTGGGAGGTTGGCAACTAGAGTGTGTCAAATGCCAGGGCATTCCCTGCTCCTCACGCACTGGAGTGGACACAGCGATGATCGTGACAAGGATGTACCGGACGTGACGGACAACGAGCCGCACACCTTCGCGCAGCTGCTGGACTACCTGTTCGAGCAGGTTCACCCGGAGAATCGCGGGCCCTACACGTACGCCGAGGTCGCCGCGGGCATCCAGGAGGCGTCGGGGGATCAGGGCAGGGGGCTCACCGCGAGCGCGATCCAGCAGTTGCGCACCGGGGTCAAGAAGAACCCCACGCGACACACCATCAAGGCGCTCGCCGACTTCTTCGGTGTGCCCGCGGGCTACTTCGTCGACGAGGAGGCCGCTCACCGGACCCGGGCGGAGATCGCCGTCCTCGCCGCCATGCGGGACCGGAACGTCCGGAGCGTCGCCCTGCGCGCCAACGGGCTGAGCACGGAGACCCTCCAGATGGTGGCGACCGTGATCGAGCAGGCCAGGATCCTGGAAGGACTGCCGGGCGAACCCGCCCCGAACAAGCTCAACTTGGACGACTAGAGGCCGCTCGTCCGGCTCATGGAGGAGGCCGGTCCTGCCGAAGGCAGGTCGCACCAGAAGCCGGGTCGTACCAGAAGTCGGGTCGTACCAGAAGTCGGCCCTGCCGGAGGCAGGTCGTACCGGAGGCAGGTCCGGAGGCCGGTCGTGCCGGAGGCCAGTCGTACCGGAGGCCAGTCGTACCGGAGGCCAGTCGTGCCGGAGGCCGGTCGTACCAGAGACAGGTCCGGAGGCCGGTCGTGCCGGAGGCCGGGATTCCGGCCGGTCGGGACCTCCTCGGCCGGGGCCCCCTGGCCAGGATTGCGCTGGCCGGTTCCCTTGGCCGGGATTCCCTTGGCCGGGCACTGGTCTTCGCCTAAGATTTCGATCGGTTCGGAGCGGGTGTGGCCGGATCATTCTCCGGCCGTACGGGGTCACCTCCGGAGGAGGACGGACCCGAGCAACGTCAGGACCGATCATGGACCTTGAGCGGCTTCGCGAGGAGTGCGAGACACGCGTAGAGGCCCTTCGGCTCCCCCACCGTTTCAGCACCCGGGACCTGTGCGACGCCGTGGCGGAGCAGCGCGGCCGGCCGATCATCCTCAGGCCGCTGAACACACTCGGCGCGATCGACGCACCGTGCGGCATCCGTCTGGAGACGCCCGGCGCCGACCTCCTCTTCTACGAGGAGGGAACGTCCGCCCTGCACCAGAACCACATCCTCGCCCACGAGGTCAGCCACATCATCTGCGACCACCCCGGCAGTCTGGCGCTGGACGCCGAGACCATCCGTACCATCGGCTTCAACCCCACCCTCGTCCAGCGGATGAACGGACGGACGAGCTACTCCACGGATGACGAGCGCGAGGCCGAGATGATGGCCACCGTCATACGGCAGCGCATCTACCGCGGACGTGAACTTCCCCCCAGCGAGCCCGCGAAGGGCGCCGAGCGCTGGGAGGCCCTGTTCGCCGAACCCACCAGGAAGGGCCGTCGGCACCGATGATCAACCTGTTGTTCCCGGGCGTGGCGCTCGTGCTCCTGCTCGCCGCCGGTTATTGGGTACGCGGCCGGGGCGGCCCCCGACCGACCGGCACCTGGGCCATGACGGCGCTGCTGGCCTCCTTCGCGCTCTCCTTCGGCTCGTACACACCGTTCGTGGAGAACGCCATCGAGAGCGTCGTCCCCCATGTGAGCCGGCTGTTCAGCAACTCGTTCACACTGGCCGCCGCGACCGCCGCCCTGGTGTTCATGCTCCAGCTCAACCAGGAGCCCGAGGAGGCCCGGCGAGGCATCCGGCTGCGGGTGCTGTTCCTCGGGATCTCCGTCGCCGGGATGACGGTCCTGTTCGCCGCCGAGCAGCTGAACGACCGGTCGCCCCAGCTGTACGCGCTCTACGTGCTGATCTACATCACCTATCTGGGTGTCACCGCGAAGGACTTCGGCCAACAGACCTGGCACCAGTCCAGCCGCTCACGGCGCAGGAGCCAGCGCGTCGGACTGCGCATCGCCGCCTCCGGCTGCCTCTTCGCCCTGCTGTACACCGCGTACAAGGTGTTCGCCCTGGTGTCCAGCGGGTTCGGGCTGGGCATCATCCCGGACGGCGGGCGCTGCTCGACGCCCCTCACCCCCCTCCGCTGCGCGTTCAGTGTGACGGTGCCCGCCCTGGCCGCGCTCCTGATGACCCTGGGCCTCACACTCCCCGCGGTCGCCTGGCCGTTCAGCCAGTTCCTGCGGCGGCGCTGGGAGTCCCGGTCGCACGCCACGCTCGGCCCGTTGTGGGCGGACGTCACCGGCGCGGCGCCCGAAGTGGTCCTGGTCCCGGCCATGTTCCGTGAGGGGGAGCAGGCGGCCGACCCCGATTTCCTCCTCCACCGCCGGGTGATCGAGATCAACGACGGCGGGCTCGTCCTGCGGCCCTACCGTTCCCCGCGCGTCCAGGAGAGCGCCGGGCGGGCCGTCGCCGCGGGCGGCCTGGCGGGCACCCCGGAAGGCGACGCGATCGTGGAGGCCGCGGTCCTGCGCGCCGCCGTACAGGCGAAGAACGACGGGAGCGATCCGCGGGCGGACGCCGTACCACTGGCGTTCGGAGCCGCCGCGCGGGCGGGCAACCTGCGCGCCGAGACCGAGTGGCTGCTCCTGGTCGCCCACGCCTACGCGGAGAGCGAGATCGTACGTACCACCGCCGCCGCGGAACTGGCGCCCTCCGCGAGGGACGCGCAGGCGTGACCGACCCGTTGCGGGACCCGCGGTTCTTCGCCGATCCCTACCCGGCGTACGACCGGCTGCGAGACGCGGCCCCGGTGCAGAAGGTGCCCACCGGTTCGGGAGGGCACTACAGCTACCTGGTCACCGGCTACGCGGAGGCCCGGGAGGCGTTCACCCACCCTCGGCTCTCGAAGAACACCGCGCGGTTCTTCGAGAGCCGGCCGTCGAACCGCGACCTCCATCCCGCGGTCTCCCGGAACATGCTGACCACGGACCCCCCGCAGCACACCCGGCTGCGGGCCCTGGTGACGAAGGCGTTCACCCCCGGGGCCGTCGCGCGGCTGCGCCCGTACATCGCGGGTCTGGCCGACGAACTGCTCGACGCCTGGCCCGACCACGGACCGGTGGACCTCGTCGCGAGCCTCGCGGTCCCGCTGCCGGTCACCGTCATCTGCGAGATGCTGGGGGTCCCCGAAGCCGACCGCGCGCACGTACGCACCTGGTCGAGCGAGCTGTTCGCCGCCGGAGAGCCGCAGCGGAGCGACGCCGCCTCCCACTCCATAGCCGGTTACCTGTCCGACCTCGTCGCCGCCAAACGCCGCTCGCCCGGCGAGAGTCTGCTCGACGACCTCATCGCCGTACGCGACGCCGAGGACCGGCTGACGGAGGACGAACTCGTCTCGCTCGGCGTACTTCTGCTCGTGGCCGGCCACGAGACCACCACCAACTTCATCGGCAACGCGGCCCTCGCCCTTCTCCAGCACCCGGAATCGCCGGCGCGCCTGCGGGCCGAGCCGCGCCTGCTCGCGAACTCCCTGGACGAGCTGCTGCGCTTCGACTCACCCGTCGGAATCGCCACGTTCCGCTACAGCACCGAAGCGCTCACCCTCGGCGGAACCGAGATCCCCGCGGGCGTCCCGGTCCTCATCGCCCCCGGCGCCGCCAACCGCGACCCGGCCCGCTTCCCCACCCCGTCCCAACTCGACCTCGACCGCACCGCCACCGGCCACCTCGCCTTCGGCCACGGCATCCACCGATGTGTGGGAGCCCCCCTCGCGAAAGCCGAAGCCGAACTCGCACTCGGGGCGCTCATTTCCCGCTTTCCCGAAATCCGACTGGCGGTCCCCGCCGAAGAACTGGAATGGCGCCACACGCGATTGATGCGCGGACTCGCGGCTCTGCCGCTGGTCCTGTGAGGGAATCCCCGCATCAGACTCCGCGGCGAGCCGAGCGAGGGCGAGCCGAGCGGGCAGTCGACTGTCTGGTGCCGCTCCGGCGGCACCACCGGGCGAAGCACGCCGATGAGCCCCTGCCTCCCCTTGAGCGAGCCCGCCGAACCCCGCCCCCACCCGCCCGACCCCGCCGAGCCTCGCCATACCCAGCCGTACCCGCCGTACCCGCCGGACCCCGCCGGACCCCGCCGGACCTCGCCGTACCCGCCGAACCTCGCCCGACCCCGCCGGACCTCGCCGTACCCGCCGAACCTCGCCCGACCCCGCCGGACCTCGCCCGACCCGCCGGACCTCGCCGTACCCAGCCGTACCCGCCGGACCTCGCCGTACCCAGCCCGACCCCGCCGGACCTCGCCGTACCCAGCCCGACCCCGCCGGACCTCGCCCGATCCTGGCGGACGGAATGGTTCCGCTTTTAACGGCTGGAAGTCACCTCGAACTTCACTCTCTCTTTGACGTCAAATGCCGCCTTTGCTCCCCATTGACCCGTCGGCCTCTCCGGCTCCATGGCTGCGCCCGGAGCCGCTCGCCCGGTAGGCTTTCCGTGTGATCTTCAAGCGCATCGGTAACGGGCGGCCGTATCCCGACCACGGCCGGGAATCCACCCGGCAGTGGGCGGATGTCGCGCCGCGCCCGGTCCGCCTCGATCAGCTGGTGACGACGAAGGGTCAGCTGGACCTGGAGACGCTGCTCGCCGAGGACTCCACCTTCTACGGTGACCTGTTCGCCCACGTCGTGAAGTGGCAGGGCGACCTCTATCTGGAGGACGGGCTGCACCGCGCGGTGCGCGCCGCGCTCCAGCAGCGTCAGGTGCTGCACGCGCGCGTGCTCGAACTGGACCTGGGCTGAGCCCGAGTGGTCGCCGAGCGGTCGGGGACTGGGCCTTTCGGGGCCATTCCGTCCCCGTACCCCCCAAACGGTTGATCATCTTGTAGGAAACATAACCGGCGCCCACTACGCTGCGGCCATGAGCATGCTGACTCCCCCCGGCATGGGCGGAAAGTACCGCGTCACGGGTACCACGTACCCGCGTATGCGCCGCCCCCGTAATCGCCGCAGGATCGTGCTCGCGGCCGTCGCCGCCACCGTTGCCCTCGGCCTGGCCGGCTGGGGAACGCTGCAGCTCATCGATGTCTTCTCGGGCGACAGCGGGGCCCGCACCACCGCCGCCGACCGGAAGCCGGACTGCCAGCCGTCCACCGCGCCCGTCAGGGCGCTGCCCAAGCCCGGCCAGATCACGGTCAACGTCTACAACGCGACCCCGCGAGGCGGACTCGCCAAGACCACCGCCGACGAACTCGCGAAGCGCGGCTTCGTCATCGGGAAGGTGGGCAACGCGCCCGCCGCGTACGACAAGAAGGTGCCCGGCGCCGGGATACTGCTGGGCGCTCCGACCGCTTCGGACGGCGCCTTCCCCGTACTCGGAGCACAGCTGAAGGGGGCCCAGCCGAAGACCGACACCCGCATCACGAAGGATGTCGATCTGATCATCGGTACGGCTTTCAAGAACCTGGCCGTCCAGAAGGACGCCGATCAGGTGCTGGCGACCCTCGCCGCGCCCGTCGCGGCACAGTCGCCGGACTGCGCGAGCAGGACGGGCAAGCCGAGCAAGAACTGACGGGCCGGTTCGCCATGGCGGCGGACCGGCCCGTACAACAAGGTCAGTCGGCCGTCCCGTACATACGGTCGCCCGCGTCGCCGAGGCCCGGGACGATGTAGCCGTTCTCGTTGAGCCGCTCGTCGACCGCGGCGGTGACGACGGTCACCGGCGCGCCCGCCAGCTCGCGCTCCATGATCTCGACGCCCTCGGGGGCGGCGAGCAGGACCACGGCGGTCACATCGTCGGCGCCGCGCTTGATCAGCTCGCGGATGGCCGCGACCAGGGTGCCGCCGGTGGCCAGCATCGGGTCGAGGACGTACACCTGGCGGCCGGAGAGGTCCTCGGGCATCCGGGTGGCGTACGTGGACGCCTGGAGCGTCTCCTCGTTACGGATCATGCCGAGGAAGCCCACCTCGGCGGTCGGCAACAGCCGCACCATGCCGTCGAGCATGCCGAGACCGGCCCGGAGGATCGGGACGACGAGCGGGCGCGGATGGGAGAGCTTCACCCCCGTGGTGGGCTGTACGGGGGTCTGGATGTCGACCTGTTCGGTCCGTACGTCCCGGGTGGCCTCGTACGCGAGCAGGGTGACCAGCTCGTCGGCGAGGCGCCGGAAGGTCGGGGAGTCGGTGCGCCGGTCGCGCAGGGTGGTGAGTTTGTGCGCGACCAGCGGGTGGTCGACGACGTGAATCCGCATGGCGACCACAGTAACCGGGGGCCAAGGCTCCACGCGCTGCCACCGGCTCCGGACCGGCGGACCGGGGCCCTGTTTGCCGGGGTCGGCCGGGAGGGCCGAACAGGGGCCTAATAAAATGGTGCGACGACGCAACGGCGGAAGACCTCTCGCGAAGCGCCGGTTTCTGCCACGATGCCGATTGGGCGGGGCGGAGCACCGCAAGCGCACCGCCGAATCGTCACATCTCTGAATCGTCACACCTCTGATCAGTGGGAGAGCCACGGTGTACTTCGCCGCACTGCTCGCGCGCACCGAAGACGGATGGGAAGCGAGCGATACAGATCTCGACGACGTGGAGACCCTGTCGGATCTGACCGACCTGGCCCGCGAGGCCGCGGTGGACGAGGAAACGGTTCTCGTCTTCATCGAACAGGAGGATGCCTGGTTCGGCATCGTCCGGGTGGAGGGTGAGGAAGACCCTCGTATCTACGTCTCCGACGCGGCCGCGGCCGCACGCTCCTCGTACGGGGAGATCCTCATTGACGAACTGCTCGGCGGGGACGACAGCGACCCGGCCGACGAACTGGACGCGCTCGACCTCGACGGTACGGAGGACGGCGAACCGGACGAGGAGTACGTACGGGCCGACAGCGCCACCGATGACGACGACTCCGACGACGCCCCGGCGTCCGGCAAGGGGCCGGTGCCCTCGGGCGCCGTGGGCGACCGGTCCATCCTCACCGACCTCGGGCTGTCCGAGGCGGACCTGCTGGCGCTGGAGACCGACGCGATGGCCGAGATCGCGGACGCCCTGGGCGCCTCCGAGGTACTGGAGACCGTCCGCTAGTGACCCGGCCCGACACGACGCCCGACCCGGTACGCGAACCCTGGCGGGCGTCGATGCGCCTCGCCCTGGACCAGGCGGCGGCCGCGGGCAGGG
This sequence comes from Streptomyces sp. NPDC088554, assembly GCF_044752945.1. NCBI lineage: Bacteria > Bacillati > Actinomycetota > Actinomycetes > Kitasatosporales > Streptomycetaceae > Streptomyces > Streptomyces sp. NPDC088554. The sequence continues at coordinate 145,263 of NZ_JBIVMF010000019.1, read as the reverse complement.
CCGGTGACGTACCGGTCGGCGCCGTCGTGCTGTCCCCGGCCGGGACGGTCCTCGCCTCGGGCCACAACGAACGCGAGGCGACCGGCGATCCGACGGCCCACGCGGAGGTCCTGGCCATCCGACGGGCCGCCGCGAAGCTCGGTGAGTGGCGCCTGACGGGCTGCACGCTGGTGGTCACCCTGGAACCGTGCACGATGTGCGCGGGCGCCCTCGTGCAGTCCCGGGTGGACCGGGTGGTCTTCGGCGCCCTGGACGAGAAGGCCGGCGCCGCGGGCTCCCTCTGGGACGTCGTACGCGACCGCCGCCTCAACCACCGCCCCGAGGTGATCCACGGAGTCCTGGCCGAGGAGTGCGCCACCCTCCTGACCACGTTCTTCCGCACCCCCTGACCCCCCACCCACAGCCCTCCGGCCCCCGCCTCCACCTATCGATTTCGACCACGGCCCACCTTGGGCTAAGCTCTCTCCCGGTAGCGTGTCCGAGCGGCCGAAGGAGCTCGCCTCGAAAGCGAGTGTGGGGAAACTCACCGAGGGTTCAAATCCCTCCGCTACCGCCCTTAAGAACCGCCCCTGACCTGCGAAAACAGGTTGGGGGCGGTTTTTTGCGCCCCTCGTGTCCACACGAACGTCCACACGGGACCTTCCTAAGATTCTTCGCCATGGCATCAATCAAGCCGCGCAAACGGGCCAATGGCGAGATCACGTACACCATCGTCTGGCGCACAGGTGGCACCCGCGACGGCGCGTGGAACAACGAGAACTTCGATGACGAGGAACTGGCGAAGCGCTTCCGTGAAGTTTCCCCGTGATCTTGGATACTCGATCTCTATGCCGCGAGGGCGTGCTGGTGGTACTGCCTGGTCTCGGCCGGTGTGAGGTAGCCGAAGACCTTGTGCTTGCGCAGGCGACGCCGGTTATAGAACGTCTCGATGAAGGCGAAGACCTCGGCGCGGGCGGTGGCCCGGTCGGGCCAGGTGCGGGTGCCGATCTCTTCCAACGCCCTCGGCAAGGCCGCCGACGACTGCCGAGTCGGCCGCCACGACGCCCGCCCGTCCCGCTTCCAGCTCGCCGCTTGGCCCTCCGCCCCGGCGGCGTCCACGGCCAGGTAACTGGACGCTCCGTGACCAGTTACCCCGTTGCCTCGACCCGCGCGATCGGCAACCCCAGTTCGCCCAACCGCTCAATGGCCCACGCCACGGCCTCGTCGAAGTGGGCTGCCTCCACCACGCAGGGGAACCGCGTGCCCTGCCCGTCCTCCTCCCAGCCAACCTGACCCCCGGCAAGGGCGTCCGCATGGTCGAAACGGTCGGACTGCTCCTGCGTCGGCTCGTTCTCGGGGTACAGGATGAACGACCACTCACGCACAGTTGCTGTGCCGACGGGTGAACTCATCGATCTTCTTACCTTCCGTGCCCTGATTCGCCGGCGTGGACCACACCTTCGTGCTGGCCGAGCACGGACAGCAGATGACGTATCCCCACCGGTGGCCGTTCTGGTCCCGTTTGACCTTCAGACCCGTGCTCTCCGCCCGCCGCAGAGCCGCTTCGACATCCGGCTTCGGGTGCCGATCACCCTTCATACAGCAATCACCGTCGTGCCTCCGCAACGACGGACAGCGCAAGAGGACACGCGACGGGCAGCGAACCTCTACGGGACGATCTCGCTCGCGTCCGCCGCCAGACGCGCAGAGATCCGCGCACACCTGGCGGCGTACTCCTGGAGGTGCGAGGCCGCGAACTCGTCCGCGTCCCAGTCCTCGTTCCGGACCTCTCCGACCGGCCAGACATACGCCCAACCACGCGCACCGGAAGCGAGCGCGACCTCCCGCAGGTCGTACTGATCGTCCTCGAACAGATCGAGGATCACCCACTCCCGCAGACTCAGGCCGGTCAGCAGGAAGCCGGATGCCACTGCGCCGGCTGCCTCCACCAACCCCGGGTGGACGCGCCCTTCGAGCGCGGCGGCCCGCCACCCGGAGGCGACCGCGGGAATCCGCGCTGGCACGCGTCCGATGAGCCCGGAAAGAACGGCGTCGAACTGAAGAGTGCCGTAGACGAACAACGCCGTGGGACCCCCGGCAAGCCGGCTCGGCAGCGCCGCCGCGGCCGGTCCGGCCGAGCGCTCATAGGGATCCGCATCCCGCATGGAGCCTCCGCTTCGGTCAGGCCGGGGTCGGGTCGAGAAGGAGCGAGTCCAGCAGCCGCGCGGTCGCCGCGGGGTCGGTCGTGTGGTGCACGGTCCGGATACCCAGCGCCTCGGCGGGAGGCAGGTTGACTTCGCGATCGTCCACGAACACGCACTCGGGCCCGGTCAGCCCCAAGGCGTCGAGCGCCCGCTGGTAGATGACGGGGGACGGCTTCCGTACGCCCTCCAGCTCCGACAGGATCACCGCGTCGAAGAAGTCTCCCCACATGCCCTTGTCCTCGTAGGGGTTGTAGGGCTCGATCCCGAACGAGTTGCTGAGCATCGCCACCTTGATGCCGGTCGCGCGGGCGCGCTGCGCCGCGGCGACCATCTGTGGCTCCGGATGCAGGTTGGCAAGGGCGCGCCGCATCAGGTCCGTGGGATCGATGCCGAGAATGCCGCCGATGACGCGGTTCCAGTCCTCTTGAGTGGCCTCTCCGACCTCAAGAGCGGCGTAGATCTCTACGCCTTTCGGGTTGTCGTCCAGGGCGGCGAAATAAGCGCCGGGCCGCAATCCCTCGGACCTCTCGAATGCCTCGCCGTTCAGTCTCATGTGGGTGGTGAGCACACCACCGAAGTCGAGAATCAGGCCACGGTACGGGGCTGGCATAGGGGCCCCCTGCCGATCTGCTCGTGCGTGTACGCGATCCCCCGGCCGCATGTCCGCAGGGGGACCGTTGAGTTCCCTCCCAGAGGAGAGAGAACCAGTATCACCCCTGACCAATCCGCGCGGGCATACGCTGAACGTGCGTGCCCTGTCCCCCTACGACGGATGGTCAATCCATGTCGTATGACGGAGAGTTGTTCAGTATCGGGCAGAGGATCAAGTGGTTCCGAGAGCGCCGTGGGATGTCCCAACGGGTCTTGGGTGACCTTATCGGCAGGTCGGAGAATTGGGTCTACAAGAGTCGGCCCCGCGCCCGCGGGGGTGTTCCCTTGGTCCAGCCGAGGCGCCGTTCGTTCTCCTGGTCGGCCCCGCGCCCTGCGGGCTCCTGTCTCTTTCGTCAAGGGACAGGGGCATCAGGCGGCGGGGGACCGCTCAGAGGTGCCTCTGGGCCCAAACAGCAAGGATGCTGACAGCGCTGGTTCCAACGCCGTAGCAGGCCCCCCGGAGCATCTGGATGGTAACGGTCCGGCGGTGGACGCGGACCAAGCCGAAGAGCCGCCTCATGATCCTGATGACGTTCTGTAAGAAGGAGTGAGCAGAGCTGCGGTCCATGGTCATCCTTTCCATGTAGGCCACGTGTACCGAATGACCTAATGACGGGGGCACATCGCCCCGTTCGTCATGCTCAACGACGGAGGACTTCACTCGGACACGCCCCAGAAAAGATCGACGAGGAAAACACGAAGGCCGTCCGCACTCAGAGGTGCGGACGGCCTTCACTGCTTGCTACGGAAGTCACCCCCGCCGCTGCGGGGCCAGAACCGATGTGACATGGCACGCCCAGTCATGAGGCCAGGGCAATCCCCGCACATGCAGGGTCACAAGAACCGGCTGGGCACCGACGAAATCTCAGCGAAAGACTACGCCGGGTATGAAGACGAAGACGCCCGCGTGCCTGTGCGCCCGCAACCCGGACAGCGATACGGTCACCGGCGGTTGCGGGCCGAGAGGATCAGGCCATCGAAGTCCACCGGCCGCCAGCGGTCCCGGCCGGCTGTCCGGACGGCCCAGCCCTGTTCGTTGGAGGCGGGTTCGATGAGGACTGCTTGGCCGTCGCCGATGCGTGTGGCGAGGAGTTCCCAGAGGCGGTCGCGGATGCGGCGGCTCGGGTTGCCGACGAATACGCCGGCGTTGACTTCGACCATCCAACGGGTGAGGTGGCCGCGGAGTCCGTCGGGAGCGGCGATCAGGACGATGACGGTCACGAGGTCTGCTCCGGAGGTTCCGGTGATTCCGGCGGTTTCGGGAGGTCTGGAGTGTTAGGAACCTCCGGTGATTTTGAGGGCTCCGACGAAGGTGGAGCCTCGAACTCCGGTCCGATGATGGTGATGTGCTGCTCGCCCATGCCGGCCTCGGTCAGTTCCGGCGGGGCGAGTCCATCCGGCTTCGCTTGATCGGTGGGTTCGGCCGAGGGGGAGGCCGCCGACGAGTCGTGCGACGCGTCGGCGGCCCAGTTGACTCCTGCTGCGACCGATCCGAGTCGTTCGTCCCACAGTTCGCTGGTTTCCGGGGTGTCGAAATCCGTGCCAGGTGGATTCAGTAGTGTCTTGACGTCGTGCACGATGCGGCCGAGGAGCTTGGTTTCGGCGATCTGGTTGCGGAGGCCGATACGGGCGTCCCGTTCATCGGTGAGTCCTTGGGCAGCGAGGTCGAAGGCGAGGGGAAGGGTGTACTCGGCCTTGTAGAGGTCGGCGATGTCGAGAACGAAGGAGATCGCCGAGCCGGTGTGCACGAAGCCGAGTCCGGGGCTCGCGCCGAGCCCGACGATGACCGCATGGCAGATGCCGTAAAGGGCCGCGTTGGCCGCGGACAGCAGGCGGTTGAGGTCGTCGCCTGCGGCGAAGGCATCTCCGGCCTTGTAGACGCGGCCGTCCCAGGGCACACCGCTGCGGCGGGAGTGCTCCTGGTAGAGCTTGCGGAAGCGGGCGCCTTCGCGGCCTCGGAGCTGCTGCATGGTGGATTTGGAGACGTCTTCCCCGGGGAAACGCATGCCGTACATGGCGCGGGCGACGTTGAGGCGTTCCTTGGGCCGGGTGATGAGCCATGCCTGGCGGTGGAGGAGGCCGGCGCTGCGGCTGGGGCCGAGTCCGGCCGCGTACATGCGTACGCCCTGTTCGCCGACCCAACAGACGGTGGTGCCGGAGTCGGCGAGGAGGCGGATGGCTCCGTGGGTGACGCGGGTGCCGGGGCCGAGGAGCATGACGGCGATCATGGCGGCCGGTACGCGTACGGTTTCGCGTTTGTTGATGATGACGACGGCGTTCTCGTCGCGGTCGAGGTGGCTTCGCTCGACGTAGACGCTGGATACGCGGTCCACGATGCGGTGCAGGTCGTGCGGATCGGCTTTCCACCAGGGATCGGCCATGGATCAGTCCTTCTGTGCGGGGAGGGGTGCGAGGGTGAGGAGGCCGCAGCCGTATGCCTTGGAGGGGCCGATCCCCTCCAGGAGGCGGGTAGTGAACGCCGTGGGATCGGTGATGCGGAGACGTCCCTCGAAAGTGGCACTGTGGAAGGTGACGCGGGGGCCATTGCCGCCCTTGGTGAAGGAGTGGCGCTGACGGTCGGTAATACGGACTTCGCGGAGTGGGTTGATGTCCCGGGCCCGGGGTGCCTCCTGCGCATCGAGCGCGGTGTCCGGATTCGGGATGTCAAGGCCGGGAGCCGGGGAATCGAGGCCGGAGGCCGGGGTGTCGGTGCGGGAGGCCGGGATGTCGAAGCCCCAGCGGTCGGTGCGGTCGAGGAACCAGCCGAGTTGGGCGGCGACGGTGCGGTGCCCGAGGCGGAAGCCGCGTTCGCGCTTGCTGTCGGTACGGGCGTCCAGGCGGGCGGCCTGGGCGGGGGTGGGGGTATGGGGTGCCTGGGTGTTCTGTACGGGGCTGGCCGTCAGGCGGAAGGCGAACTCGCGTCCGGCGGCGATCTGCCGGAGGAGGGGAGCGTAGTCGCGGACGGCCGCGTGTTCCCCGTCGGCGTCGGGCCAGCCGGCCTGCTCGATCACGTGTGTCCAGTCGGGCTTGGAGCTGGTGAGGACGAACAGATGGGGGCGGTGGGGGTTGTCGGCGTCCAGCCGCCACAGAACGCGCTCACTGCCCGCGGCGCCCGGCACACCCCCCATGACGGCACCGTGCATGGCCCGGGGGTTGGCGAGCAGTAGACGGCTCTGTGCCCGGAGCGGGTTGACGCGGATACGGGAGAGATAGGTCATGGCCATCACCAGCCCAGCAGGGCGAAAGGGTCGTGTCCGGCTTCGTCGTCCGAACCGTTGGGGTCGTCGTGGGTTCCGGGAAAGCCGGTGGGAATGCTCAGCCAGTCGTGCCGTACGCGTCGGCTGGTGAAGGTGCGGGCGTGCGGGTGGAAGGAGACGGGGGCGTCGTGGAGGATGTCGTCCCCGTCCGGATCTTCTACGGTGACGGCGCGGTCCACCCGGGCCGGGTAGAGGGAGCGGCCCAGATTGCGCTCGCGCCCCCGCTGGGCGGCGTACTGTTCGCGGGCCCGTCGGGACGCCTGCCAGGGCTCCTCCCGCAGCACGTCCTCGATGCTTCCGTCACGCACACCGCAGGAGACCGGCTGGGTGGGCGGGCACGAGCGGCGGCCCAGGGCGAGGGGGAACGCGGGTGCGCGGACCGCCAGGTCGAGTGTGGTGAGCAGAGGGCGTGGGCCTGCCACCGCGGCGAGGAACACCGCGTCCTGGAGGTAGTAGCGGATGGTCACATGGGTGTTCTTGGCGGGGGAGGTCGGCTTCTGGATGCCCTTCGCGTTCACACCGGCCTGGGGTAACGGGCGGCCCCGGTAGTCACTGACGGTGTGGTAATCGCGCAGCAGGGTTCCGGGCTGGTCGACACGGATTCCCAGGCGCAGGGGGAGGAGTTCGTCGAGACCGTCCTCGCGGGCGAGTCCGGAGGCCGCGGCAAGCAGGCCGATCACACCGGACTTGGTGGGTTCCGGGTTGGTCTCCCGCCGGTTGAAGGCGCTGCGTAAACCCCATGACTGGAGCGGACCGGCGAGGCGGAGCAGCAGCACCGCATGGTCCTGGTCCGGTGGGACGGGCGGCGATACCAAGGACGGCGGTGGCGTGGAGGTGGGGGGTGGCATCATCGGGCGGCCTGCTTGAGGGTGTCGGTCAGGTGGGTGCGCAGGCCGCTGAGGAGCTGAGGAAAGGGGAGTGCTTCGCCAAAGGTGTGCTCCAGCACTTTGGCGGTGTCGCCCGTGGCGGGAAAGGAGTGGCACAGGGCCGTGAAGGCGGGGGTGTCACCCCATGCCTTGACTGCCCTGGCGTGCTCGCGGGCCAGCTCGGTCGCGGAGGCCGCCGCGATTCCCGAGGATCCGGTGACCGGTTCCTCGAAGGCGGAGACGAGGTTGACGGGCTGGTCGGACCGTACGGTGACGGCGACGAGACTGGGCAGGGTGCGGTGCGCGAAGGAGTTTCCGTATCCCGAGGGCATGGAGCGTGCGAAGGAGGTCATGAACTCCTCGACCGCGGTCACAGCGGCTTCCTCGTCGGTGAGGTTCTCCACGAGCTGGTGAAGGCCGACGGACGCGTAGCGGTAGAGGGTCGCGGAGTTGAAACCGATGGTGCCGATCATGCCGGCGCCGGTCTCCTCTCCCTTCTTCTGTTCGTCGTCCACCGCGGTGAAGTAGTCGAATTCCAGCTCGACCGCGTGGGTGGAGAGCGCGTGGGCGACCTGGGTGGCCGCGTCGACATTGAGCGCCGGCATGTCGGCGACCATGCGCCCGAAGAGGGCGACATCCACGGGGTGTCCAGTGCTGAACTGCTTCTGGACAGGCAACTGCTTGATCTCAGAGGCCAGTTCCTCGTCGTCCAGGGCGATAAGTTCGGCGGCCCTGTCCTTGACCAGGCCCGCGACGGAATCGAGCTGGCGGCGGCCGTAGAAGAACAGATAGGCGGTGTCGCCCTCCTTCTTGCCGGCGCTGATCTTCAAGGGCTCCAGGAGGGCGCCCGCCAGACGGGTCGCGTCCTCGGTTTCCAGGTCGGTTACGGAGACGATCCGTTTGGCGAGCGCGCCGCCAATCCGCCGGGTACGGGTGGCGAGGTCCTGCTGGGGAAGGCGCTCGGTGAAGTGGGTCCGGGTGGCGCGCTTCCACGCCTGGGAGGAGACGCGTGAGCGGCGCACCCCGCCGAAGTACGCCTCCTTGGGGTTGCCCTGGTCGTCCCGGTTGAGGTTGGCCGGGGGCACGGTCTGCAGGATGTGAACGTCGATGTAGGTGCGGGACGCGGGCAGCGCCATGGGTCCTCCAGCGGTTCGGTCAGCGTCGGTGTCAGTGGGTACGGGAAACGGGCGGCCCTGGCGGACCGCTGCGGGTGAGGCGATACAGGCGCCGAAGTCGGTCGCCGGAGCCGGGTGTCAGCGTGTCCGCTCGCCGAAGGCCGCGGCGCGATCAGCGTGCTTTCGCCGGGGATTCCTTGTCGCTGCGGGCGCTCCACGCGTGATAGGCGAGGCCCCAGTCCCGGCGGACGCTCTGCCGGGACTCGGCGTAGTGCCAGCGCTTGATGTCCTGGAGCAGGCGGTCGTAGTCGAGCGGCTGTTCCACGGAACGGAGTTGTGTGATCAGTCCACGCAACCGGTAGACCAGAGCGGTGACGGACGAGGTGTGAACCGCCGCGGCGACTCGGCGGTCGACGGCCTCCTCACCGAAGCGTTCACTGCGGTGCAGCGTTCGCAGTGCGGTCCCCACGTGAATACCGGGCTTGTGCATGGGGCGGCTCTGACTCTGCTGGTGCAGGCCGTAGAGCGACAGGGCCGCGTGTTCGGCTTCCAGTTCTGGCGTTACCTTCCCGTCGACGGGGCTGGTGTAGAAACGCCAGAGTGCCGGTACGGTGCCGGCTGGTCGCCCCAGGCCGGAGCGCAGTGCCGCCAGGTCCTCGCCGGGCGGGCGCATGGGCGTCTTGACCACCGGCTGCTTGTGCCAAGCGCCGTCGCTGTCCACGCGTTGCGCCCAGTAGCGGCGGATGTTGGGGGTGGTGACACGGGTAGTGTCGGTCTGTGGGGTGGCGGACACAGCGGTCCCCCTTCGGTCAGAAGGCCAGCAGGTGTGAAGTGGTGCCGGGAACGCGCGGCGTCATGATTCACCGGCCCTTGCGCGGTGCCGAGCGGCGTGTGAGGACCGCGTCGAGACGGTCCCGGAAGTTCTGCTCCGCGGTACTGAGCCGGTACACGTACTCCTTGCCGTCCCTGGTGACCGAGCGGCCGGTGAACAGAGTGGGCGCGGCGGTGGAGAAAACCTGCTCGGCCACCTTCCACGTTGCGCGTCCGGCTTTCTCCTCCCATGCCTCAAGCCCACGCTCGGACTGGTCGAAGTCCTCTCCTGCCTTGCGCAGTCCGGCCAGCAGGCGCCGCACAATCGGGTCGAGGGCGTGCAACAGGGTGTCGCCGGGGCGCTGTCCCTTGTCCCAGGGGATCGGTTCGCTGCCTGCGGCCCGCCGAAGATCCCCGGAGAGGTTGTTGACGGCCGCGGCCAACTTCTCTGCCTGCTCCACAGCAGCCAGGAGCGAGCCGTAGATGATGCCGTCCGGGTCCAGTGCGGCCAGCGGCAGCGGGATCCGGTCGAAGAAGACGTCTTCGATGACGGCGGACTGGTTGCCGTAGGCGATGCCGGTCAGCTCCACCTGGAGCGGGTACGTCTCCGGCATCCGGTCGACCGTGTCGCTGAGGGAGCTGAGCAGGACACTGGAGCGGAAACCAGCGCGGGTGGCGGTCGCCTCGTAGTCCATGGTGGCGCTCTCGACCGCCAGCAGGGCTTCAAGACCACGCCAGGCTGCCCGCCCCGGTTGATGCCTGCGGGGCCGCTCGGCCGCCGGCGCTGCGGTCTTGCCGGCCTTGCCGGTCTTCTTGGCGCGTGATGCGGGGCGGTCTCTGATCCAGGTGGTGTGGGGCTCGTCGGCGGGCGTCGAGGTGAGCCGGTCGCCGGCTGCCACGACGACTCGGGTGACCCGTGTCCCGGCCGGGGTCTCCTCGGGGATCAGTCGGATACGCCGTGACTGCCAGGTCCACAGATCCAGCAGTCCGCGAGCCGGCCGTGTCTGCCATGCGGGGGTGGCACACGACAGGGTGTCTTCGACCCTGCCTTCCTTTGCGCGCCGGAGCCACTGCGGCAGGTCGTCCGACAGAGGCGCTTGCCCGAAAGGGATGTTCAGCAGAAGGGTCTCGTACACTGTGCTACCCACCGGCATGACGACGCCCAACTGGCCCAGTGGACCAGTCGGGTTGCCCGTCGTCTTCCCTGCTTTCGCCTGTGGGTCTCCGACGACGCCGGTCTTGATGGCAGCCGTGTCCCAGCAGTGTGTGTGCACGAGCCAGCGGGCGGCCTGCGCGGGGGTCAGCTCCAGCGGATCACCCTCCGTGCGGGAGGAGAACAGCGGCACGTTGTTCCCGGTCGCGGCCGTCGCGACGAGGAGGGCCGATCCCTTCGTCTCCCCCTTGGCCGTGTGGAGTCCGGCGACCTGCCCGAAAGGGTCAGCGGCGTCGAACAGGTCAAAGAGATGACGGTGATCGTCCAGATAGTCGGTGAGCTTCTGACTCTGCTCCGGGGTGAAGGCACCGGCCTGGAACATTTCCGCCCACTGGGCGGCACCCGGCGGTCGGCCGAGAGCGTGCACCACGATAGGCAGCAACAACTGGCGGAAAATTGCGGGCTTCTGAGTCGGTAGATCGACCACGAGGTCCTGTAATCGATCCGCCTTCAGAAGAAGCCGACGCAGCCCGATCTCCTCAAGCACACCGAGATTCTGAGAGCTTGGCTCCGCGGAACCGTCCAGGACCCTCGCGGGCAGCCATGGTTCATCCAGCAAATTGAACAACTCGGTTCCCCCAAGCACCTTTCCCGTCTTAGGACGCATAAGCAACCCTACACATCAGCAAGCAACTTGAGAGGAAAAGCGATAAGCCCGAATCATTGGCCAAAGGTTCGCCAATGATTCCTACCGACCAGTATTCCGGGCGGTCCTTTCCCTCGTTCTCTCCCGCTCGCTCCGCGGAACGCGGAACGCTGAGAACCCGTTCCGTCTCCCGCTATCTCCCGGGCCGCCCGGCGGGAGCCCTCTCCTCCACCAGCCCCAGGTCCTGCTCGTAACGCACTGCCCGATCGGCGAGAACCGTCCCGTATCCGGAGTCGAGGACGAGTGCCGGGCTGTATCCGAGCCGCGGGTGACCGAGCCATCCTGGCAGTGGAACGAGCTCCTGAGCCGCAGCCGCCGTATAGCGCGGCGGAAGTCTCACCGTCCCACCGAGGACCTCCTCCAGCAGTTCGTCCGGAACGTCCCCGTTCACCGTCAGGGAACGCCCCGCCAGGGTCCGGTACGTCTCACCGTCGTGAACCACGACGATGACCTCCGTACTGGCCTCGCCGTCACGGACCACCGCGTCCAGGTCCGTGTCACGGCCCGCACCCGGAACCGAGGAGTAGTGCAGTCCGGACAGGGTCGTGCCCTCTCTGTCACCCCGCCGGGTCAGGAGACAGTCGGCCGCGTTATCAGCCCGCCGCCGCTGCTCGTCCTCCCACCGCAACCGAGCTGACGCCGCGTCCTCGCGCCACGCCTGCGACATCCCGTCCTCGCCCTCCCCGTAGCCGGCCGCGACCAGTTCCGGAACCTGCGCCGGAATACGCCAGCCGTCCCCAGCCGTGAACAGCAGCGCCGCCGCCCTGAGGAGCAGGTGCCGCCCGTAGATGAACTCGGACCCGCCGAGAAACCGCGGTGCGGGCCGCTCCAGTGCCGTCGTACCGCCTTCAAAACCCGTGACCTCGCACGCACCGTCCGCGCCGGCGAAACCAGTGATCACCACACGAGGTCTGGCCAGCCGCCCGCAACGCCGAGTCGCCTCGTGCCGGTGCAGACGGCCGACCCGCTGAAGCACCAGGTCGATCGGGGCAAGGTCGGTGATGAGGAGATCCGCGTCGACGTCGAAGGACTGCTCCGCGATTTGAGTAGCGACCACGATCAACCGCGCCGGTCTGCTGGGCGGCAGGCCCTTCTTCGCCGCGCCGAGCAGGCTCAGGCACTTTTCCGTACGGTCAGCTCGCGGTCCGACGGCGATGCGCCCGTGCAGCAGGAGCACCTCGTCACCGAATCTCTTGCGGAGTTCGGTGTACAGAGACTGCGCGCGGTCCACGGTGTTACGGATCACCAGCGCGCACCCGCCGTCGGCAAGCTCGCGGCCGAGGTACGCGGCAACCGACGCGTTCGTCTCGGCCTTGATCGCTTCCCTCTTTTCGTACGGCGTCTGCCGGCCGGGAATCGTCTCCGGCATGAACCCAACCGCGACGGAAAGATCGTTGCGCCAGCCGGCACAGTCCTCGACAGCGAACCGCGGACCGGAGCCGTCGGGCGCCAGCCACGCTGCGCTGACCGACGGATACCCCAGCGGATCGGGCAGGCCCTCGGCCGTGAACTCCTCTCGGGACACGGCACCGGCGAGGTAGGCGTCGATCAGCTCACGGCGCTGCCGCGGCGGCAGCGTCGCGGACAGCAGAACCACCGGAACACCCGCCTGCCCCAGCCAACGCAAGCCCTCCTTGAGGAACTGGGACATGTAGACATCCGCGGCGTGGATCTCGTCGAGCACCACGACTTTGCCGGCCAGCCCCGCCATACGGAGCATCACATGCCTGGTCCGGGTCGCGGCGAACAGCAACTGGTCGATGGTCCCCACCACGAACGGACACAGCAGCCCCCGCTTCGCGCCCAGGAACCACTCCGCTGGTCCACGCGACGACGGCTGATCCGGCAGACCCGCTCGCGCGTTGGCGCCGCTCCCGCAGTACGGATCGCCGTCCCCGTAGAGGTCGTCGCCGTAGAGGTCGTCGCCCTCGCACTCGCCGTACTCGTCGATCCCTCCGAACCTGGCCTCGGAAGCCAAATCGGCACCTGGATCAAGCAGTTGCCGCCATTCCTTGTTGAACATCCGCTTGCCATGAAGCAGGGCAACCTGGGAGTCCGAGCCCCCGTCGACCATGGCGACCCACGTTCTGACCTGGCTGAACATCGGGTCGCTCGTGGACTGTGTCGGCATCCCCACGAACACACCATCTGCCCCGAACTTCGCCGCCAGGATCTCGGCCGCCAACAGCGCGGCCTTCGTCTTCCCTTCACCCATCGGCGCCTCGACCACCAGCAGCCCGGGGGCCTCCATCCTCCGCGCCGCCTCCATCACCATCCGCTGCGACGGACGAGGACTCTGCCCGAACCGATCACCGAACGCCTCCGGCCCCGGCTCGGCCAGACGACCCCACCCACCACGCAGGCCAAGCGCCTCCCACACCAGTCCGGCGCGCACCCGTGCGTTGTCCAGGGTCACCTTCGCCAGGACATCGACGCCCTTGAAGTGCCTCTCGTCGCTGGCGATCCAGTCCGCCATCACAATGAGCCCGCTCAGATGTAACTGCGCCGCCCGCGACGGAACCCGGCACGGCTCCACCTCAGCCAGGTCGCCAAAACCCAACTCCTCGGTGAAACGCTCTACCAACGCCAGCTGGACTTCGGGCCAACGCCCGCTACCGGCCAACTGCCCCCGCGCCTTACGCGCCGGCTGGGTGATGGCACGGCTGGGGAACGCACCATGGTGCCCCGCCACCAACGGCCAGACCCAGGACACCTGTTCCTCGCACCAGCCACCGCTCGGCAGCAGTTTCTGCAGCAGATACCCACCAGCTCGGTCATGCCGCCACTTACAGTTAGCGATAGCCGCCTCGGACCAACCGAGCCCGGCAGCACGCACCGCCTCAGCGCCCTTCACCCACATCCGCTGGAAAGCCGGCGTCGCCTTCCCACAGTCATGCACCCCGCACAACCAGGAGAACAGACGCCGCCCCTTGCCCGCGCCTCCTGCGGTCTCATCCAGCATTCGCTTGGTGGACGGCGCCAGGAAGTCGTCCCACATACGTTCCGCAACCGCAGCTGTGTCCAGGAGATGCGACAACAGCAGGTTCATCGTCCCGCCGGCCTTCTCTTCGGACTTCCCCCACAGCACGCCGAGAAGATCATCACAACCACTACCGGATTCAACGCCGCTGCGGGACACTCCGCCCCCCGTCCACTCAGTTCAGTAAGGTGATTGGGCAGCGTAAGTGGCGGCACTGACAACGAGTGGGGAATCGACCGCAATTGTTCATTTCTGACGCTTGTCGACTGCTCCTCGTTGAACGTCTCAGGTCGATCCCACTGAATGAAAACGAAGCCTTCTCCAGATAAAGGACCAGGTCAGCAAGTGTCGGCCCCGCGCCCGCGGGGGTGTTCCTTCGAGACGAGCCCCGAGACCTTGCGTCAGGCGGTCGGCCCCGCGCCCGCGGGGGTGTTCCGGGTGGTGAGGGTCATGTATCCGGTCATCCGGTGTCGGCCCCGCGCCCGCGGGGGTGTTCCGAGGGCGGTGAGCTGTTCCTCGCTCATCTCCCGGTCGGCCCCGCGCCCGCGGGGGTGTTCCGCTCTACCGGCTCACCGGAGTCGACTGCGACTGGTCGGCCCCGCGCCCGCGGGGGTGTTCCCCGGTGGAAGGTCCGGGTCGGGGAGTTGGAGGCGTCGGCCCCGCGCCCGCGGGGGTGTTCCCGCGCGAGACCCCCCTCCCCGTGTGTCGGGAGAGTCGGCCCCGCGCCCGCGGGGGTGTTCCTCGGGCGAGCTAGTAATCACGGAGGCGGCCGTCGTCGGCCCCGCGCCCGCGGGGGTGTTCCCCGCCAGACGGACTTTGCCACCAACCCAACCGAGTCGGCCCCGCGCCCGCGGGGGTGTTCCGAGTGTATGGGTCCCATACGCTCCGTGGAAGTAGTCGGCCCCGCGCCCGCGGGGGTGTTCCCCTCAGCGTCGACCTGGCAGAGGGGGACGCGCTGTCGGCCCCGCGCCCGCGGGGGTGTTCCCTGGGTCACCCTGCCGGTGAACGGGTCCCAGAGGTCGGCCCCGCGCCCGCGGGGGTGTTCCGACCTCCTGCGGGTCGACCTTGTCGAGCACGTAGTCGGCCCCGCGCCCGCGGGGGTGTTCCGTTCGACGCGACCTCTGGGCTTCGGTTCACACAGTCGGCCCCGCGCCCGCGGGGGTGTTCCGCGCATGACCCCCGAGCAGATCGCCAAAGCCGTGTCGGCCCCGCGCCCGCGGGGGTGTTCCCCAGTTGACGATGCCCTTGACAGCCTCGACGACGTCGGCCCCGCGCCCGCGGGGGTGTTCCGCCCGGTTCGGAGCTGATGGCCTCCGTGGCGACGTCGGCCCCGCGCCCGCGGGGGTGTTCCCTTGGCGACCCACTCGATGACCTTGACTACGATGTCGGCCCCGCGCCCGCGGGGGTGTTCCGCATGACGTTCCGCCCACCCTGAGTCCTTTGGCGTCGGCCCCGCGCCCGCGGGGGTGTTCCGACGCCCCGGTGATCGACCTGGCGAAGAAGCGCGTCGGCCCCGCGCCCGCGGGGGTGTTCCCAGCTGATCCCGATGACGTCTGGAATGGCGTGGGTCGGCCCCGCGCCCGCGGGGGTGTTCCGCCACGATATTGGGTTCTTGGGATCACTGAGGCGTCGGCCCCGCGCCCGCGGGGGTGTTCCTACCTGATCACCCGGGCCGACACCGGCCGCCGGGTCGGCCCCGCGCCCGCGGGGGTGTTCCGATCCCAGGCCCTACACGCACACCAGTGCGATGGTCGGCCCCGCGCCCGCGGGGGTGTTCCCCAGCTCACGTCCGAGGCAGTCGAGCGTTGCCAGTCGGCCCCGCGCCCGCGGGGGTGTTCCCGGATGCCTGAGCAGATGACTGCCCGCCCGTACGTCGGCCCCGCGCCCGCGGGGGTGTTCCGCATGAGCGCTCCTTCGTACGGAGGGTCAGGGGGTCGGCCCCGCGCCCGCGGGGGTGTTCCGCATGAGGGCTCCTTCGTACGGAGGTTCAGGGGGTCGGCCCCGCGCCCGCGGGGGTGTTCCGTCATCCCGACCCCCTCGATTCCGAAGGCTGAGGTCGGCCCCGCGCCCGCGGGGGTGTTCCGCTTCTCGGCCGCAACGTCGCTCAGGACACCGTGTCGGCCCCGCGCCCGCGGGGGTGTTCCGGCAGTGGACCCGCGCTGACGTGGGAGGCCCTGGTCGGCCCCGCGCCCGCGGGGGTGTTCCGTGGAGTCCCACGGTGATTACCAAGATGCTGCGGTCGGCCCCGCGCCCGCGGGGGTGTTCCGGGCTGTCTGCTGCTGATGATCGGGATCGTCGTGTCGGCCCCGCGCCCGCGGGGGTGTTCCGGGCTGTCTGCTGCTGATGATCGGGATCGTCGTGTCGGCCCCGCGCCCGCGGGGGTGTTCCGTTGTACGGTCGTCTGGAGTCCCAGCAGGAGACGTCGGCCCCGCGCCCGCGGGGGTGTTCCCACAGCGATCAACGTGGCGACGCGGGACCGCACGTCGGCCCCGCGCCCGCGGGGGTGTTCCCGATGGTCCGCGAGTATGCGGCCCTGAGTGCGGGTCGGCCCCGCGCCCGCGGGGGTGTTCCCACGGGGATTTCGCCCGCTGGGACTGGCCGTGGGTCGGCCCCGCGCCCGCGGGGGTGTTCCGCTGCGTGCTGACTGCAAGGTCACCGCGTCCCGGTCGGCCCCGCGCCCGCGGGGGTGTTCCGGCCGCCCACCTGTTCGCCACCGCCGCCCCCGTCGGCCCCGCGCCCGCGGGGGTGTTCCCCACGACCCCGCGGCGTGGACCAAGCTCGGCAAGTCGGCCCCGCGCCCGCGGGGGTGTTCCGATCCTCGCCACGCTGATCGTGGTCACGGTCGGGTCGGCCCCGCGCCTACGGAGATGTTCCCGGTGCCTCACCGCCGTCCGTGCACACCACATACCGATTACACTCTGCGACCATTCGCGAAGATGGATTCAGGCCCTTGCACGACCGTTCTGAGCAGCCTCCGGCAGGATGGGCACGGAACCAGCAGCCACCGCACACCCCGGATCGACCACTGAGAAGGCAGGCGAAAACGGACGGCCGGAGGCCCTTCTCACGGTGTGGACACGTCCACACCGAACCCGTCAGAGGCCGATCGAGCAGGGTCCAGCGGGACAGAAACAGGGTGGTATGTCCCACTCTCGGGGAAAACCGCAGGTGAGACGGGTCACGCAAGCGGGTTCAAATCCCTCCGCTACCGCTCTCAAACCCTCCTGACCTGCGGAAACGCGATCAGGAGGGTGTTTTGCGTGCGGAACGTTCCGCACGACCGTACGGAACGGGAGCTGGCAGAAGCGCAACCGACCCGCACGCCAGGCGCGTTGCGCCTCCCACGGAGGGATCCCGCCCCTGCGGGCCGACCAGGAGCCTTTTTCGCTTCACGGGAGGGCCCGCTTCCCGGCAGAGGGGCCCACAGGAGACCGCCGGAAGGTCTGCATCCGACTGGACAGAAGTCCTACTTCTGGTGGGATAAGGATGCATGGTTATCGATCCCGCGCCTCCGGACGAGACCACCGTCAAGAAGTCCGTCACTATCCCCAGATCACTTGCCCGCGAGGTAGCAGCCCGCACCGGCGCCCGGGGTTTCTCGCGCTTCGTCTCCGACGCCGTTGAACACGCCCTCGCCCTGACCAAAACCAGGGAGATCGTCGAGGCGTACGAAGACGAGCACGGCTCCTTCACTCCCGAGGAGATCGAGGAGGCCCGCCGGACATGGCACGGCGAGTAGTCCCGTCGTTCCCCCGCGCCCTCCTCGTCCTTGATGCACAGCCGCTGTCCCTCCTAGCCGACCAGGACCGCAGAATGGCACTGATGCTCAAGGTCGCCGAAGCCGAGGGATACGTAGCCGCGATCTCCACGGTCGGCATCGCCGAAGTCCGCCGCACCGGACAGGCCGCGAACCACCTGCGCCGGCTCCGCTCCCGACTCACCATCATCCCCGCAACCGAGATCATCGCCGACCGCGCGGCAGAACTACTGGAGGACGCCGGCCTGGACGGTCACGAAAACGTCGTGGACGCGCTCGCGCCACCGCGGCCTGCTCGGGCGGCCCCATGAAGGTCGCATCCACCGACGGTTCCCACATTCCGAAGCTCTGCCACGCCGCATCCATAGGCCGCAGCAGCCCCGTGGAATGGGTCCGCGTCTGACCTTTCCCCGGCCCGCCGCCCGCTCGATGTACTCGGCAGTGACGTGCGCACCGGGACGTGCGAGCCCACGGTGTCGGCGGTTCGGCCGCACGGACAACGTTCTTGCCAGGACTCGGGTTCAGCGCGATACGGCAGTGGCCAACGGGAAACCCATCCGACCAGTGGTGATTCGGTTCAGCTGTCCCGACCGCCATCGGTGCGAACGCGGCGCGGCCGTGCGCAAAGCGGGCCGCCAGGCACAGCGTGATGCCCGGCCTGCTTCCAGACCTGGCATCACGCCCCACAGGCAGACGGGCTTGAAAGATCCCGGGATGCCGCGGTACGTCACCTGTACAGGGACGCGTACGCGCACATCGCCACGGGCCCGCGTCGCCAAGAGGACTGGACGCTCGACGTCCTCGCGGTGACGGTCCGGGTCCCGGACCCCCGGGGCTGGGCCCGCGTGGACGACGCGGCACATGGCTCCGAGCACATGGGGTTTCCCACGTACCCGTTCGCCGTCCACCCTCCGGAGTACGTCGCGGGGCGCCTCAGGCGGATCGACCGGGACAGCGCCGAGAACCTGCTCCTGGCCCTCACGGAGGGCGGCTGCACCCTGGCCAACCTCCGGTACTTCGATGAGTCCCCGGACGAACCGCGGGCGATGGCACGCACGATCCTCGCGCGTTACGGGGACGGCGCCGGCTACTCCGCCCATGCCGGCAGGAGCGGCAGCACGCCCGGCACACTGGACTTCACGCTGCGGAGCTTCGGTACAGCCCGCCGAGTGTCCTCCTGGAGGACTGCGGGCTCGTCATCGTCTCGGACACCGGGTCGGTCTGTTCTGGACCTTCTCCGACCAGTGATCCCGTCCACCGTCGGCTCGCTCAGGGCACCGCTCCCGCCACCGCCACGGCTTCGAGCCCGTCACTCCGTTGCGGATCCGGCCGCGGGCGCCCGTACGGTCGGTGTTTCGGCTGCGTTGATCGCCGAGCGGAGTTCCGGGGCCTGCGATGAGGGCTTCCGGGCAAAGCAGTTCATACGGTTAGACTCTCGCGACCGCACGTGGGGAGACCGGGGAGGACGTGGCCCATGGGGCAAGCGAAGAAGATCGTGATGTACGGGCTCACCGTCTTCGTGCTGTACACGATCATCACCGCTCCCGAGCGGTCCGCCGAACTCGTCCAGGTAGGGTTCGAGGGCATTGCCGGTGCCGCTCAGAGCGTCGGGCAGTTCATGACCTCGCTCGTCGGCTGACCGGCCGACA
Organism: Streptomyces sp. NPDC088554; assembly: GCF_044752945.1. Taxonomy (NCBI): domain Bacteria; kingdom Bacillati; phylum Actinomycetota; class Actinomycetes; order Kitasatosporales; family Streptomycetaceae; genus Streptomyces; species Streptomyces sp. NPDC088554. The sequence continues at coordinate 126,136 of NZ_JBIVMF010000019.1, read as the reverse complement.
TCGCCCCCACCCCCGGTCCGTGTCACCCCTGAGGAGTGCCCCATGATCCGCCACCTGGTCCTGTTCAAGCTCAACGAGGGCGTCTCGCGCGACGAGCCCCGGGTGATCGCCGCGGCGAAGGCTTCCACGGAGCTGGGCGGGGTGGTTCCCGAGGCCGAGTTCTGGGAGTGCGCCTGGAACATCACCGACCGGCCGATCGCCTACGACTTCGCCATCAACTCGGCGGTCGCCGACCGGGACGCGCTCCAGCGCTATCTGGACCACCCGGCCCATCAGGCATGTACCGCACAGTGGCGCGAATTCGCCACCTGGGTGATCGCCGACTACGAGTTCTGAGCCGTCCGCTCCCCCACCCCGCACCCTTTCGGTGCGGGGTTTTTGGGTTTATTACCCCATTTTGACGTCAACACGGTTTTTCCGGGTGCTTGCACACAGTGGACATGTCTTGTGATGCTATGACCGCTTTTGACGGATGAGTTGACGTAGTCGACCGCAAAGGGGTGGCGTAACCGTGCCGGCCAGTACGACACCTCAAGTGCTGCCCCAGAGCCAGCACCCCGACACTGTCATCACCGAGACAGTGGCCGAAACCGTTCCTCAACCCCAGAACCAGAACCAGACCACGACGGTGATCACGCCCGGGACCGGGACCGCGGTCGAGACCGTCGTCGAAACCGCCGTCGAAACCGTCGTCGAAACCGATCCGCCCCGCACCCCGCAGAGCCGCGGCGCCGACACCAGGGCGCTCACCCAGGTCCTCTTCGCCGAGCTGAAGCAGCTGAAGCCCGGCTGCCAGGCGCACTCCCGGGTGCGCGGGGCACTCATCGAGGCGAATCTGCCGCTGGTGCGGTACGCGGCGGCCCGCTTCCGCAGCCGTAACGAGCCCATGGAGGACGTCGTCCAGGTCGGCACCATCGGCCTGATCAACGCCATCGACCGGTTCGACCCCGACCGCGGTGTCCAGTTCCCCACCTTCGCGATGCCGACCGTCGTCGGCGAGATCAAGCGCTACTTTCGGGACAATGTACGGACGGTCCACGTACCGCGTCGGCTCCATGAGCTCTGGGTCCAGGTCACCGGTGCCACCGAGGATCTGACGACGGCTCACGGCCGCTCGCCCACCACCGCCGAGATCGCCGAGCGGCTGAAGATCTCCGAGGACGAGGTGCTGGCCTGCATCGAGGCGGGACGCTCGTACCACGCCGCCTCCCTGGAAGCCGCGCAGGAGGGCGACGGGCTGCCGGGACTGCTGGACCGGCTCGGGTACGAGGACCCCGCGCTGGCCGGGGTCGAACACCGCGACCTGGTTCGCCATCTGCTGGTGCAACTGCCCGAGAGGGAGCAGCGCATCCTGATGCTGCGGTACTACAACAACCTGACGCAGTCACAGATCAGCCAGGAACTGGGCGTTTCCCAGATGCACGTTTCCAGATTGCTCGCCAGAAGTTTCGCCCGGTTGCGATCCGCAAATCGGATCGAGGCGTAACCCTCCCAGGTAAAAACCTGTCAACTCACCCCACCGGACGAAAAGCAGGATACCGCCCCAATAGCGGACGCATCACCCGCCAACTTGTCGACATGTCACTACAGCGTGTTGCCGACATGTGACATTCTGCTGGAACCGCGTTTGCCGCAGTCCCACCGCCGGTATTCAGGTGGAGGCTGCGTTCCTCCGACGGGAGCGGCCGCCGCGACCGTCCGCGACCTCAAGGGGGTGGCATGTCCGTAGAACAGGGCAGCTCGAAGGTGCTCACGCTCACAAAGAGCGCTCCCGAGCCCCATGCGCTCGACCACGTGGTCCAGCCAGTCCGGCCACGTGTGTCCCAGCCTGAAGCCATCGACACACGCACTCTGTCCCGCTCCCTGTTCCTGCGGCTCGCCGTGCTCGAACAGGACAGCCCGGAGCGCGCCTACGTACGTGACACCCTCATCGAGCTGAACCTCCCGCTGGTGCGGTACGCGGCGGCCCGCTTCCGCAGCCGTAACGAACCGATGGAGGACATCGTCCAGGTCGGCACCATCGGCCTGATCAAGGCGATCGACCGGTTCGACTGCGAACGGGGCGTCGAGTTCCCGACGTTCGCGATGCCGACCGTCGTCGGCGAGATCAAGCGCTTCTTCCGGGACACCTCCTGGTCGGTACGGGTCCCGCGCCGGCTCCAGGAGCTGCGCCTCGCGCTGACCAAGGCCAGCGACGAGCTGGCGCAGAAGCTCGACCGTTCGCCGACCGTGCCCGAACTCGCCGTCGTACTGGGCGTGTCCGAGGAGGACGTGGTCGACGGCCTCGCGGTCGGCAACGCGTACACGGCCTCCTCGCTGGACTCGCCCTCCCCCGAGGACGACGGCGGCGAGGGCTCGCTCGCGGACCGGCTGGGCTACGAGGACATGGCGCTGGAAGGCGTCGAGTACCGCGAGTCCCTCAAGCCGCTGCTGGCCAAGCTCCCGCCCCGTGAGCGGCAGATCATCATGCTCCGGTTCTTCGCGAACATGACCCAGTCACAGATCGGCGAGGAGGTCGGCATCTCCCAGATGCATGTCTCGCGGCTGCTGACCCGTACGCTCGCGCAGCTCCGCGAGGGGCTGATCTCGGACTGAGGCACACGGACCCCGCCCACCGTCCACTCCATGTGCCGTGGACGATGTCCCGGGCGGGGTTCGGCCGGAGAGCTGGAGAACCGAAGAAACCGAAGAGACCAAGGAACCGTAAACCGAGGAACCGTAAACCGAGGAACCGGAAAACCGGGGAACCGGAAGCTTCCGCACGGGATCGCTCGGCTCGCCGCCGTCCGACAGAAGCGCCATGCCGTACAGCAGCTCCTTCGGCGCCCGCGCCGTACTACGTCCCCGCCACCGCCGCCCGCCCACGATCCGTCAGCGGAAGGCCAGCCAGGCCACCACGGCCAGGATCACCACGGCCGCGACCGCACCGATGATCACCCCGGGCTTGGGTCCGCTCTGCTGCCGAGGCGTCTGCCTGCGCTGCGGCTCGCCGTCGTCGACGAACGCGCGGAACATCTGAGTGCTGCCCGCCGGGTCAGGAGTTCCCTCGGGTCCCTGCGGAGCATGGGGGTTGTGTGCCATGTGCCAGGACCCTAGCGAACCGCCGGGGCCCCGCCCAACTCCGGTCCCTCTCGCGCCCCTTCCCGGACCTCTCGTACGACCTGTCTCGCCCCTCGCTCGCCCCGCATGACCTCGGTCATGCGAAGCCTTTTGGGTTCCTTTACCGCGATCGGCCCGATTTAGTTTGCCTGCAGCAACCAACTTCCCCTAGGGTTCTATAGTTGCTCCAAGCAACGAAATATCGGGAGGGGCCCATGCCCGCAGCGCGGCGCACATACGCGGAACTGGCCCGACAGCTCAGCGCGATCGGCACCGTGAAGCGCGGCCTCGACCGAGCTCTGCCCGCCGAGTGCCCCGGTGGCGCCGCCGCCGTACTGACCCTGCTGGGACGGCACGGGGAGATGCGGATGAGCCGGCTCGCCGAGCTGCTCGCCGTCGACATGTCGGTCACCAGCAGGCAGGTGGCCCATGTCGCGGAACGTGGCTGGATCGAGCGCATGCCCGACCCCGCCGACAGGCGCTCGCGCATCCTGCGGATCACCCCGGCCGGGCAGGAGCTGCTCGACGAGCTGGCCCGGCGGATCACCGAGGTGTTCGCGTACGCGCTCGACAGCTGGACCGACGACGAGGTCGGACAACTCAACACGATGCTGGACCGGCTCCGCGGCGCCTTCACCGACTGCCGGGACCGGCGTCACGAGGACCCGCGCACCGGCCCGTACACCGGTACGTCCACCCCCCGTACACCCACACCGCACAAGACGTAGGACAAGGAATTCAATGGCTACGACCACACCATCGGGTGTGCGGGGCGGCCACGCCAAGCATGGGGCCGTCCCCGCTGCCGCGACCGGCACGCCGATGACACACCGCCAGATCATGGAGGCCCTGTCCGGGCTGCTGCTGGGCATGTTCGTCGCGATCCTCTCGTCGACGATCGTCTCCAACGCCCTGCCGCACATCATCGCCGACCTCGGCGGCGGCCAGAGCGCCTACACCTGGGTGGTGACCGCGGCGCTGCTGTCGATGACCGCGTCCACCCCGCTGTGGGGCAAGCTCTCCGACCTCTACAGCAAGAAACTGCTGGTCCAGATAGCCCTGGTGATCTACGTCCTGGGCTCCGTGCTGGCCGGTCTCGCGCACAACTCGGGCACGCTGATCGCCCTCCGGGTGGTCCAGGGCATCGGGGTGGGCGGTCTCTCCGCGCTCGCGCAGATCGTCATGGCCGCGATGATCTCCCCGCGCGAGCGCGGCCGGTACAGCGGCTACCTCGGCGCGACCTTCGCCGTCGCGACCGTCGGCGGCCCGCTGCTCGGCGGGGTCATCACCGACACCTCGTGGCTGGGCTGGCGCTGGTGCTTCTACGTCGGCGTACCGTTCGCCGTCATCGCGCTGATCGTCCTTCAGAAGACCCTGAACCTCCCGGTCGTCAAGCGCGAGGTCAAGGTCGACTGGGGCGGTGCCTTCCTCATCAGCGCGGCCGTCTCGCTGCTGCTGGTCTGGGTCACCTTCGCGGGTGACAAGTACGACTGGATCTCCTGGCAGACCTGGACGATGGTCGGTGGATCGATCCTGCTGGGCGCGCTCTTCGTCCTCGTGGAGTCGAGGGCGAGCGAGCCGATCATCCCGCTGCGGCTCTTCCGCAACCGGACGATCACCCTGGCCTCGCTGGCCTCGCTCTTCGTCGGTGTCGCGATGTTCGCCGGGACCGTGTTCTTCAGCCAGTACTTCCAGCTGGCGCGCGGCGAGTCGCCGACCATGTCCGGTGTCATGACCATCCCGATGATCGGTGGTCTGTTCGTCTCCTCGACCGTCTCCGGCATGATCATCACCAAGACGGGCCGCTGGAAGGTCTGGCTGGTCAGCGGTGGTGTGCTGGTGACGGCGGGGCTCGGACTGCTGGGCACCATCCGGTACGACACCCCGTACTGGCACCTGGGCGTCTACATGGCGCTGATGGGCCTCGGCGTCGGCATGATGATGCAGAACCTGGTCCTCGCCACCCAGAACCAGGTCGCCCCCGAGGACCTCGGCTCCGCCAGCTCCACCGTGACCTTCTTCCGCTCCCTGGGCGGCGCGGTCGGCGTCTCGGCGCTGGGCGCGGTGCTCGGCAACCGGGTCACCCACTACGTCACGGACGGCCTGACCGCGCTCGGCCCGCAGGGCGCCGCCCTGGCCAAGTCGAGTGGCGGCGGCGGTATCCCGGACCTGGCCTCGATGCCCGCCCCCCTGCGGCAGGTCATGGAGGTGGCGTACGGACACGGAGTCGGCGACGTCTTCCTCTACTCGGCCCCGGCCGCGCTGGTCGCCTTCCTGCTGACGCTGTTCATCAAGGAGGTCGCGCTGAGGACCCGGGCCGCCGGTCACACCTCCGGTGCCACGGTCCCCGAGAACGCCGCCGCTCCGGTGAAGTCCGTACAAGCTGTTGAGTCTGCGCAGGCCGCGGAGTCCGTGCGGGCCGCGGTGGCCACGGCTCCCGTCCTGCCCCTGCCGGAGGCGCCGGCCGGTACCCCCGTACGCGGTACGGTCCTCGGCGCCGAAGGGGCGGGCGTGCCCCGCGCCGCCGTCACCCTGATCTCGCTGACCGGCCGCCAGCTGGCCCGCGCGGTCGCGCGGCCCGACGGCGGCTACTCGCTGGACGCGCCGGGCCCCGGCTCGTACGTCCTGATCGCCTCCGCCGACGGCTTCCAGCCGCAGGCGTCCACCGTGGTCGTCGGGGACGCGCCGCTGCCGTACGACATCCTGCTCTCCGGTACGAGCGGACTCACCGGCTCCGTGCGCGCGGCCGAGGGCGGGCTGCCCATCGAGGGCGCGATGGTGATCGTGACCGATGTGCGCGGCGATGTGCTGGCCACCGGGAGGACCGCCGGGCAGGGGGAGTTCGCCTTCGGCGAGCTGATCCCCGGCTCGGTGACCGTCGCGGTCAACGCCCCGGGCTACCGCCCGACGGCGCTGCCCGTGGAGATCGGCGGCCAGGGCGCCACCCGGGTCGAGGCCGTCCTGCGCTCCGGCGCCCTGCTCCGGGGCACGGTCAGGGCCGGTGCCGCGCGGCGGCCCGCGTCCGACGCGCGGGTGACGCTGGTCGACGCGGCCGGGAACGTGGTCGCCACGGCGACGACCGGGGAGGACGGGGCGTACGGCTTCACCGACCTGGACTCGGGCGAGTACACCGTCATCGCGACCGGATACCCTCCGGTGGCCGGCTCACTGACGGTCGCCGGCCACGGAGTTGACAGCCATGACATCGAACTGGCGCATCCTGGCGGGTAGTTGGACGCCCGACAGTTCGGCGTCCGGCACCGGGACCCCGGTGGGATCGAGGAGAGAAGGCGATGGGACTTCGCGGACAGGTACGGACGCGGGACGGCTGGGCGGTCCAGCACGCGGTCGTGACCATGACCGACATGAGCGGCGCCCAGGTGCTGCGGACGGCCGCCGACGACGAAGGCCACGTACAGGACGGCTCGGCGCTCGCGCCCGGCCCGTACACCGTGGTCGTCACGGCCGTCGGCTACGCGCCGGTCGCCTCCACCGCGCTGGTCACCAGGACCGGCCGGGCGGAGCTTGGCACGGTGGTGCTGGCCAGACAGGGCGGCGTCGAGCTGCCGCCGGCCGGGGTGTGGAGCATCGACCCGGCGCACTCGTCGGTGGGCGCGGTCGCCCAGCACCTGGGGATCTCCAGCGTGCGCGGGCGGTTCACCGGCTTCGGCGGCCGGATCGAGATCGAGGAGACCGGGGACGGCCAGGAGCGGGCCCACGTCGAGGCCGTCATCCCGGCGGCGACCATCGACACCGGCAACGCACTGCGCGACAAACACCTCAGGTCGCCCGATTTCCTGGACGTGGAGCGGTACCCGGAGATCACGTACAGCAGTACGGGACTGACCCCGGCGGGCCCGGACCGCTGGAAGGTGCACGGCACGCTGACGCTGCACGGGGTCGCGCGCGAGGTGGACCTCGACCTGAGCTATCTGGGCACGGGACCCGACCCGTGGGGCGGGGTACGGGCGGCCTTCCACGCGACGGCGGAGCTGCATCGCGGGGACTTCGCCATCAACTACAACCAGGTGGTGTCGGCGGGCATCGCGGCGATCGGCGCGACCCTGCGGGTGGAGCTGGACATCCAGGCCGTACAGGGGGAGAACCTGCCGGAGGCGTAGCGGTGGGTGTAGCGGTGGGGCGGGGGGACGCGGCGTTAGGCTGCGGGCCATGGCACCGAACATCGCAACGAATACGACCGTGGACCTCGCGGGTCTGCTGGAGTTCGTACGCCCCCGGCACCGGGCGATCCTGCTGACCACCCGTGCGGACGGGCGTCCGCAGGGCTCGCCGCTCTCCTGCGGGGTCGACGACTCGGGGCGGATCGTCGTCTCCACGTACCCCGAGCGCGCCAAGACGCGCAACGCCAAGCGGGACGAGCGGGTGAGTGTGATCGTCCTGTCGGACGACTGGAACGGCCCGTGGGTGCAGGTCGACGGCGTCGCCGAGGTGATCGACTGCCCCGAGTCGGTCGAACCGCTGGTGGAGTACTACCGGAACATCGCGGGCGAGCACCCCGACTGGGACGAGTACCGCGCGGCCATGGTCAAGCAGGGCAAGTCGATCATCCGCGTCACCCCCGAGCGCTGGGGACCGCTGGCCACGGGCGGCTTCCCGGCCCGCCTGGTGCCGTAGAGCCCGCCTGGTGTCGTAGAGCCCGCCTGGTGTCGTAGAGCCCGCCTGGTGCCGTAGAGCCGGTCTCGTGCCGCAGGGCGGGTCTCGTGCCGGTTACCCAGTGCGGTGAGCGCGACTTACGACGCGGCACGGGGCTCGTGAGGCTCGCGGGCGCACATCGCGTCGATGCCCGCGACCAGGAGTTCGAGCGCGAAATCGAAGTCCTGGTCGCGCATCACCTCCACCGAGGCACCGCCGTCCGCCCCCCGCGCGCCCTCCATGTCGGCGAACGCCCCCGCGAGCCGTGGCTGGTCTCCGATCGCCCCCATCGCCCGCCGGAAGTACGCCTCCTGGCTGAGCCCGGCATCGGCGCAGCGCTGCACGAAGTGGCCCTCGACCGTGCCGAATCCGTACACGAACTGGAAGACCGCCGCGATCCCGCCCTGCTCCCGGTGCGGCGGCAGTCCTGTACGGCGGATGACCGCTTGTACGGCGGCGGAGAAGGCCATCGAACGGGGGCCGATGTTCAGGTACTTGCCGATCAGCGGCGAGACCCAGGGGTGGCGGACCAGCAGCGCCCGGTAGCCGACCGCCAGGTCCCGCAGCTGGACGCGCCAGTCGGTGGCGTCGTCGGTGGCCGCGTCGGCCGTCTCGTCGTCGGTGCTCGCGTCGGGGACACGGACCTCGTCGAAGACGGAGTCCAGGGCGAGTTCGAGGAGGTAGTCCTTGGTGTCGACGTACCAGTAGAGCGACATCGCGGTCACCCCCAGCTCGGCGGCGAGCCGGCGCATGGAGAACTTCGCGTGGCCCTCCGCGTCGAGCAGCCGTACCGACACGGCGGTGATGCGGTCGCGGTCGAGCCCGGACGGGTGGGCCGTACCGTCGTCGCCCCTGTTGCTCCTACCGCCCCGGCCCGGAGACCTGCCCTCCAGCCATACGCTGGTACGAATCGGCCGTTCGGCGCTGTCGACTTCCGACACCATGGGGGCCTCCTCGTCTCGTCCGGCCGTTCCGATGCTATGCCGCGCCCGGTCCGCCCAGGGAGGCGGCGGTCGCCGTCGCGCGCTCGGCCCGGCGCAGGAGCAGCGCCGCGAGCAGCCCGCCCGCCAGTACGGCCGCCGCGCCGACCAGTTGGCTCGTCTCCAGCCCCGCGGCGAACGCGTCGGCGATCCGCAGCCGCTCCGTCTCCCCGTCCGCCGCCGCGAGCGCGACGGGCAGCGAGGCCGCGCCCACGGCCGTCGGGACGAGCGCGGCGAAGCGGGAGGTGAGCACGGCGCCCAGGACGGCGACGCCGAGGCCGTTGCCGAACTCGGCGAGCGTGCCGTTGACCGCCGCGCCCACACCCGCCTTCTCCGGCGGGATCGCGCTCATCAGGGCGTTCGCCATGGCGGGCATCGAGAGCGAGACCCCGACGCCCATCACGACCAGGCCGAGCAGCATCCCCGCGTACCCCCGCCCGCCGAGCAGCGCGACGGCCGCGAGTCCGGCGGCGACCAGCGACATCCCGGTGCCGATGGCGCCGGGGGCGCCGAGCCGCCCTACGATCCGCGCGGCGACCCCCGTCAGGTTCAGTACGACGACGGCGATGGCCAGCGGAGCCGTCCGCAGCCCCGCGTCCAGCGGGCCGTACCCCAGGACGAACTGGAGGTGCTGGGTCAGCAGGAAGAGCGAGCCGCTCATCCCGAACGCGACCAGGATCACGCCCCCGACCGCCCCGACGAAGCGCTGGTCGCGGAAGAGGCGCATGTCCAGCATCGGGTACGGGGTCCGCAGCTCCCAGCGCACGAACAGCCCGAGCACCAGCGCCCCGCCGCAGCCCGGGAGCAGCACCTGTCCGGAGGTCCAGCCGTGGTCGGGGCCGGAGATGATCGCGTACACGAGAGCGGTCATCCCGACGGTGGAGAGCAGCGCGCCGAGCAGATCCGGCCGGTCGCCCCGCTTGCTCCGCGACTCCGGTACGAGCGCGGCGACCGCGACCAGGCCCAGGGCCGCGACCGGGATGTTGATCAGGAAGATCGCGCCCCACCAGAAGTGGTCGAGCACGACCCCGCCGAGCAGCGGCCCGGCGGCGAAGCCGAGGGAGTTGACCGTCGACCAGATGCCGATGGCCTTGACGCGTTCCGTCTCGTCGAAGATCTGGACGACGACGGCGAGCGTCGTGGTCGTCAGCAGCGCGCCCCCGACGCCCATTCCGGCGCGGGCGGCGATCAACTGCGCGCTGGACTGGGCGAGTCCGGCGACGAGCGAGCCGATCCCGAACAGCGCGAGCCCGGCGAGCAGCAGCCTCTTGCGGCCGTACCGGTCGGCGGCGTTGCCCGCGGTGAGCAGCAGACCCGCCTGGACCAGCGCGTACGCGTTGATCATCCACTGGATATCGGCGGTGGACGCGTCCAGTTCGCGGGTGAGGGAGGGGATCGCGACGGTGAGGACGGTGTTGTCGAGCATCACGGTGAGCTGGGCGAGGACGATGACACCGAGGATGAGCCAGCGCTGCGGGTGGCGGGTGGGGGCGGTGAGGTTCCGGTTGCTCTCGGCGGCCGTCGCCGTCATGAAAAACTCCTTGTACGGTGTATGGGACTGGCGTCGCCGTACACCGTACAAGGAGTTCTCTTACGCTGTATATCTACTATCTGTCGTTCGGCTTGCCTTCTGTCGTTCGGCTTGGGCTTCTGCGTCAGGTCGTCTTCTGCGTCAGGTCGTAGAGCGTCGTGCCGTCCACGGTGACCTTCTTGAAGTTGGCCTCGACCCAGGTGGTGATGGAGGAGCTGCCGCCCCCGCCGGGGCCGCCGCCGCTGCCCGAGAGGAAGTAGTGGATCTTCCCGTCGGCGACGTACTGCTTGAACTGCGCCAGGGTCGGTGAGGGGTCGCTGCCGTTGAAGCCGCCGATCGCCATGACCGGCTTCTCGGTGGCGAGCTGGTAGCTGGCCGCGTTCTGGGAGCCGATGGCGGCGGCGACCCAGGTGTAGTCGGAGGCGTTCTTCTTGAGCGCGGTCTCGACCTCGGCGCTGACCTTCTGGCCGTTGAGGAGGCCGCCCATACCGCCGCGCTCGCCCGTGCCGCCGCCCATGCCGCCGGGCATTCCGCCGGGCCGCTGCGTGGTGCCGTTCCGGGTGGTGCCGGTGCCGGCCGGGGGCTGGCCCATCTGGCCGCCGCCGCCCGTGGGGGGCTGGCCCATGCCGTTCTGGCCCATGCCGTTCTGGTTCTGGCCGTTCTGGTTCTGGCCGTTCTGGTTCTGGCCGTTCTGGTTCTGGGTGCCCGTACCCGTACCGTTTCCTTGCTGTCCCGTGCCCTGCTGTCCGGGCGGGGTCATGCCACCGCGGCCACCGTCACCGCCGGGGCCACGACCACCGCCCATACCGCCGGGGCCGCCCATGGAGGCAGGGCCCGCCGTGACGATCGAGCCGGTGTGCGCGCTGTTGACCGTGGAGAGCGTGTACGCGAACGGCCCGGCCAGCGAGGCCACGGCCGCGAGACCCGCCGCCGCGATCGCCAGCCTGCGTCCCAGCTTGCCGACGAGCAGCAGACCCGCCGCCGCGAACAGGCCGCCGATCAGGACCGCCCAGCGCAGCCAGGGCAGGTAGTCCGGGGTGCGGGCGAGCAGGACGTACGCCCAGACCGCCGTGGAGCCGGTGACCACCGCGAGCGTCACCGACGCCAGGATGTTGCTCCGCTCCTCCCAGAGCACCGCCACGCCCATGCCGATGACGGCGGCGATGTAGGGGGCCAGCGCCACCGTGTAGTACTGGTGGAAGATGCCGGCCATGAAGCTGAAGACGGCCATCGTCATCAGCATCGCGCTGCCCCACACGAGGAACGCGGAGCGCGCCGTGTCCGTACGGGTGGCCCTGCGGGTGATGACGAGCCCGGCGACGAGCAGCAGCAGCGCGGCGGGCAGCAGCCACGAGATCTGGCCGCCGATCTCCGAGTTGAACATCCGGCCGATGCCGGTCGCGCCCCACTGACCGGTGCTACCGCCGCCCCCGCCCCCGCCGACGCTGCCGGTCTCGTTGCCGTTGATCCGACCGAGGCCGTTGTAGCCGAAGGTCAGCTCAAGGAAGGAGTTGTTCTGCGAACCACCGATGTACGGACGTGAGGACGCGGGCCACAGCTCCACGATCGCGACCCACCAGCCGGCCGAGGCCACCATGGCACCGGCCGACAGGGCGAGCTGGCCGAGCCTGCGACGGAGGGTGGTGGGCGCGCAGACCGCGTACACCAGCGCCAGCGGAGGCAGGATCAGGAACGCCTGGAGCGTCTTCGTCAGAAAGGCGAAGCCGACCGCGACACCCGCCCACACCAGCCACTTGGTCCGCCCGGCCTCCAGCGCGCGGAGCACGCAGTAGACGGTGACGGTCATCAGCAGCGCGAGCAGCGCGTCCGGGTTGTTGAAGCGGAACATCAGCGCCGCGACCGGCGTCAGCGCGAGCACCAGGCCCGCGGTCAGCCCGGCGACGGCGCTGAAGCGACGGCGTACGGCCGCGTACAGCACCGCGACCGTACCGAGCCCCATCAGCACCTCGGGCACCAGGATCTGCCACGAGCCGAGACCGAAGAGGCGTACGGAGAGGGCCATCGGCCAGAGGGCGGCCGGGGGCTTGTCGACGGTGATGGAGTTCGCGGCGTCGGAGGAGCCGAAGAAGAACGCCTTCCAGCTCTCGCTGCCTGCCTGGACGGCCGCGGAGTAGAAGGAGTTGGCGTAACCGGAAGCGCTCAGATTCCAGAGCTGGAGCAGCCCGGTGGCAAGGATCAGCGCGAGGAGCGCCGGGCGCACCCAGGCCGCGTCCTCGGGCCTGCCGCGCCAGAAGCGCGCGGCGCGGCCCACGGCGAGGGGGCGGTCCTGGCTGTCCGCCGCCGGCAGAGCCCCGTCGGGCTGGAGGGTGATGGTCATCGGGCGTTCCTTGAGTAGAGGGCGGCGTTGTCGTCGTCACTGCCGTTGCTGTGGGCGTTGCTGTTGCTGTGGGCGTTGCCGTTGCTGTGGACGGCGGGCGGCGGCGTCCGGTAGCCCGGCCGGAGGTGGCCGGTGTTTTCCGTACGGTCCGTACCGCCGTTTTCCGTACCGCCGTTTTCCGTACAGTCCGCGCCGTGCGCGCTCTCCATGCGCTGCTCCGGGAAGACCCAGGCGCGTAGCAGGAGGAAGCGCAGCACGGTCGCGGCGAGGTTGGCGGTGATGAGTACGGCGAGTTCGGTGGAGTGGGAGGGTGCGCCGGAGGCCGCGTCCAGGGCGGCCAGGGAGCCGCTGGTCAGGGCCAGGCCGATCGCGAAGACGACCAGTCCCTGGGCCTGGTGGCGGACGGCGCGGTCCCGTCCTCGTACCCCGAAGGTGAGCCTCCGGTTGGCGGCGGTGTTGGCTACCGCGGAAATCAGCAGCGCAAACGCATTGGCGAGTTGTGGCCCCGCCATGGACCTGAAGCCGGAGTAGAGGAGAAGATAGAAGAGCGTGGACAGGGCGCCCACGACACAGAAGCCGACAAGTTGCCGCGCGAGACCGCGCGGAACTCCCCCGATCCGGCGATCCCTCGGGTCATCCCCGAAGGGCCTCGACAGCCGGTCCAAAGGCAGGGCGCCCACCGCCAACGCCCTCCCCACCCGCCAGACGCCCTTGAGATCCTCAGTCGCAGTCTTGACGATGTGCACCGTGCTGTTCGGGTCATCGACCCAGTCGACCGGCACCTCGTGGATCCGCAGTCCGGCGCGTTCGGCGAGGACGAGCATTTCCGTGTCGAAGAACCAGCCGGTGTCCTCGACCATCGGCAGCAGCCGCTGCGCGACGTCCCTGCGTATGGCCTTGAAGCCGCACTGCGCGTCGCTGAACCGAGCGGACAGAGAGGACTTGAGAATGAGGTTGTAGGCCCGCGAGATGAACTCGCGCTTCGTACCGCGCACGACCCGCGACGAGCGGGACAGCCGCGACCCGATCGCCAGATCGGAGTGGCCCGAGATCAGCGGTGCCACCAGCGGCAGCAGCGCGTTGAGGTCGGTGGACAGGTCCACGTCCATATAGGCCAGGACGGGTGAGTCGGAATGCGACCAGACCGTGCGGAGCGCCCTGCCACGGCCCTTCTCCTCCAGGCGGTAGGACCGCACCTCGGGAATCGACGAGTCGAGCCGGGCGGCCACATCGGGTGTGCGGTCGGTGCTCGCGTTGTCGGCGATCGTGATGCGGAAGCTGTAGGGGAAGGTGCGGGCGAGATGGTCGTGCAGGCGCCGCACACATGGTTCGAGGTCCTGCTCCTCGTTGTAGACGGGGATCGTCACGTCAAGCACGGGGGCATCGGTCACCTCGACCGGGAGATGCTCCCGGGCCGGGAGAGTGCCCCATGAAGTGTCGGTTCGCATGATTCGAGATTCGCGACCCGCGCTGTCATGGCCGTGTGGTGAGCCTGTGGCCAGTCTGTGATTCGGGACCGTCGTGCCCGTCCACCCCGGACCCCTGCGGGACCTGCGGTGTCTGTGGTTCCTGTGAGGCGTACGGGGCCTGCGAGGAGTACGGAGGCTGGGCCGGTGATCGCGCCCGGGGCTGCGACTACGACTGGGACTGGGACTACGCCTGGGGCCGCGCCTGGGGCCGCGCCTGGGCTGCGCCGGGGACTGCGACTGCGACTGCGACTACGGCTGGGACTGTGCCCGGGGCTGGGACTGTGGCTGTGGCTGTGGGAAGGCAGCCGTGTCCTCCGCGTCCGCGTCGGCCTCGGTTCCGAAGACGGCTGCGGACGGAGGCGCGGCCGGGAGGCATACGGAGAAGACCGTCCGGCCGGGCACGCTCTCCACACTCACGGTGCCGCCGTGGGCGGTCACGACCGCCTGGACGATCGCGAGCCCGAGACCGGTGGAGCCGGCCGCGCGGGAGCGCGACGCGTCACCGCGCGCGAAGCGTTCGAAGACATGGGGAAGGAGCGAAGGAGGAATGCCCGGACCGTCGTCCTGCACTTCGAGCAGCACGGAGGAGCGGCCGACCTGGACCCCACCGCCGTCCGGCCCGGCGACCCGGCGGACGCGTGCGATGACGGTGGTGCCGGGCGGGGTGTGCGTACGGGCGTTGGCGAGCAGATTGACGAGCACCTGGTGGAGACGGGGCGCGTCGCCGCGTACAGAAACCTCGGGTCCGTCCGGTTCCGGCAGCTCAAGGCGCCAGTGGTGGTCCTGCCCCGCGGCATGGGCATCGCTCACGGCGTCCACGACCAGTGGGGAGAGATCGGTGTTCTCGTACGAGAGCGGGCGTCCCGCGTCGAGCCGCGCCAGCAGCAGCAGGTCCTCGACCAGGCCCGTCATCCGCTCCGCCTCGGCCTCGATACGGCCGAGCGCGTACCGGGTGTCGGGGCCGGTGTCCTCGCGGCCGCGCCGGGTCAGCTCGGCGTACCCGCGGATCGAGGCCAGGGGGGTGCGCAGTTCATGGCCGGCGTCCGCGACGAACTGCCGTACGCGTGTCTCGCTCTGCTGCCTCGCGGCGAGCGCCGAGCCGACATGTCCCAGCATCCGGTTGAGCGCCGCGCCGACCTGCCCGACCTCGGTGCGGGGATCGGCCTCCGCGTCCGGGACCCGTACCAGCGGGGCCACCTCGCCACTGTGCAGCGGAAGTTCGGAGACCCGGGTCGCGGTGTTGGCGACCCGCCTGAGCGGTCGCAGCGCGACCCCGACCAGGGCGCCACCGGCGATCCCGGCGGCGGTCAGCCCGGCGAGGGTGACACAGATCTCCACGATCACCAGGGTCCTCAGGTTCTCCTGCACATCGGTAAGAGGGACACCGATGAGGAAGTCGCCGCGGAAGCCGCTGATGTACTCGACCCGGTAGTCGCCGAGGCCGGGCAGAGTGACCGTGGTGGTCGTCTTCTCCCTGTGCGGGACGGTGGCGAGGGCCGCCTCCTGTGCCGCGCTGAGCGTTTTCGGCGCGACCCTCGGGCCTGTCGTGCCGTTCTCCGTGTCGGTGCTGCGCAGCGCCTGGCTGATCTTGCCGTCCGTCACCTCGGCACCGACGGTGTTGACCGGCGCACCGCCACCCAGGGCGATCTTCAGCGGGTTCTCGCCGTCCATCTGCCCGAACGGTCCCTCAGGGGCACCGTTCGGCGGCCCGGCCGCGCGCTTGGCGATGGAGTACACCTGGTCATCCAGCTGGTTGTACAGGTTGGACCGGAAGACGATCGTCGTGACCGCCCCGATCACCGACGCCACGACCGCGATCAGCACGACCGCCGACACAACCAGCCGGGTCCGCAGCGACCAGCGCCGCCCGGCCCCGCCGATGCCCGTGTCCGTACCCCTCGTACCGCTCATCGGAGGGTGTCGCCGGGCTGCTCACCGGGCTTGATCAGATAGCCCGCGCCCCGCCGGGTGTGGATCATCGGCGGGCGGCCCGCGTCGATCTTCCGGCGCAGATAGGAGATGTACAGCTCGACGACGTTGGCCTGGCCTCCGAAGTCGTACGACCACACCCGGTCGAGGATCTGCGCCTTGCTGAGCACCCGGCGCGGATTGCGCATCAGGTAGCGCAGCAGCTCGAACTCGGTCGCGGTCAGATGGATGGACTGCCCGGCCCGGGTGACGTCGTGGCTGTCCTCGTCCAGCGTCAGATCCCCGACGACCAGCATCGACTCGCTCTGTACGGTGGCCGCGCCGGACCGCCGGATCAGCCCGCGCAGCCGGGCCACGACCTCCTCCAGGCTGAACGGCTTGGTGACATAGTCGTCACCGCCCGCGGTCAGTCCGGCGATCCGGTCCTCCACGGAGTCCTTCGCGGTGAGGAAGAGGACGGGCACCTGCGGCAGATCGCGCCGCAGCCGGCCCAGCACCGCCAGCCCGTCCATGTCGGGCAGCATCACGTCCAGCACCACCGCGTCCGGCCGGAACTCCCGCGCCGCACGCGTGGCCCCGGCGCCGTCGCCCGCGCTGCGGACCTCCCACCCCTCGTACCGCAGAGCCATGGACAGCAGCTCGGTGAGCGAGGCCTCGTCGTCGACGACGAGCACACGGACGGGGCTCCCGTCCGGCCTGAGCATTTCGGTGCGCCCGCGGGGCGAGGTGATGGTCATGGTGCCCACACTGGGGAAGTCCCCTGAGAGTCGGCTTTCCACTTCCTGTGATTTCCCTGAGAAAACACACAGGCACCGCACAGAAACCGCGCGAAGCCCCCCAGACTCCCCCCAGGCAGCCCACCTCAGGAGCCCTGAAAACCCCCTTCAGAAAAGCCCGTCCTGCACACCGCCGCCGTCCGCGTCCCCCAGGGGATACGTGGGGGCGGGTCGTACGGGAACGGTGATCCCGAGCCCGACGGCGGCCCCGGCCAGCTCCCACCCCCGGATGAGCCGCGTGTCGAGAACGACCGGCCCTCTGTCCCCCGAACCGTCCCCGGGTTCGAGATACAGATCGGGCCCGGCCGCCGCGATCAGCCGACCGCTGACGCACCCGCCGTCGACCAGCTCGCTCACCACACCCGAGGCCGTCCCCGCCAGCGCCGCCACCCCGAACACCCCGGCGTGGTCCACCGCCTCGAACGCGATCCGCTCCAGCGACTCCGGCCAGCCGCGCCCCTCCAGGGCGACCACCCGCCCGTACAGAAGTTCGATCTCGCGGATGCGTTCCTCCCGCGCCGGCAGTACGGCCCTGACGGCCCGCTTCCGGGCATACGGGATACGGTCCGGCACGCCCAGCGCGCTGCGCAGCAGCTCCTCGGTCCGGCGCGCGGCCATCAGCGGGCCGCGCCCCAGCCAGCTGAACGCTACCGCGCCCTGCTCCAACAGCCGCGCGGGGCCGCGCTGTTCGGCGGTGATCCCGACCTTGACCATCCCGGGCCCGAACCACGCGAGATAGACGCGATAGGTGCGGGGATCATCGGCGACGGTGTCGGCGGCCACCGAGTGCGCCCGCTCCAGCCGCGCGCACTCACGGCACCGCGCGCCCGTACTCCGCGCGGCGACCGGCGCCCCCAGGGGGCACACGTTGCCCCGGGCCCCGACACACCCCCGCGCCCCGATCGCGCGGAACCCCAGCTCACGCCCGTACCGCAGGACGCTCTCCCGCCGCTCCCCGCCACCGGCCCGCCGCCACACCAGTACGGGCGCGGCGTCCGCCCACCGAAGCCCTTCGCAGCGCCATGCCATAGGCACCCAACCTACTCTTCGATGATCGAACGGCTGGCAGAATGACCGCCGTAAGCGGCCCCGCGAGCGGCCACCGGCAGCGAGGCGACGCGGAGGCGATCCGGATGGATACGCAGTTCATACGGTTCCAGGGCACGGTCCAGAGCCCGCTCGGCCACTTCCCCGGCGTCTTCGCCCTGGCCAACGGCCTGGAGCGGGACGGCCTCCTGACCGACGAGGAGCGGCGGATCTGGCGGGAGGGCAACGACTGGTACGACGCCCACTACCCCGACCCGTCGGCCGTCGACCCCTACGCGTACGACCCCGAGGTGAACCCCGGCGCGGTCGCCTGGTTCAAGTCCTCCGCCGAGGAACTGATCAAGCGCGTGGACCGCTACCTGGACATCCTCGCGGCACACGACGTCGAGTGCCGCATGGTGCGCTCCCCGGACCCCGGCAGGATCGTCTACGAGGACGAGTACCAGATCCTCGTGGTCCCCCACCTCCAACCCCGCCCCGCCCAACGCCCCCCGACCAACCTCCCCTCGGCCTGACGCCCCGGGCCGGGCGCCCCCCTGGCGTGATGCACAACGCCCCGCCCGAAGCGCTGGAACTCCTCAGCGAACATGCCTGCCGGGAGATCCCACGGGCCTTCCCCGAGGCCGACCTTCTCCAGACCTTGCGCCGAGCGCTGGGCGGGGCGGGCGATGGGCCTCAGGAGCAGCCGGAGGAAATCTCCCGGAAGTTGTCGTAGTGATCGTCCGTGTACCAGACCACACGCGTCCCGGGGTCCCGGACGAGCCGCTCGGCGTCGCGGTGCCGACCAGGCAGGCGCGGGTTGACGTCGTACTCGCGATAACGACCGGCCTGGGGCAGATCGCCGCTGCGGTTGCCGTAACGGTTACTGCCCCGGATGACGAGGTTCGTATTCGCCACCGGATAGTCCCGGGCCCGATCGGCCTCCGGCCAATTCAGCTCCTTCCACACCTCGCAGGCCTCCTTCACCTGTCCCGGGAACGCCTCGACGGGCAGAGCCGGTTCAAGCACATCAGCCGGACGGACCACGGCGGTCGCCGAAGACATCGAGGGCACCGTGGGGACGGCGACAGCGGTCAGAAACAGGGCAGCGGCAGCAGTGCGCCGCAGAAAACGGAATGTAGTCACCCCCTGTGCAACAGACCAGGCCCCCCGAAGACACGCGAAACCACCCACTCGGCCGACAGGGCTCCAGCACCTTCGCCCCGCCAGGGGGAGACCGGGGGGGAGACCCGGCAGGGCGAAGGCAACGCAGCAGAAGCAGCCGCAGAGATGGCGGCTACCGGACGAAGCACCCGCTCACCGCAACGCGTCTCTCACGACACGCCTCACCACACACCTCACGGCGCGACAAGCCACCTCTGGAACCGGCTGTTGGTCTTCGTCTCCAGCCTCACCTGGCTGTTGTCCCCCGTGGCCGCGATGACCTCACCCGTGTTCGAGGCGCGCGCGATCAGGGTGTCGTCACCCTCCACCACCAGCTTCCACCGCTGGGACGGGGTGAACTGATTGCACACCGCCATGGCCACCGGCTCCCCCGTGGACGAGGGAGCCTGGAGGCACCTGCCCCGGGCCGCGTCCCTGAGCTGCACCCCGCCCGTGACAGGCGTCTCGGTCCAGCGCTGGTACCCCGACCCGTTGGGCGCCCAGGTGATGGCGTTGCCCCCGAAGGAGTTCGAGTCGAGCATCTGCCCGACCGCCTCGTTGTAGAGCGAGTACGTCTGTGCCGCCGGCGCCGCCTCAACGGCCGCCTGACTCGCGGGCGCCATCCATCCCCCCAGCACCAGCGCCGAAGCCCCGAGCGCAACCGCGGTCTTCCCCAAGCTGAACATTTCATTCCCCTTCCCTTTAATTCCTCCGCGCTTTCGCACGAGCCTTCGCACGAAGCGAGCTTTCACACGGAGGAATTCGCGGACCGTGCTTGACAAGAACGGTAACCAGCGCCACCCCCGGCACGGAAGGCTCATCACTCGAATAGGTTCATTACCTCCACTTTGTCAATTAATTCCAAAAAATCACATCGTTCACGATTCACGAATCATATAACCCGAAGAAATAATCACAAACCCAGCAGCCAACCGCCGACCACCGGCACCGGCCATCATCTCGAACATATTCGAGAAGCGCCGACGATTTTCCGCTCCGTCAACAACGAACTCTTGACCGCCGGCTACCGCCCCCGGGAGCATTGCGCAGCCCGGCAACGGGTGGTCATGAGAGAGAGGACCAGACCATGGAGGTCACCACACCGGCAGAGGAAAACCCGTTCAGCGACTGGTGGGCCACGTACGGACAGCGGATAAAACGCAGTTGAGGGGGAAGCGATGCGGACACTGCGGAAGACATCCGACCCCATTCCCGAAACTCCCGCAGATTGGTCACGCCCCGATACGCGCCCTAGAAGGAGGCCAAGGTCTTCCATCCCTTCTCGACCGAGCTCGGCCCATTACGGACCTTTGTCCGGCTCGGGTCGTTCGGGTCATCGCCGAGGATGATCCGGACCCACTCATTTCCGTGGAACACCCAGAACTGGTGCGGCTGCTGGTCGGGGACCGGAAGCACTGCATCAATCCTGGCCCACGTGGTCTTGCTGTACAGCTCACCCCATTCCTCGAAATCACGGACCTCTCCATGGAGCTTGCTGTAGTCCGGGTGCATGTCGGGGAACTCGACGCGCGCCCACTTACGCCCGGAGAACACCCAGAAGTGGTGAGCATGCCCCGGGATCGGGATGAACGCGTCGACGTGGTGGAACCCGGCTTCTTTCAGGCACTTGCACACATCGATGGGCAGGGCCGCGTACAAGGTCCCCGTTCCCCGCGCCGAGATATACGTGAACTGATATCCGGAGAAGGCCCAGAACTGGTCATCGACATCTGTAACCGGGATGACCGCGTCAACACGGGTGAAATCGACTTTACGGCTGGCCAGTTCCTGGAATTTGGACAGCGGAGTCGGTTCGATGTAGATCGTGTCCTCGTGCGGTTCGCCGTCAGAGATGGTCACCACCCCCGTGCTGTACCCGGCGAAGAAGCGGTATGCGTCTCCGCCGAAATGCAATGTGGCATCGAGATAGTTGGCCATGTCTGAAACTCCCTGGGTAAGGCCCGCACAGAACGGCGCGTGCCAGTGACCCCGAGGTTTGCATCCCGTGGGCAGGAAAAACGTTTCGTATCACCTATAGCCACCTGGAAGAATGATCCCCGGGTCCCACACTGACGCCCCGGCCTCGAAGGGAAATCAGGAGGGCTCTTCCGGCCCTTCCAGGGTTCTGCCGTATTGATGTCAGCGGTCTGCATGAAAGGCTCTCCGAGATGATCCCGGAGAGCCTCCGTCACCGTTGCCGCGACGCGGATGCACGGCATCAGCCGAGGTACGGCCGCTCACGGTGTTCCAGAAAGTGCCGAAGCCGTAGCCGCTGCGTGTGGTGCATCGGCAGTTGATCGATCCCCTCCGGCCGGACGAACCGCAGTTCCGTGGACTCGTCCGAGATCGCGAGCCGGCCCCCGACCACACGGGCGGTGAAGCAGACGTTGAACTGTCTGCGCACCTCACCGTCCGAGTAGGCGATGACGACGGCGCGGCCGGTGTCCTCGTAGCCGTCTGATCTGTCCGGCAGCGGCCTTCGTAGCGGTTGCCGTCAATCACTGCCGTCACGACATACGACAGAGGCCCTCAGGATCTCTCCTGAGGGCCTCTTGCCTGCTGTGCACTCGGCAGGATTCGAACCTGCAACCTTCTGATCCGTAGTCAGATGCTCTATCCGTTAAGCTACGAGTGCTTGACCTTCTGGGGCTTTTCTGCCCTGTCGGCGTTGCGAGAACAACATTACATGACCTGCGCCGTCAGGTGAAATCCATTGGCCGGACCATGACTGACCTGCGGAAACACCTGAACGGGTGAAGCCCCGGCTGGTGGGCCGGGGCTTCGGGTGGGGCGGCGGAGGCGGAGGGATTTGAACCCTCGATGGGCTTTAAGACCCAAACCGCATTAGCAGTGCGGCGCCATAGACCGGACTAGGCGACGCCTCCAGCACACATCCGCGCGGGCGCGGATTGTGTGTGCAGATGATGACACAACCAAGCGGGGTGTCACCAATCGCTGCTCACCGTACTAGGCAGGTGGCCCCCAGGGCAAAGCACATCCCGGGCGCAACGCGGGAGGCCGGTGGGCGTTAGCAGGGGGCGGGGGGGGCCGGGCCCCTGGCTCCGGGACGGGAACGTTCCGGGGTCGGGTTTCGGGGCCCGGACTTCCGGGGCGGGAACGTCCCGCCCGGGACCCGAATCTCCGGGGCCCGAATCTCCGGGACCCGGCGCTCGTGCAGGCCCCGGTTCCCCCGTGCAGGCCCCGGTTCCCCGTACAGCTTCTGGTTCGACGTACACGTCCGCTCCTCGACGTACGGCTGTCTCGTACGTCCGTCACCCAAGAGGTCCCATGGCTCTCCGCCGTCTCGTTCCGCTGCTCACCGCTGTCTCCGCCGCTCTGCTGGTCACCGGGTTCGCGCCCGGGGATTCGCTCACCGTCCGGGTCGCGGGTGGCAGTACGTACACGCTGAAGTGCTCGCCGGTCGGGGGGTCGCATCCGAGTGCGGGGGCCGCCTGTGCGCGGCTGGCGGAGTTGGGGGGCGGGGGGCGGGATCCGTTCGCGCCGGTGGCCGGGGGGAGCCTGTGCACCATGCAGTACGGCGGGACTGCCACCGCCCGGATCACCGGGACCTGGCAGGGGAAGCGCGTCAACGCCGTCTTCGACCGGAAGAACGGATGCGAGATCTCCCGTTGGCGGGCTCTGGAGCCCGTACTGCCCTCCGTCACCTCATGAGTTGAGACACAGTTACGGGCATCCGTAGTGACCTCACCCGGTCGGGAGCGGGCACGACCGGGGTGTTCCCCGGTCACTCCCGGTCTTCCGCCGCCGCGGGCAACCTCCCAGCCTTTAGACTCCCTTCCGTGACAGGCTCGCGGCCCGGCAGGCAAGATGGGTCCGGCGGTCCGCAAACGCAGTGGTTCAGGGAGGAAGCGTCGTCGTGAGCAGCAGGCCATCCCGGGGCGCTGCTCGCCTCGCGGCGATACTCGACGCACTCCCCGACGGCTTGGTGCTCGTCAACGCCAACGGCACGGTCGTCAACGCCAACACCATTGCCCTGGAGATGTTCGAGACCCCGGGCACGGCGCTGGTCGGCCGTGGGCTGCTCGATCTGCTGCCCGATTTCGACTCCAAGCTGATCCCCGGTTCGATGCGCCGGCCCGCGTCGGCCGATCCCCTCGGGCGTACGAAGCCGACCCGGATGATCGCGCGGCGGACGGACGGCGGCGAGTTCCCCGCCGAGGTCACCAGCGCCAGCCTGGAGGACGGCCGGGACGCGTACAACGACTCGCACAGCTACACCGGTGACGAGCTGCTGATGCTCGTCGTACGGGATCTGTCCGGGACCATGGACACCGAGGCCGAGCTGGCCCGTTCGCAGCGGCAGACCGAGATGATCCTGCGCGCCGCCTCCGAGGGTGTCGTCGGTACGGACACGGACGGCCGGGTCGTCCTCGTCAACCCCGCCGCCGCGCAGATCCTGGGCTTCCGCGCCAGCGATCTGGGCGGCCGTGAGCTGCATACACTGGTCATGCACTCGCGGGCGGACGGCGAGACGTTCCAGTACTCCGACTCCCCGCTCGCGGACACGCTCAGGTCGGGCCGTAAGCACCGGGTGCGCGGGCAGGTGCTGTGGGCGAAGAGCGGCGAGCAGGTGCCGGTCGATCTGACGACCTCGCCCGTACGGGACGGCGATCAGCTCGTCGGCGCCGTGATGACCTTCACCGACCGGCGTCCGTACGACGAACTGGCCGATCAGCACGCCACCGAGCTGGCCGAGACCGAGGAGCGCCACGCGGCGGAGCTGGCCGGGACGACGAAGCGGCTCACCGCCGAGCTGACGGAGACCACCGAGCGCCTCACCGCCGAGCTGACGGAGACGACCGAGCGCCTCGGCGCCGAACTCGCCGAGGCCGAGGAGCGGCACGCGGCGGAGCTGGCGGACCGCAGCGACCGGTACGCGGCGGAGATCGAGGAACTGACGGAGCGGTACGACGGGCTGGCCGGGCGTCACTCCCAGCTGACCGCCGTCCTCGGGGACTCCCTGCGCGGCCCCCTGCTGGAGCTGCGCGACGAGCTGACCACACTCGCCGCCGACCCCGCCGGGCAGCTGTGGCCCGAGGCCAACCAGATCCTGCACCACCTCTCCGCCGGGTACTCCCGGATGACGACGCTCGTGGACAACGTCCTCGGCTATCAGCGGCTGGACATAGGGGCGGAGCGGCTCACCAAGACGACCGTCCTGCTCGACGGGGTCGTCGCGGCGGGCGTCGAGGGCGCGATCGAGCTGATCGGCCCCGGCCGCGCGCAGTTCGCCGTGCACGCCCCGCCGATCGAGGCCGAGGTCGACGCGGCCCGGCTGGCGACGGCGCTCGCGCATCTGGTCGCCGATGTGGCCGGGGTCGACTCGACGGGCCGGGCCAGGCAGCTGCCGGCCGGTGGCTATGTCGACTCGACGATCGTGGTGGCGGCGGCGCAGCGCGGTGATGTCGTACGGATAGAGGTGCGCGGGCCGTTCTCGGGCGGGGACGCGGTGCACGAGCCGATCGTGCGCGGGATCGTACGGGCGCACGGCGGGGTGCTCCAGACGCATGAGGTGCCGGGCATGAGCGGCAGCGCGTACGTCCTGGAACTGCCGCTGGGCGAGGGCTCGGGGACGGTTCCGTCGCCCCACCGGGTGCCGGTGGCGGGACAGCCGCAGCTGGGACCCGGCCCGAGTGCCGGTCCCGGTCCCGGGACCACGAGCGGCGGCAGGCGGCGCGCGCGGCGAGCGTCCACGGACGCGTTCCTGGAGGGGCCCGAGGACGTTCCGGCGGGTGTTCCCGCGGGCGCCCCGGCGGGCATGCGGGCCGCTACGGCCGAGGAGGTACGGGACACCCCGGGCCCCACCGGACGGCGCAGGGCCCGCAGCGCGGCCGACGCGGACGCCCCACTGGACCAGGTCCCGCCGGAGGACGACAGCCTGGGCCTGAGCGGCGTCGGGAGCGGCGGCTGGGACAGCGCCGTGACCCTGGGCGGCGGCTCCGCCCTGGTGGGCGCGCCGACCCCGGGCGCCGGTACGAGCACGGGCGGCGGCTCCGCCCCCGGCAGTGGCGGTACGGGGCGCCGGCGCGGGCGGCCCAGCCCGGCGGAGGACGCGACCGCCGAGTCCGGTGCCGTGCCCGTCCCCGCGCCCTCCGAGGGCTCGGTCGTGACCGCCGCCGAGGGCGCGCATCCGACCGGGCGCGCGGCGCTCGGCCAGGCCGTGCCGCCGCAGGGCGTGCCGGTGGACCCCTCGGCGGCCGGGACGGGGCGCCGGGCACGGCGTGCCGAGCAGCGGGCGCTTCCGGCACTGGCGGCCGGGCCTTCGGTCGCCGGACCCTCGGTCGCCGGACCCTCGGTCGCCGGACCCTCGGCTGCGGGCTCCCCGACGGTCGGGCCCACAGCGGGCCCCTCGGTGGCGGGTCCCTCGGCGGCCGGTTCTTCGGCAGCCGGGCCCTCGGCCGGTCCTTCGGCGGCCGGTCCTGCTGCGGGGTCGGGGACGGCCCCGCCGTCGCCGTCCGTTCCGATGCCCACGCCCGTACCGATGCCCGAGCCCGGCGCGGACGCCGAAGCCGCTCCCGAGCCTGCCCCTGCCTCTGCCCCGGTCCCGGCCCCCGCCCCGACCTCCGTCGCGCCTTCGCCGCTGCCGGATCCCGCGCCCGTGGCCACGGTCTCCGTCCCCGCTCAGGCCGTCGGCCAGCCCGGGGGGCGGCGGGCGCGCAGGGCGCTCGCGCCGGCGCAGGAGCGGCACGTTCCGGTGCCGCCCGAGCCGGAGAACGCCCGCAGCCCGTTCGCGCTGCCGCCCGCCGGCGCCGACCGCGCCGCCGAGTCCGTGCCGGCGTCGGGCCCGACGCCGGACGCCTCGCTGCCGGTCCGCCATGACCTCGTACGGACGGAACCGGACGCCGACCACACCCCGCCGCAGCCGCATCCCCTGCCTCAGCCTTCGCCCCAGCCCCAGGGGCGTCGGGCCGGGACCCTGGCCGGGCAGCCAGGACAGTCGGGCCCCTTCGTGGACGACACGAACAGCTGGGGGAGCCCGCCGCCCGCCGGTACCCCCACGACGGCCGCGGGCTTCGGCATGATGAGCGGCCCGCCCGGCTGGCCGGACGACCCGGCCCCCGAGCCCGTACAAACGCCCGCTCCGGTCCCTGCCCCGGCCGCCCAGCCGGTGCCCGAGCCCGCGCCCGTACCCGTACCGGCAGCGGTCTCCGCGGCCTCGGTCGCCACCTCGGAGTCCTCGGTGGAGTCCTCCGTACCGAACTCCCGGCGCGGCGCCCATCAGCCGCTCCCGCCCGCCCAGCCGCTCCCCGAGGAAGCGCCCGTCGCCCCGGGGGCGCCCGCGCCGGCCCCCGCGCCCCCGGCGGAGCCCGCGCCCCTGCCCGAGCCGACGGCCGAGCCCGTGCCCGTACCGCCGGACTCCACGCAGGCCCGCGGGTTCAGCGTGCGCACGCTCGGGCAGGGGGTGCCCTTCACGCAGTACCTCCCGCAGGGGACCGCCCCCGCGAAGACCCCGGCGGCGGCCGGCGCGCAGCCGCAGTCGCTCGGTTCCGGACGGCGCCGCAAGCTCGGCACCCCGCCGGACGGCACCCAGCGCCCCGAGCCGCAGGCCAAGGCGCCCGCGATGCCCACCCAGGGCGGCGGCCTGCGGCTGCCCGCCGCGCCGCCCGAGGGACGGTCGTACGCGATAGGGGCGCCGGACGAGGGCGCCGAGGGCCCCGAGCCGCTGGACGGCCCCGGGGGCGCGGTCGAGGTCGCCAACCGGCCGCAGCCCCGGCCCGTCGACGACGAGCTGCCCCCGGAGCCCCTCGACAACCCGCGCAGGCTGCTGGTCTGGCCCGCGCCGGACTCCGCCACCGAGCAGGCGCTGAGCGACCGCGGCTACCGCCCGGTCGTCGTGCACTCGCGCGAGGAGGTCGCGGCCCAGATCGCCGCGTTCCCTGCGGCCCTGTTCGTCGACCCGCTGACCGGTCCCATCACCCGTACCGCGCTCCAGTCGCTGCGCGAGGCCGCGGTCGCCGCCGAGCTTCCCGTCCTGGTGACGGCGGGGCTGGGGCAGGCGGCGCGCGAGGAGGCGTACGGCGCCGATCCTGCCGTACTGCTCAAGGCGCTCGCGCCGCGCGACAGCGAGCAGCATCCGCCGCGTGTCCTGCTGATAGAGGAGCACGAGGAGATCGCCCTCGCCCTGACGGAGACGCTGGAGCGGCGCGCGATGCAGGTCGCGCGGGCGGCCACCGACAACGAGGCGGTCGGTCTCGCCGCGCAGTTGCGGCCGAACCTGGTGGTCATGGACCTGATGCAGGTACGGCGGCGGCGCGCGGGGATCATCGACTGGCTGCGGTCCAACGGACAGTTGAGCCGTACGCCGTTGGTGATCTACACCTCGGCCGGGATCGGCGAGGAGGACCGGCCCCGGCTCGCCTCCGGTGAGACCGTGCTGTTCCTCGCCGAGCGCTCGACCACGCCCGAGGTGCAGGAGCGGATCGTGGATCTGCTCTCGAAGATCGGCACGAACTGAAGGCCGTCGCGGAAGGGCGGTGGGGGCGGCGGGCCGCCCCCACCCTCCGGCTACGTCTTCCCTCCGGCCGCCCCCACCCTCCGGCTACGTCTTCCCTCCGGCTGCACCTTCGCTCCGGCTACACCTTCGTGACGTCCAGCTCGCCGTCCGCGTACCGCTTGCGGATCACCTTCTTGTCGAACTTCCCGACGCTCGTCTTCGGCACCTCCTGGATCACCGCCCACCGTTCCGGCAGCTGCCACTTGGCGACCGTCCGGGCGAGAAACGCCTTCAGCGCCGCGTAGTCCGCCGTCGCGCCCTCCTTGAGGACGACCGTCGCGAGCGGCCTCTCCCCCCACCGGTCGTCCGGTACGGCGACGACGGCGGCCTCCGCGACCTCCGGGTGGGCCATCAGCGCGTTCTCCAGGTCCACGCTGGAGATCCACTCGCCGCCGGACTTGATGACGTCCTTGGCGCGGTCGGTCAGCGTGAGGTAGCCCTCGGAACTGATGTTGCCGACATCACCGGTCCGCAGCCAGCCGTCCTCGCTGAACTTCTCGTCCGGCCTGACCAGTTGCTCCTCGACGCTGGTGTGCGCGCCACCGTAGTACGCCGCGGCCACCCAGGGGCCGCGTACCTCCAGCTCACCGGCCGACTCGCCGTCCCACGGCAGGACGCTGCCGTCGGGCCCGATCAGCCGCGCTTCGACGGCGGCGGGGAAACGTCCCTGCTTGACGCGGTACGGCCAGCCCTCCTCGTCGGAGAGCCCGCCGGGCGGGTTGGACGTCGTGCCCAGCGGCGACATCTCCGTCATGCCCCATGCCTGGCAGAGCCGTACACCCAGCTTGTCGTACGCCTCCATCAGCGCGGGCGGACAGGCCGCGCCGCCGATCGTGACGCTGTGCAGGGAGGTCAGGTCGCGCGGGCGGGCGGAGACCTCGGCGAGCAGCCCCTGCCATATGGTCGGGACGGCGGCGGCGTGCGAGGGGCGCTCGCTCTCGATCATCTCGGCGAGCGGGCCCGGCTGGAGGAAACGGTCGGGCATCAGCATGTTCACGCCGGTCATAAAGGTGGCGTGGGGCAGGCCCCAGGCGTTCACATGGAACTGCGGGACGACGACCAGGGTGGTGTCCTTGTCCGTCAGCCCCATCGACTCGGCCATGTTGACCTGCATGGAGTGCAGATAGACGGAGCGGTGGGAGTAGACGACGCCCTTGGGGTCGCCGGTGGTGCCGGAGGTGTAGCACAGGGCCGCCGCGGCCCGTTCGTCCAGCTGGGGCCAGTCGAAGGTGGTGGGGCGGCCGGAGGTCAGCTCCTCGTACTCATGCACCTGTACGGCCGCCCCGGCCAGCGGGGCGCGGTCGCCCGGACCGGTGACGACGACGTGCTCGACGGTCGGCAGGCGCGGGAGGAGCGGAGCGAGCAGCGGAAGCACCGAACCGTTCGCGATGATCACACGGTTGGCCGCGTGGTTGACGATCCAGACCAACTGCTCGGGCGGGAGCCGAAGGTTGAGAGTGTGCAGGACCGCGCCCATCGAGGGGATCGCGAGATACGCCTCGACATGCTCGGCGTTGTTCCACATCAGGGTCCCTGTCGCATCGCCCTCCCCGATGCCGAGGTCCCGCAGAGCGTGCGCGAGCTGTGCGGCCCGGGACCCGATCTCGGCGAAGCTGCGACGCTGTGGCTCACTCTCGCCGGTCCAGGTCGTGACCTGCGACTTCCCGTGGATGGTCGACCCGTGGGTCAGAATCCTGGAGATCAGCAGAGGTACATCTTGCATCGTGCTCCGCACCGGTGCTCCCCAATCTGCGCGCCATTACGCGAGGGTAGTTTCCGGTGATTCTGCTTGCATACCCAGCGGTATGTCACTAGCTGGAGGCCATCAATTCCGGAACTCCGATTCTTCCGCGCCCGAGGTCGGGGGAAACATCAGCGGATATCGGCGGCCGCGGACGGCGCCAGCCCCGGATCGTCACGGAGCTTTCCGAGGGCCCGGGAGACCGCGCTCTTGACCGTACCGACCGACACCCCGAGGACCTCGGCCGTCTGGACCTCGCTGAGATCCTCGTAGTACCGCAGTACGACCATGGCCCGCTGGCGGTCCGGCAGCCGCATCACCGCGCGCCACATCGCGTCGTGCAGCACCTGCCGCTCCGCGGGGTCGGGCACCGGCACACCCGTCGGCTCGGGCAGCTCCTCACAGGCGAACTCGTCGACCTTGCGCTTGCGCCACTGCGAGGTGCGGGTGTTCAACAGGGCGCGGCGGACATAGCCGTCCAGGGCGCGGTGGTCCTCGATGCGCTCCCAGGCGACGTACGTCTTGGTCAGCGCGGTCTGGAGCAGGTCCTCGGCGTCGCACGGGTTGGCGGTGAGCGAGCGGGCGGCCCGCAGCAGCACGGGGCCGCGCGCTCTGACGTACGAGGAGAACGAGGGGTACGCGGAGTGCGAGGGGTGCCCAGCGGTGTGTGCCGGGTGCCCGGAGGGCCCGGCGAGATGCGAGGGGAGCCCGGAGTGCCCGGCGGGGTGCGACGGGTGAGCGGCGGCGCGCGACGGGTGCGCGGAGTGCCCGGCGGGGTGTGCCGGGTGCGCGGAGTGCCCGGCGGCGCGCGACGGGTGCGCGGAGTGCGGCGGGTACGCGGCCGGCTGGGCGGCTGTGGAAGCGCTCGTGCAGACAGGCGTGGTCATGGCTCCACGCTAGAAGTGAGGCCCGCCCCGGGGATCGCCCACAGGTCCCGAAGCCGTCTCCGCCTCAGGGCGTAGGAGAGGGGCTCTCCCCACCTCCTGAAGGTGGATGGGCCATGGGGGAGCCCGTCAGGGTCGTCCCCGGGGGGAGCGGACAGCGGTCACCACCTGTTGACGGACGGCAACCGCCCCTGGTGCCGGACCACGCGACCACGCGAGAAACGTCCTGCGCGACGGCACCCTCAGGCGCCGCCGCGCAGGACGCGTATGTCACTCACCCCTCAGTCCCGCCCTCCCCCGGGGGCCGAACATCACCACCAGAAGGGGACGTACGTCACCGTGATGTTGTGGTTGGACTGGTCGATCGACGCGGGGCCGGAGCCGACGACGCTCGCGCTGTTGCTCTGGTTCGACGCTCCGGCCCCGGTCGCCACCTGCTGCGTGGTCGTCGAGTTGCCGAAGTTGTCACCGCGCACCCCGCTGCCGCTGATCGTGGCCACGGACGCGTTCGAGCCGTCATCGGCGAAGGCGTGGTCGTCCGCCTGGGCGACCCCCGTGAAGAGAGCCGCGCCGAGGGGCAGCGCGGCGACAGCGGCGAAAGCACGGGCTGTACGGAAGCTTGCCATGTCTTTTCCTCCAGGAACCAAGAAGTACGGCTTGGACGGGGGCGGTTGGCCGACTGCCTCCGTCGTGGTGCGACGTCGCGACCCCAGAATCACCCACCGAATCCCCTGCGAACCAGCCCGGAGGCCCTGATTCCCTCGCAAGCGTGAGGACAGGGAGATAAACCCCCCACGCACCCCCAATACCCCCTGATTCTCCCGATCCCGCCCCGCACGCCGATACGCCCCGGACGGAACAGCGCGGCCTTCCCTCCGGACCTCGCGTCAAAACCGATCCGCCGATCCGTGCAACCATTCGCCACACACGGAGGTCTTGCATCGGGGCCCTTCCACATGTGGTGCGGAAGCCCCCGAAAGCAGTCCGATTTCGTGGCATTTCAACGCATTTGTGAACTCGGAGTTTCCTTTGACAACCAGCCTCCCGGGCGTGCGCAAAGCCGCCGTGGTCGCCCTCACCGCCGGCGCGCTGCTGTCGGTTCCCGTCCTGGCCGCACCCGCCCAGGCGGCCACCGCCCCGACCGTCACGGGCAAGGGCGCGTTCCTGCTGAACGACGCGACCGGCGCGACCGTCTTCGGCAAGGCGGCCGACACCCGCCGTCCGATGGCCAGTACGACGAAGATCATGACGGCCGCCGTGGTGCTCAGCACCAAGGGCGTCGACCTCAACCGCAAGGTGACGGTCAAGCAGGCGTACCGCGACTACGTCACCAAGCAGGGCAGCAGCACCGCTGATCTGCAGACCGGCGACAAGCTGACCGTACGCCAGCTGCTGTACGGGACCCTGCTGCCCTCCGGTTGCGACGCGGCGTACGCCCTCGCCGACGCGTTCGGCACCGGTTCCACGAACGCGGCCCGCACCAAGTCGTTCATCGCGAAGATGAACGCCAAGGCCAAGGAACTCAAGCTCACCAACACCAAGTTCGACTCGTTCGACGGTGTATCGACCAGCAAGGACAACTACACCACCCCGCGCGACCTGGCGAAGATCGCCCAGTACGCCATGAAGGACACCAACTTCCGTACGGTCGTCAAGGCCACCTCGTACAAGGGCACGGCGCCGACCACCAAGGGCGGCAACCGTACGTACACCTGGTACAACACCAACAAGCTGCTCGGCTCCTACACCGGCGCCATCGGCATAAAGACCGGCACCACCACCCCCGCCGGCCCCTGCCTGGTCTTCGCCGCGACCCGCGGCGGCAAGACGCTCATCGGCGTCGTCCTGAGCGGCACGGACCGCTACAAGGACGCGGCGAAGATGCTCGACTACGGCTTCGGCACGACCACGGCCAAGACGATGCAGCTCCGCTCGCTCCCCTCGGCCGCGCAGCGCGACTGATCGGGCCGCGCCTCCGCCCACCACGAAAGGGCCGCTCAGGAGCACCGAACCCACCGGTGCCCGAGCGGCCCTTTCGCATGCCCGCCCATCCCCACCCATATAACCCTCATGTGGCCTTTGGCCTTTCACACAGCCTTCCGGGCATCCTCGCGCACCACCTCTCATCTTGAGGTTTAAGTCCTTTTGGTCAATTGAACACCTATTCACCTCTTTCATGACATCTTTTATGTCCACCGGGTCGTTCCGTGAAGAAACCCCCACGCGATCGGAGCCCCCCTTGACGACGACCAGAACCGGCCTTGTCGCCCTCACCATCGGCGCGCTGCTCACCGCGTTCCCGTGACAGCACAGGCACAGGCGCACACGCCGACGCGGACCGCCAGGCCGACGCCGACCGCCCGCCGGGCCGGGGGCTTTCCGTCTCGCGCTTGTCTGCTACCGGTTGCGCCTTCGTGGCCAAGGTCATGGTGTTTCCAGCCGGTTGTCACGCAGAGACCGTGTCCCATGCAGGTCGTGTCGCTTTAGGGGGCGGCGGTTGCTCCAGCCCGTGTCCCGTTGGCACGGTCCATCGTGTCGCTTTCCATGGCAATGATCACCGCATCAGGTGACGAAGGGCACTCTTGGCGGCCTGTCGCTGGGCGGACTGGGAGGCCACCCCCGCGCGCGTCGGAGGTCGCAGGCGCAGGTGCGGCCGGTCTTGAGGTCAACGCGGTGCTTGGGCGACGCGCTGGCCCAACCTCTCGTCGTGGAGGGCGCCGACCGTTCGCCAGGCAGCGTCGGAGACTTCTTCGGCCTGGAGTTCGCCGATGTCGGCGGTGGTGCGGAAGAGGAAGCGGAAGTCGAAGTGCTGGTGAGCGGGCTCACCCTTGGCGGGGTTGGCGTCGATGGGGTGGATGTCGATGCGGAGCGGAGTCTCACCGTGCGGGGTGACGACGTGGGGCGGGATGCCGGTCTCCAATGAGCTGTTGGACCCGCGTCCGTCCCCGTACCGCTACGCGCCGGGCGGTACGAGGAGTCGGCTGATGACCGAGTTTGACGCGGAACTGATGTGCGAAGAACCCACCCTGTCGGCGGACCAGGTGGGGCTTCGCTGAAGGGGCGGAAGAGGCCGGTAGCGATGTCAGTCCGCGAGGGGACCCGCTGACTGCTTCACGCCTGTGACGAACTCCGACCACGCGCCGGGGCCGAAGGTGAGGATGTGCCCTTGCGTGACCTTGCTGTCCCGTACGGGAACTATGCCCTCGGCTCCGAGGGCTGCTTCCACGCAAGCCGACTGTCCGTTACTACGGCTGGACTTGATCCACGCCATGCCTGTCAGATCAACCTTGTTCATAACTCCCTACCGTTTCGATGATGAGGTTGCGGGATTCCTGTTCGTTGAGTGCGGTGTCCCAGATGTTCTTGAACGCGTTGTCGTAGACGTCTACTTCGTTCGGCTTGTCGAGATAGAGATCTCCCGTATAGCCATCCGAGTAGACGGTGGGAGGTTCGGACTCCGTGCCGTCGCGGTTACGCGGAAAACGCAGGATGCCGAACGGCCCTGACATGACGCCCAGGTGCAGGCCAGCGCTGAAGGGCACCACCCTGAGGGTGACGTTGGGCAGCTCACAGACATCCAGCAGATGTTTGAGCTGCCCCGCCATCACGGCAGGCCCGCCGACCGGGCGGCGCAGTACCGCCTCGCTGAGTCCGACATTCAGGGTGGCCGGATCGACGCTCCGCGTCAGGAGCGCCTGCCGAGTGAGTCGCAGCCGAACGCGCTTCTCGACCTCGTCTTCCGATTCTTCGTGGTTGTGCGTCCGGATGATGATCCGTGCATAGTCCTCGATCTGGAGGAGTCCGGGAATCAACTCGTTTTCGTACCAGTTGATGTCCGAGGCGGCTTCCTCAAGCCCGATGAAGAGGTCGAACTCCTGGGGGATCACATCCCCGTACGAGTGCCACCAGCCCTTCGCCTTGGTCTCCTTGGCCAGACCCATCAGCGCCTGGGTGAGATCGGCTGGCGCGTCGTAGACCTTGCACATGGTTTCGACGTCGTGGCTGCGCAGCGACGACTGCCCTGTCTCGATACGCCACATCTTCGCCTCGGACCATTCGAGATTCCGGGCTGCCGCACGCACCGTGAGGCGTGCCTTGTTGCGCAGATCGCGTAAGTAACGGCCGAGTTGTCGGCGCGGAACGGTCGATCCGGTGGATCCCTCCACCATGCGCCACCCCCTATTCCCGCTCCAGTATGGAGCACTCCGGTACTCGAAATAGAAGCACTTTTGCGCTCGATTCGCAACGCAATCCATATGTTCGAGTTATCGAAAATGAGGACCATAAAATGAAGTCTTGCAGAATGCGTTGGGCGGGGCCATGCTGGCGCTGTCGACCCGTCAGATCCTGATGCGGGAGGCCCTATTCACGCGTGCGCGCACCGTCGTGCGGCGGCGAGTAGGCACAGCAAAAGACCCCGGCGGCGGTCTCAGGCGCCCCGGGGCATGGTCAACGCGCATTGAAGGAGCGTCAACATGCCGCACTTTATCGCCCGTCTGATGAAACGGGCCCGACAGCCTTTGGTCTCGGTCAGACCTCCCTCTCACTACGCCTCGGCAAGGGCGTTTCCTCCGGTCTCCGCTCCCCGCCGACCGCTTGTCACCGGTCTGCTGATCCTCGGCGCGCCGACCCTGCGCCTTGTCGGGAAGGCGGAGTTCGAGCGGTGGGAACGGGTGGAGCAACAGCGCAGGAGAATGCGGCGGCGGGAAGCGTGGCTTGCCGCGCACGGTGTGGGGGCGGGGCCGCGTCGGATCCACGGTGTGAGGGTGGCCCGGTGAGTCACGTTCCCGTGGTGCTGCGGTGGAAGCGGCATGCCCGGTGTGTGGGGGCGGCGCGGGCGGAGTTGCGCAAGGCGCTGGCGGCCTGGGGGCTGTCCGCGCTGGAGGACTCGGCGGTGCTGGTCGTCTCGGAGCTGGTCACCAATGCCGTACGGCATGCCCATGTGCCACCGGGGCGGGAGGTCGAGACGCGGTTCCTGGCCGTGCCCGGCGGTGGCGTGCGGATCGAGGTGCACGACGCGTGTGCCGTACGGCCCGAGGCGCGGGAGGCGGATGCCGGGGCGTGTGACGGGCGCGGGCTCGTCATCGTGGCGGCGCTGGCCGAATCGTGGGGCGTCGCCGACCGTACCGGCGTCGGCAAGGTGGTCTGGGCGGTGGTCCGGGGGTGAGGCGGCGCGTCCCCGCACGCCCCCGGCCCCCCGCCCGGGTGGGCCGGGGGGCCGTGACTCGCTCGGGCCCAGGTGATCGGGCCCAGGTGATCAGGCCCAGGTGATCAGGCCCAGGTGATCAGGCCCAGGTGATCAGGCGTTTGGGCTGTTCCAGGATGGCGGCGATGTCCGCCAGGAACTGGGAGCCCAGCGCGCCGTCGATCAGGCGGTGGTCGAAGGAGAGGGCGAGGGTGGTGACCTGGCGCGGCTTGATCCTGCCCTTGTGGACCCAGGGCTGGGGCTTGATCGCGCCGATCGCCAGGATCGCGGACTCGCCCGGGTTGATGATGGGCGTGCCCGTGTCGACGCCGAAGACACCGACGTTGGTGATGGTCACCGTGCCGCCCTGCATGGCGGCGGGGGTGGTCCTGCCCTCGCGGGCCGTGGCGACCAGTTCGGCCAGTTCCGCGGCGAGTTGGGGCAGGGCCTTGGTATGCGCGTCCTTGATGTTCGGGACGATCAGACCGCGCGGGGTGGCCGCCGCGATGCCCAGGTTCACATAGTGCTTGAGCACGATCTCCTGGTTGGCCTCGTCCCAGGCCGCGTTGACCTCGGGGTTGCGGCGGACCGCGACCAGCAGCGCCTTGGCGATGAGGAGCAGCGGGTTGACGCGCAGGCCCGCCATGTCCTTGTCGGACTTCAGCTCCTCGACCAGCTTCATCGTGCGGGTCACGTCCACGGTGATGAACTCCGTGACGTGCGGCGCGGTGAAGGCGCTGCCGACCATGGCCGACGCCGTGGCCTTCCGTACGCCCTTGACGGGGATACGGGTCTCCCGGGCCGCGTCGGAGGAGACCGGCGCGAGGGCCGGTGCCGGGGCCGCCACCGGGACCGGCGCCACCGGAGCCGGGGCGGTCGCCGCGTGGACGTCCTCGCGGGTGATGATCCCGTCCGGGCCCGTCGGGGTGACGGTCGCCAGGTCCACCCCCAGGTCCTTGGCCAGTTTCCGTACGGGCGGCTTGGCGAGCGGCCGCCCGGCGGGAGCAGCGGCGGGCACGGCTGCCGGTACTGGTACCGGTACCTGCGGCGCATGCCCGTTCAGCGGCTGTACGGGCACGGCCGCCGTGCCCGGTCCCGGCCTGCGGGGGCGCCTCTTCGTGGACGCCTCGGCCACCCCGTATCCGACCAGGACGGGGGTACGGGTCGGAGCCGCGGCAGGGGCAGGAGCCGGGGCGGCCGGCTCGGGTTCCGGCGCCCCGGTCCCCGGGGCCACGTCCACCGTGATGATGGTCGCGCCGACGTCGACCGTCGTGCCCGCCCCGAAGCGCAGCTCGTGGACGACCCCGTCGTACGGGATGGGGAGTTCGACGGCGGCCTTCGCCGTCTCGACCTCGCACACCACCTGCCCGTCCGTCACGGAGTCGCCCGGCTTCACGTACCAGGTGAGGATC
Organism: Streptomyces sp. NPDC088554; assembly: GCF_044752945.1. Lineage (NCBI taxonomy): Bacteria > Bacillati > Actinomycetota > Actinomycetes > Kitasatosporales > Streptomycetaceae > Streptomyces > Streptomyces sp. NPDC088554. Next base: position 89,434 of record NZ_JBIVMF010000019.1, on the reverse strand, counting down.
TCGGCCTCGGTCAGCCCCTCGCCCACATCGGGCATCTTGAACTCGCGGTAGCGCGTGGAGACTTCAGTATCTGTCATGGTCACGACACTCCTAGTACGCGAGCGAGCGGTCGACGGCGTCGAGCACCCTGTCCAGGCCCGGGAGGTACTCGTCCTCCAGCCGGGCCGGCGGATACGGCGCGTGGTAGCCGCCGACCCTCAGCACCGGGGCCTCCAAGTGGTAGAAGCACCGCTCCGTGACGCGAGCGGCGATCTCCGCGCCCGAGCCGAAGAAGACCGGCGCCTCGTGCACGACCACCAGCCGGCGGGTCTTCTCCACCGAGGTCCGGATCGCGTCGAAGTCGATGGGGGACATCGACCGCAGGTCCAGGACCTCCAGCGACTTGCCCTCCTCGGCCGCGGCGGCGGCCGCCTCCAGGCAGACCTTCACCATCGGCCCGTACGCCACCAGCGTCAGGTCCGTGCCCTCCCGCGCCACCCGCGCGCCGTGCAGCGGCCCCGGGATCGACTCGGTGTTGACCTCGCCCTTGTCCCAGTAGCGCCGCTTCGGCTCGAAGAAGATCACCGGGTCGTCGCTCTGGATGGCCTGCTGCATCATCCAGTACGCGTCCGACGCGTTCGACGGCGATACGATCTTCAGCCCGGCCACATGCGCGAACAGCGCCTCCGGCGACTCGCTGTGGTGCTCGACCGCGCCGATGCCGCCGCCGTACGGAATGCGGATCACCACCGGCATCTTGATCCTGCCCAGCGAGCGGGCGTGCATCTTGGCGAGCTGGGTGACGATCTGGTCGTACGCCGGGAAGACGAAACCGTCGAACTGGATCTCCACCACCGGCCGGTAGCCCCGCAGCGCCAGCCCGATGGCCGTCCCGACGATGCCCGACTCGGCGAGCGGGGTGTCGATGACGCGGTCCTCGCCGAAGTCCTTCTGGAGCCCGTCGGTGACCCGGAAGACCCCGCCGAGCTTTCCGACGTCCTCGCCCATGACCAGGACTTTCGGGTCGGTCTCCAGCGCCTTGCGCAGCGACTCGTTGATCGCCCGTGCGATGGGCAGTTTCTGCGTGCTCATGGTTACTTGCCCCCCTCGGCTTCGAAGCCGGCGCCCGCGTCCTCGAACGACGCCTGGTACGCCGCGAACTGTGCCCGCTCCTCGTCCACCAGCGCGTGGCCGTCCGCGTAGACATGGTCGAAGATCGCCATGCTGTCCGGCTGCGGCATCGCCCGCACCACGTCACGTACCCGCTTTCCGAGGGTTTCGCTCTCCTCGTCCAGCTCCGCGAAGAACGCCGCGTCGGCGTGGCCCTCGCGCTCCAGGTATCTGCGCAGCCGCAGGATCGGGTCCTTGGCCTGCCAGGACTCCGTCACCTCGTCGGCGCGGTACTTGGTCGGGTCGTCGGAGGTGGTGTGCGCGCCCATGCGGTACGTGAACGCCTCGACCAGCACGGGCCCCTCGCCCCGGCGGGCCATGTCCAGCGCGGCGCGGGTCACGGCCAGGCAGGCCAGGACGTCGTTGCCGTCGACCCGGACACCGGGGAAGCCGTACCCCTGCGCACGCTGGTAGAGCGGGACGCGGGTCTGGCGCTCGGTCGGCTCGGAGATGGCCCACTGGTTGTTCTGGCAGAAGAAGACCACCGGCGCGTTGTAGACCGCCGCGAAGGTGAACGACTCGGCCACATCGCCCTGGCTGGAGGCGCCGTCCCCGAAGTACGCGATGACGGCGGAGTCCGCGCCGTCCTTGGTGATGCCCATCGCGTAGCCGGTGGCGTGCAGGGTCTGCGAGCCGATGACGATCGTATAGAGGTGGAAGTTGTTGGTGGCGGGGTCCCAGCCACCGTGGTTCACCCCGCGGAACATGCCCAGCAGGTTGGTCGGGTCGACCCCGCGGCACCAGGCCACGCCGTGCTCCCGGTAGGTCGGGAAGACATAGTCGTCGTCGCGCAGCGCGCGGCCCGAACCGATCTGGGCCGCCTCCTGGCCGAGCAGCGAGGCCCACAGGCCCAGCTCGCCCTGGCGCTGGAGCGCCGTGGCCTCGGCGTCGAAGCGGCGGGTCAGCACCATGTCCCGGTAGAGCCCGCGCAGCTCCTCCGGGGTGAGATCGATCGAATAGTCCGGGTGCTCGACCCGCTCGCCCTCGGGGCTCAGCAGCTGTACGAGCTGCGGCTCGGAGCTCGGCGGCTGCGGCGTCTTCCTCGCGCTCGCGCGCTTGGCGCCGGCGCTGCGTCGCGGTTTACGAGCGGCACTGCTCTCCACGGTCACGTCCGTGCTCCTCCGTCTTTCCGGCCCCCGGGATCCGCCGGGAACCAGTGCGGCTCGCCCGTTCCGGCCGTGTGCACGGGGTGGGTGCCTACGGGCCGGGAACAGGCGTGACAGGTCGCCCCGACGAACGCTCTGTCACAAGCACGTTACCCAGTAGTCCGCATTCCTGCGAAACCCCTATTTGACCTGCAATTTTGCTTGGATTTCCAAGTAAATCGGCAAAGTCTGGAACAACCACTGGTCACAGCCTCGCAGCACGCCGGAACAACGGCACGTTATCCCGCTGATCTTCGGCAGGGAAGGGGTGAGTGTGTGAGACTGCGTTCCGTGCGTGAAGATAGAAAAATCACGGTATTTCTCCTTGACGACCATGAAGTCGTCCGCAGGGGTGTCTTCGAACTGCTCTCCGTCGAGGACGACATCGAAGTCGTCGGGGAAGCCGGTACGGCGGCAGACGCGATGGCCAGGATCCCCGCGACCCGCCCCGATGTCGCCGTGCTCGACGTCCGGCTGCCGGACGGCAGCGGGGTCGAGGTCTGCCGGGAGATCCGGTCGCGCGACGAGAGCATCAGATGTCTGATGCTGACGTCGTACGCCGACGACGAGGCGCTCTTCGACGCGATCATGGCCGGCGCCTCGGGGTACGTGCTCAAGGCGATCCGCGGCAACGAACTGCTGACGGCGGTACGGGACGTGGCGGCGGGCCGCTCGCTGCTCGACCCGGTGGCGACGGCCCGGGTGCTGGAGCGACTGCGCAACGGCAAGGATCCCAAGGGTGACGACCGGCTGGCCAAGCTGACGGACCAGGAGCGCAGGATCCTCGATCTGATCGGCGAGGGCATGACCAACCGGGCGATCGGCGAGCAGCTGCACCTCGCCGAGAAGACGATCAAGAACTATGTCTCCAGCCTGCTCTCGAAGCTGGGGATGGAACGGCGGTCGCAGGCGGCGGCCTTCGTGGCGCGGATCCAGGCGGAGAAGCGCTGAGCGGAAGCGGAGAGGCGTCGGGCCGGCGCGGAGAGGCACCGGGCCGACGCGGAGAGGCACCGGTCACCGGGCCCCTTGCCGTACCGCCGCCTCCGTACCGCCGCCTCCGTACCGTGGTCGTATCGGACCCAATCGGGACCAATGTCACTTGCTTCAAGGGCCGCCTCCCCTGTCGGCGACGGGTTCCGTGACCCAGAGTGGAGGCATGTCCACCGAGGAACTCCGCGCATTCGAGCTGCTGCACCGCGTTTCGCACGGACGCGTGGCGACGAGCCTGCGGGCCCTGCCCTTCATGGCGCCCGCCCGCCATGTCGTGGCCGACGGCGCGCTCCTGCTGCGGATGCACGCGGGGCTCGGCCGGACCTGCGGCGGAGGCGTCGTGACGTACGGCGTGGACAACTTCGGCAGCGGCGACGGCACGCTCTGGTCGGTACAGCTCACCGGCACGGCGGAGATCATCGATCCGTCCGCACAAGAAATCAAACAGTTTGATTCTTGTCCGATTCTCGTAGACGGTCAGCCATTCGAACCCGTCTTTATGCGGCTTGAGTCCCGCTTTATCGCCGTACACACACTCGACTACGCCCATGAGCGACGGAGTCAACACATAGCGTGATCTAACATCTGGCAAGTGCTGCGCTCATATGAACTCGTTGCGCCCGCCGCGACTGCCGTTATTCCTCCGCCCGCCCATGCCCCCGCGCGTATCCGCCGTACCGGCCTTCTCCCGCACCCCAGCCTCCCCATCCACACCGGTGGTCGCGCGGCGAAACCCCCGCTGGGCGCGCTGCTCCGGCACTACCGCGACGCGGGCGAGGTGGTGTCCTGCGTACCCGTCGCGCAGGGGCTGCTCAACCACGGATACCGGCTGCGCACCAGCCGCGGTTCCTACTTCCTCAAGCACCATCTGGACGGCGACCACGTGGCCGTCGCCCGCCAGCACCGCGCGATCCGGCGGCTCCAGCGGCTCGGCGTGCCGGTCGCGCCCGCCGTCGAGGACGCGAACGGCTCCACGGTCTCGGTCATCGGCGGGCGCTGCTACGCGCTGTACCCGTGGATCGAGGGCCACCACCGCGACGGCGCCCGGCTGACGGTCACCACCTCGCACGGCCTGGGCACGCTCCTCGGGCTCGTCCACGTCTCCCTGGAGCAGGCGATGGGGCCCGCCCCCGCCACCCTCGCGTACACCAGCGCGGACCCCGCCGACACCGCGCTCCTCATCGACGAGCTGCTGGTCCTGGCCCGTGACCGCCCCCGGGGCGACCCCTTCGACACGCTGGCCGAGCACCGGCTCGCGGAGCGCCGGACGCTGCTGGAGCGCCATGCCGACCGCAGGCCGCCGCCGGGCGCCGAGACCGCCACGGGCTGGGTCCACGGGGACTTCCACCCGCTGAACCTGCTCTACCGGGGCACCCGGCCCGCCGCGATCGTCGACTGGGACCGACTCGGCGTCCAGCCGCGCGCCGAGGAGGCGGTCCGGGCCGCGGCGATCTTCTTCGTACGGCCGACCGGCGAGCTGGACCTCGCGAAGGTACGGGCCTACGCGCGCGCCTACCGGCTGGCGGCGGGCGTCCACGCCTCGGAGCTGGCGGCGGCGGTGCACCGGGTGTGGTGGGAGCGTCTGAACGACTTCTGGATACTGCGCTGGCGTTACCAGCTGGACGACCGCAGGGCCGACCCGCTGTTCGCCGCGGTGTCGGCCCTGGCCGTGTGGTGGACGGGGGAGTACGAGAGGGTGCGCGAGGCGTTCGCGGGGTGACGGGCGCCGGGCCCGCCACCCCGGGGCGACCGGGTCAGCCGGTGCCCGTGTTCGTGCCGGCGCCCGCGTCCGTACCCGTGCCCGCGTCCGTACCGGTACCCGTGCTGGTGCCCGCGTCCGTACCAGTACCCGTGCTGGTGCCCGCGTCCGTACCAGTACCCGTGCTGGTGCCCGCGTCCGTACCAGTACCCGTGCTGGTGCCCGCCGTGGTGCCCGCGTCCGTACCGGTGTCGCCCGTCGTGCCGGTCTCGACCGGCGCGCTCGGCTCGTTCGTGGGGTTCGTCGGCTCCGACTGCTGGTACGTCGGGAAGTTCTCGCGGGGGGTGTACGGCTGCTGGCCGCCACCGCCGCCACCGCTGCCGGAGTAGTCCGGCTCGGTGGCCTGCTCGGTGGGCTCCGAGGGGGAGGCCGACGGGCTCTCGCTCTCCTTCGTCGCGGTCGGGCTGGTGGTCTGCTTCTCCTTGTTCTTGTCGGTGTTCGCGGTCGAGTCGCTCAGGTTGCTGACCGCGAACGCCACGCCCGCCACGATCGCGATCACCGCGAGCACGGCGAAGAGGACCATCTTGCCGCGGCCGCCACCGCCGCGCTTGTGGCCGTCGTCGTACCCGCCGGTGTAACCGCCGTTGTACCCACCGTCGTTCGGGTTCATCGGCGGCAGGATCGGGCCCTGCGAGGTGTCGCTGTGCGGCGGGTGGCCCATGGCCGTCGTCGCGGCGATGCCCATCGCGGGGGTGTAGCCCCCGGCGTGCGAGGTCTCGACCGGGCCGGTGTTCCACGTACCGGTGTAGCCGCCCTGCTGCTGGAGCATCTGGAGCCCGTACTGAACGAGCCCGCGCATCTCCTCGGCGCTCTGGAACCGGTCGTCCGGCTCCTTCGCGAGCGAGCGCATGACCAGCCCGTCCAGCTCCGGCGGGGCGCCGTCCGACGCCTCGGAGGGCGGCACGGGAATGTCCTGAACGTGCTGGTAGACCACCGAGAGCGGGGTCTCGCCGGTGAACGGCGGGCGCAGCGCGAGGAGTTCGTACAGCAGACAGCCCGTGGCGTACAGGTCGCTGCGGTGGTCGACAGCCTTGCCGAGCGCCTGCTCGGGCGAGAGGTACTGCGGCGTGCCCATGACCATGCCGGTCTGGGTCATCGTCGACTGCGCGCCGTGCAGGGCGCGCGCGATGCCGAAGTCCATGACCTTGACGGCGCCCGTGTCCGTGATGATCACGTTGGCCGGCTTGATGTCACGGTGCACGATGCCGTGCTGGTGCGAGTAGGCGAGCGCCTCCAGCACCCCGGAGACGATGATCAGCGCCTGCTCGGGCGGCGGCGGCTCCGCACTGATCAGCAGGTCACGGATGGTACGGCCCTCGACCAGCTCCATGACGATGTACGGAACGGTCTGGCCGTTGATCGTGTCTTCGCCGGAGTCGTACACCGCGACGACCGCGTGGTGGTTCAGACCCGCGACCGACTGGGCCTCACGGGTGAAGCGCGCCTTGGAGATCGGGTCCTCGGCGAGATCGGCGCGGAGCAGCTTGACCGCGACGATGCGCCCGAGCCGTACATCCTCCGCCGCGAGCACCTCGGCCATACCGCCGCGGCCGAGGCGGTGCGTGAGCCGGTAGCGGCCGTCGCCGACCGTCCCGCCGACCATGCCGTTGTCGCCCCAGGAGTCCGCCGCATCCGACACTCCGCCGCCTGCTTCGGGTTCGGGTGCCATCAGTCCTCGCCGTCGTTTCTGTCCGCATGATGACCGCGCGCGCGGTCGGCGGGTGGTCTGTGTGTCTCAGGGGATGTCTCGGGGGTGGCTATGCCACATCACGCTACAGCCTCTGTGTGACACGCCGGTCCAGGATGGACCGGCCATGAAACCCGCTGCCGTGGCACCCGTGCAAATTCGATGAGTTTCCTGTAACGCTTCCGAGACCCTTGCCCTGCGTACGGTCACGGATCGGGCACCCGGCTTGACGTGTCCGCGCCCTGGGGCAGACTTGGCCGGAATGGCGGGATCGGATCGCGCCACGGGATCACATCGCGTCAGTATGACGTCAGAACCGCGTGGATATCACCCCTGTCCAGCGGTGCCGAGGGGGAAGCACAGTCATGAGCCAGAACGGCGCACAGGGCCGCTACGCGGGCCGTTCAGTCGCAGGCGGCCGGTACCAGCTCCGGGACCTGCTCGGCGAAGGCGGGATGGCGTCCGTATACCTGGCGTACGACTCGGCGCTCGACCGGCAGGTCGCGATCAAGACACTCCACACGGAGCTGGGCCGCGAACAGTCCTTCCGCGAGCGCTTCCGGCGTGAGGCGCAAGCTGTTGCCAAGCTGTCGCACACCAACATCGTCTCGGTCTTCGACACCGGCGAGGACACGTTCGACGAAGGCGGCTCCGCCGAGGGGTCCGGCGCGCTGATGCCGTACATCGTCATGGAGTACGTCGAGGGGCAGCCGCTCGGCTCGGTGCTCCGGGCCGACATCGCGCGGTACGGCGCCATGCCCGCCGACAAGGCGCTCAAGGTGACGTCCGACGTGCTGGCCGCGCTGGAGGCCAGCCATGAGATGGGTCTCGTCCACCGGGACATCAAGCCCGGCAATGTGATGATGACCAAGCGCGGCGTGGTCAAGGTCATGGACTTCGGCATCGCCCGCGCCATGCAGTCGGGTGTCACGTCCATGACGCAGACCGGCATGGTCGTCGGTACGCCGCAGTACCTGTCGCCCGAGCAGGCGCTCGGGCGCGGCGTCGACGCGCGCTCCGACCTGTACTCCGTCGGCATCATGCTCTTCCAGCTGCTGACCGGCCGGCTGCCGTTCGACGCGGACTCGCCGCTGTCGATCGCGTACGCGCACGTGCAGGAGGAGCCCGTCGCGCCGTCCAGCGTCAACCGCTCGATCACCCCGGCGATGGACGCGCTGGTCGCGCGGGCGCTGAGGAAGAACCCGAACGAACGGTTCCCCGGCGCGGACGCGATGCGCGACGAGTGCGCGCGCGTGCTGACCGCCGGGCGGACCGGCGCCCCGGTGATCGTCCAGGGCGCGCCGACGAACAGCGGCGCGGGCGTGGGATCGGCGGTCTTCCCGCCGGTGGACGGGGCGGGCCAGGCACCACCGCAGAGCCTTGGGACGCCGTACCGGCCGGGCCCGTACGGGCCGCCGACACCGGCCCCGATGGGCTCGATGGCGCCGATGGCCCCGGCGGCCCCGACACACCCCCCCGGTCCGGTGCAGGGCTCCGTCCCGATGCAGCATCCCGGGTACGGATATCCGCAGGCGGCCCCCGGCTACCCGACCCCGCCGCCCTACACCATGGCGCCGCAGCCGCCCCACAGTTCCGGCCGGGGCGGACCCGGCGGCGCGCGGAACACACCGGTCGTCGTCGGCTCGATCGTGGTCGCGCTGCTGGCGATCGGCGGTCTGATCACCGCGCTCACGATGAACAGCGACAGGACCACGACCAACGACGCCCAGCCCGGCCCGACCACCAGCGCACCCGCCGTGGCGGGCCACCGCGACCCCGAGCGGAACCGCACGATCGACGCGTCGAAGTGCACCGACGCCATCGAGGACAGCGACCCGGCCAAGGTGGACACGCCGGATCTGCGCTACAAGGACGTCATCTCGGTGAAGGCGTGCCTGCGGGCGGCGGGCTGGACCTGGAAGACGAAGTCGGTCAACAGCGGGCAGTACGCCGAGGACACGGTGATCGAGCAATACCCGAGCGAGGGCACCGCCATCACGCCCAAGGACCAGCAGTTCGAGCTGACGATCTCCACGGGCGACCCGGAGTAGTCCGTACCCGGGCCCGGGTTCTCCGGCCCGGCTTTGGGCCGGCTTCGGGCCCGGCTTCGGCCCGGCTTCGGCCCGGCTTCGGCCCGGCTTCGGGCCCGGGTTCTCCGGCCCGGCTTTGGGCCCGGGTTCTCGGGCCCGGGTTCGGGCCAGCTTCGGGCCCGGGTTCTCGGGCCCGGCTGCGGGCCGGCTGCGGGCCCGGCTTCGGGCCGGCTTCGGGCCGGCTTCGGGCCGACTTCGGGCCGGCTTCGGGCCCGGGTTCGGGCCGACTTCGGGCCGGCTTCGGGCCCGGGTTCGGGCCCGTGCTCCTCGTACGTTTTCCCCGTACGTTTCCCGTACCTTCCCCGTACGTGTACGTCCGGTCCATCCGGGATGCCGGAGCTGTCGCCGCGTGTGACGCTGGGCCCGTGACACCCACGCTCCGCACCTCTTGCGCGCTCGCGGTCGCGTCCCTGCTGCTGGCCTCGCCGGCCGTGGCGGGTGAGGAGTCGCTGCCGGGTGCCGAGTCCGCCCCGCCCCTCCCCGCGGCGGCCCCCGTCGCGCCCGTACCCCCCGAGCCCACGGCCTCGCTCGCGGGCCGTCCCGCCGGGGAGGGGCGGCTGCGGCCGGGGCGGCCCGAGCCGGATGCCGGGACGGCGGACCCCGAGGCGTCGGACGCCCCGGACGGCGGTACGGCGCCGCCCCCTTCGGTACGTCCCGACGGGTCCCCCTCCGTGGGCGCGGCCCCGCCCGCCGCGCCGTCCCCGTCCGCCTCTCCGTCGCCGTCCCCCTCGGCCTCCCCCACCGGCACCGCGTCGCCCGTCGACGCCTCCGGGGCGGACGGGACCGACGAGGAGCGGGCGCTGTCCGACGAGGAGCCCGCCGCCCCCGAGGAGTGGTCGCGGGAGCCCGTGGCGGACCGGCCCCCGCCGCCCGACGCCGCCCGTGAACCCGGCGCGAGGGCGGTCACCACCACGGCCTCGCGGGCCGTTCCCGTGCTCACCGTGGGCGTCGGGATGACGCTGATCGGCCTCGGGCTCGGGTTCCTCGGGCTGCGTCTCAGACGCGGCTGAGCTCCTCGTTCCGCACCGTTGTCGCCCCCGTCATCCTCACGGGGGACCCACAACGTCAACCTCAGGTCGCTTGCGGACAATGGCTTCCATCCGCCAACATACTGAGTATGTCGATTCGCCACGGGCTTCTCGCCCTCCTGGAGCGCGGCCCTCGCTACGGCGCTCAGCTCCGTACGGAGTTCGAGTCCCGCACCGGTTCCACCTGGCCGCTCAACGTCGGTCAGGTGTACACGACCCTGAACCGTCTGGAGCGCGACGGCATGGTCGTACAGGAGGGCGAGGACAGCGCGGGGCACACGCTGTACGTCATCACGCACGCGGGCCGCGCGGAGCTGCGGGCGTGGTACCGCACCCCCGTCGACCGCGCCAGCCCGCCCCGGGACGAACTGGCGATCAAGCTCGCCATGGCGGTGGGTGCGCCGGGGGTCGACATCCGGGAGGTCATCCAGTCGCAGCGGCGCCACACCATCAAGGCGATGCAGGACTACACCCGGCTCAAGGCCCAGGCCCTGGAGTCCGTACCGGTCAACCGGGACGAGGTGGCCTGGCTGCTCGTACTGGAACAGCTGATCTTCCAGACGGAGGCCGAGGCGCGCTGGCTCGACCACTGCGAGGCCCGGTTGATCCGGCTCTCGATGGCACCCCTGCCGGCTCCGGACGGCGCCCCGTCCAGGGCCGCGTCCTCCGGAGACCTGGCCTCCGATGTAGGGGTGGGTGAGGCGACCCCGTAGCTCTGTACCTCTGTACCTCTGTACCTCTGTACCTCCGTACCTCCGTACCTCCGTACCTCCGTACCTCCGTACCTCCGTACCTCCGTAACCAGGCTTCACCGCTTCACCTGTAACCAGGCTTCACCGCTTCACCGCGCGGTTCCGTACGGACGCTTCCGTACGGAGGCTTCCGCGCCCCGCCGCTCCGTATCTCGTGCTCACGGCTCGCTCGCGCCGACAGCCGATCTCCGACCGGCATGCCACCGGTTTCACCCCCGCCCGCCGCTCCGCCGGGCCGGACAGCGCCGACCGCTACGCGTCCCGCGCCGTCCCCACTCGCTTCCGCGCATCCGCGTACGACTTCAAGGGGACACCCATGCCCAGCACGCCGCGACCTTCACCCCAGCCCCAAGGGGCACCGGGGTCTCAAAAGCCCGTCCTGCAAATCCAGAATCTGAGCCGCGTCCATGGCAACGGTGCCACCGAGGTGCACGCCCTGCGCGGGGTCGATCTGAACGTGTACCCCGGCGAACTCGTCGCCGTCATGGGCCCCTCGGGCTCCGGGAAGTCCACGCTGCTGACCATCGCGGGCGGGCTCGACGCCCCCACCTCGGGCCAGGTGATCGTCGAGGACACCGACATCACCCACGCCTCCCCCAAGCTGCTCGCCGCCATGCGCCGCCGCAGCATCGGCTATGTCTTCCAGGACTACAACCTGATCCCCGCGCTCACCGCCGCCGAGAACATCGCGCTCCCCCGCGAGCTGGACGGCACCTCCGCGCGCAAGGCGAGGGTCGAGGCGCTGGCCGCGCTGACGGAGATGGGGCTCGACCAGCTCGCCGACCGCTTCCCCGACGAGATGTCCGGCGGCCAGCAGCAGCGGGTGGCGATCTGCCGGGCGCTCGTCGGCGACCGCAGGCTCGTCCTCGCGGACGAGCCGACCGGCGCCCTGGACTCCGAGACCGGTGAGTCCGTGCTCGCCCTGCTGCGCAGCCGCTGTGACGCGGGCGCCGCCGGGATCCTCGTCACCCACGAGCCGCGCTTCGCGGCCTGGGCGGACCGGGTGGTCTTCCTGCGGGACGGCGCGGTCGTCGACCAGACCGTGCGCAGCCAGGCGGACTCCCTGCTGACCAGCCAGGCGGCCGAGCTGTGAGGACCTGGTTCCACTCCTGGCGGGCCGCGATACGGATCGCCCGCCGCGACGCCTGGCGCAACAAGGGGCGCAGCTTCCTCGTCCTGTCCATGATCGCGCTGCCCATCCTCGGGGTGAGCGCCATGGATCTGACGATCCGCAGCGCGTCGCTCTCCGCCGAGGAGACCCTCGACCGGGATATCGGCCGGGCCGACGCCCGGTTCACGGACGCCTCGTACGGCGGGGCGCCCCTCCTCCAGGACCCGGCCGGTGACAACTACCTGCCGGCGGGCAGTAAGGGCGACGGCGAGTGGCCCGAGGGCCCCGGTGAGATCGAGAAGTCCTTCCCGCCGGGCGCCACCGTCCTGGCGGACAACACGTCGTACGGAAAGCTCAGGACCGAGCACGGGCTGCTGCTCACCGAGATCCGTGAGCTGAAGGCCGCCGACCCGGCGGCCCGGGGCATCATGCGTCTCCAGAGCGGCCGCTTCCCCGAGAGGGGCGGCGAGGTCGCGGCGACCACGCACTTCCTGGAGAGCGGCGGGCTGAAGGTGGGATCGAAGCTCACCGCCCGGGGGCTGGACAGGGACTACCGGATCGTCGGTTCGTACGAACTGCCCAGCGCCCTCGACACCAACCAGGTCAACGCGGTGCCCGGCGCGTTCCTGGCGCCGCTCGAAGCGGCGATGAAAGCCGACGGGCTCTTCTCCATGGGGCGGCAGACGTCGTATCTGGTGAGCGTCTCCGGTGGTTTCACGTGGAACATGGTCCAGAAGATCAACACCCGCGGCATCAGCGTGGTCTCACGGGCCGTCATCCTGAACCCGCCCGCCGACGCCGATGTGCCGCTGTTCCGGCACAAGGACTGGAACGGCTCGACGCAGAGTTCCGGGGCCAGGGCCGCCGAACTGGCCGCGATCGCCACGATCGTCGGCCTCACCATGCTGGAGATCTGCCTGCTGGCGGGCCCCGCCTTCGCGGTCGGCGCCCGGAGTTCGCGCCGTCAGCTCGGTCTGGTCGGTGCCAACGGCGGGGCCAGAAGCCATATCCGCGCCATCGTGCTCTCCGGCGGTCTGGTGATCGGTATCGCCTCCGCCGTGATCGGTACGGTGCTGGGCATCGCGCTCACCATCGCGCTGCGGCCCCTGCTGGAGGGCTATCTCGCCCAGCGCTTCGACGGCATCGTCTTCAGGCCGCTGGAACTGATCGGGATCGCGCTGCTCGCCGTCCTCACCGGTCTGCTGGCCGCGATCGTCCCGGCCGTCACCGCCTCCCGCCAGACCGTGCTGGCCTCGCTCACCGGCCGCCGCGGGGTGCGCGGCAGCAACAGGGTGCTGCCGGTCGTGGGGCTCGTCGCGTTCGTCATCGGCGCGGTCATCGCCCTGTACGGGTCGACGGTGACCGATCGGTTCGTGATCGTCGCGGGCGGCAGCGCCCTCGCCGAGCTGGGCGTGGTCGCGATGACCCCGGCCCTCGTGGGCCTGTTCGGCCGGGTCGGCCGCTGGCTGCCGCTCTCGCCCCGGCTGGCCCTGCGGGACGCCGTACGCAACCGGGGACGCACGGCCCCCGCCGTGGCGGCGGTGCTGGCCGCCGTCGCGGGGACGGTGGCGGTCTCCACGTACGCCACCAGCTACGACGTCCAGCGGCGGGCCGGCTACGAAGCGCAGCTGCCGCACGGTACTGGCTCCGCCCTGGTCACCGAGTCCGTCGGACAGGAGGTCTCCGCCCTCCGCGCGGCCTTGGGCAGGACGCTGCCCGTCGAGGTGCGGGCCGATGTGGACCGTATCTCCGTCGGAAAGCCCACCTGCTCGATGTACACGGAGGGCGACGGCTGCGGACGGTACGAAGTCGTCGTGCCCAAGGCCCACCAGTGCCCGCTGTGGAACCTCGGCCCGGGCGAGGCCGCCACCGAGAAGTTCTCCAAGGCCGAGCGCCAGAAGCTCGTCAAGGACTGGCGGTGCAAGGAGGAGACCGTCTTCAGCTATGTGAACGGTGGTGTGCTGGTCGGTGACGAGAAGATCCTGACGGTCCTCGGCATCGACGACCCGGAGGCGCGAAAGGCTCTCGCGGCCGGGCGGGTCGTCGCGTTCGACAAGCGGAACATCGACACCGACGGAAAGATCGGCATCCGGCTGATCACCGACACCGAGAAGGCGGACAAGGCCATCGAGAAGGGCCAGGAACCGCCGGGCGAGATCAAGTCGTTCGCCGCATACCCGGTCCCGGGGGATCCCCGGGCGTACGGCCTCTCCATGGTCATCCCGCCGAGCGCCGCCAAGGCCGCCGGTGTCGGCACCACTCCGCTCGGGTCGTACTTCACCACCGCCGAGCTGCCCAGTGACGCCCAGCGGCAGAAGCTGGACGACGAGATCGCCAACATCGGATCCGACCCGATAATCGAGATCGAGAAGGGGTACGAGAGCGTGTACGGCATCGTCCTGCTGGCCCTGATGATCTTCGCCGGACTGATCACGATCGGCGCGGCCGGGATCGCCACCGGCCTCGCCCAGGCGGACGCCGAGGCCGACCTCAAGACACTCGCCGCCGTGGGCGCCCCGGCACGGGTCCGCAGGACGCTCAGCGGATTCCAGTGCGGTGTGGTGGCCGTGATGGGGGTGGTGCTCGGCTCGGCGGCCGGGGTGCTGCCCGCGATCGGGCTGCGGATGACCGAGCGCAACCAGGAAATGGGCTGGTACCGGGAGAGCCTCGACCAGAGCCTCGGCGCTGTGGAGATCCCGTACGTACCGATCGTCGTGCCCTGGTCCACGCTGGGCGCGCTGCTGGTCGCCGTGCCGCTGGGAGCGGCGCTCCTGGCGGCCCTGGTGACCCGCTCGCACCGGACGCTGGGGCGCAGGGCGACCGCGTGACCCGGCGGTGTCCCCGCACGGAGACCGGTGGACCACCGGCTTCGTGCGGGGGCACACCACGCGGCCCCGACCCGGTGGGAGACAATGGGCCGTATGGAGATGCCGAGGAACGAACGGTCGCAGGAAAGTCCTCATGTCCTGGTGGTGGGACAGGACGGAATGGCGCTCGGTGGCGGTGGAACCGACGACCAGCCGCGCGAGATCCCGGTGACGGAGATGGTGGAACAGCCCGCCAAGGTCATGCGGATCGGCAGCATGATCAAGCAGCTGCTGGAAGAGGTGCGGGCGGCCCCTCTGGACGAGGCGAGCCGGGTCCGGCTCAAGGAGATCCACGCCGGTTCGGTGAAGGAACTGGAGGACGGGCTCGCCCCCGAACTCGTCGAGGAGCTGGAACGGCTCTCGCTCCCCTTCACCGATGAGGCGATCCCCTCCGAGGCGGAGCTGCGGATCGCGCAGGCCCAGCTGGTGGGCTGGCTGGAGGGTCTCTTCCACGGGATCCAGACGGCGCTGTTCGCCCAGCAGATGGCCGCCAGGGCCCAGCTGGAGCAGATGCGCCGCGCGCTTCCGCCCGGCTCGATCCAGGAGGACGAGAGCGACCACGGACACGGGGCGATCCGCTCGGGCCCGTATCTGTAGGTCACTGTGCGGTGGTTACGGCCGAGGCCCGGCACTCCTCGCGGACGCGCCGGGCCTCGGCCGTACCGTCACTCGGCCGCCGCTCGGCCCTCTGTCGGCGTGAGCAGCAGCAGCTTGCCGAAGTGCGCCCCGGCCTCCAGGGCGCGGTGGGCCTCCGCCGCCTCGGGCAGCGGCAGCGTCCGGTCCACGATCGGGCGGACCCGACCGGCTTCGAGGAGCGGCCAGACGTGTTCCCGTACGGCCGCGACGATCGCCGTCTTCTCCACGAGCGGGCGGGCGCGCAGCGAGGTCGCGGTGAGGGCGCCGCGCTTGGCGAGCAGGGCGCCGAGGTTGAGTTCGCCCTTCGCGCCGCCCTGGAGGCCGATCACGGCGATCCGGCCGTTCACGGCCAGCGCCTTCACGTTCCGCTCCAGATACTTGGCGCCGACGATGTCGAGGATGACATCGGCGCCCGCGCCGTCGGTGGCCCTGAAGATCTCCTCGACGAAGTCCTGCTCGCGGTAGTCGATCAGGATGTCCGCACCCAGCTCGGCGCAGCGCGCCAGCTTCTCGGGGCCGCCCGCGGTGACGGCGACGCGCGCGCCGACCGCCTTGGCGAGCTGGATCGCCATCGTGCCGATGCCGCTCGCGCCGCCGTGGATGAGCACGGTCTCGCCGGGACGCAGATGGGAAACCATGAAGACGTTGGACCAGACCGTACAGACGACCTCGGGCAGCGCCGCCGCGGTCGCCAGGTCCACGCCCTTCGGCACGGGCAGCAGCTGCCCCGCGGGGACGGCCACCTTCTCCGCGTACCCCCCACCCGCCAGCAGCGCGCACACCTCGTCGCCGACCGCCCAGCCGAGCACCCCGGGCCCGAGCGCGGCGATCCGTCCCGCGCACTCCAGCCCGGGGTACGGGGAGGCACCGGGCGGCGGGTCGTAGAAGCCCTGCCGCTGAAGCAGATCGGCGCGGTTGACCGCGCTCGCCACCACCTCGACGAGCACCTCCCCCTCGCCGGGTACGGGATCGGGCACCTCGGCCCATACGAGTGCGTCGGGTCCGCCGGGCTCTGTGATCGTGATTGCCTTCATGGCCCCAAGCTACTCATGTGGAAGCCCCGCCCGGCGCCACGGGGGGAAGCTCACAGGCGGGGCGTCGTACAGATCAGCCGGCCATGGGGACGGGCTGATCAGGGTGTCCCGCCACGGAGTCCCACCCGTGGCTGTCACGGTCGGGCCGAACCGTTCGGCTCCGGGCCGGTCGTGCAGCGTCCGCCGCGCGTATGCGGCTTCCGCCGCGCTCCAGAGGCTCCGTGGCCCGTGCTGCCACACCGTGAACCGGTCGTCCGACGTTCGCACGCTGTGACGTTCGGTGCGGTCACCTGCGTCAGTCCTTCTTGTGCTTCGGCGGATCCTTCGGCCTGGCCGTACCCGGGCCCTTCCCCCCCGGAGTGCTGACCGTTGCCTCCACTTCCGCCCCTACCCGTTCCCCACTCGTAGTGGTCGCCGTCTCTCGTACGGGAACGTGCCGGGTCTGTACGGAAAGACGCGGGCCCCTGCCCGGAACCCGGCCGAAGACCCGGCCGAACCACCAGCGGCGGCCCGCGAACCCTCAGCCGCAGGCCTCAATGCCTCAGCCGTCGGCCCGCGTCCCCGCGTCGGCCGGGTTGGCCCGGATGATCGTGATCAGCCGGTCCGTCAGCTGGAGCGGGCTGGCCGCCGGGTCGTCGTAACCGAGCAGCCGGTGCCCGCGCAACACGCTCACCACCAGGTCGTCCGTCTCCCGCACACTGCGCCCGACCTCGGACTTTATGACGGGCCGTTCGATCAGATCGAGGCCGCTGCCCTGCTGGATCAGGTCCTCCATGACCGTACCGGCGCTCGGGCTGAGCACGGAGAGACCGAGCAGCCGTCCGGCGGCGCTGGCGCTGGTGATGACCGCGTCCGCCCCCGACTGGCGCAGCAACGGCGCGTTCTCCTCCTCGCGTACCGCGGCGACGATCTTCGCGCTCCGGTTGAGCTGACGCGCGGTCAGCGCCACCAGCACCGCCGTGTCGTCGCGCTGGGTGGCGATGACGATCTGCCGGGCCCGCTGCAACTCGGCGCGTACCAGCACATCGCTGCGGGTCGCGTCACCGAGCACCCCGACGAGCCCTTCGGCGTTGGCCGCCTCTATGACCTTGTCGGACGGGTCGACGATGACGATCTGGTCCTTGTCGAGCCCGGTGGCGCAGAGGGTCTGCATCGCCGAGCGTCCCTTGGTGCCGTAGCCGACGATGACGGTGTGGTCACGCAAGTTGGACCTCCAGCGGTTCAGCCGCCACTCCTCCCGGGTGCGCTCCGCGAGCACTTCGAGAGTGGTGCCGACCAGGATGATGAGAAACATGACGCGCAGCGGCGTGATGAGCACGATGTTGATCAACCGCGCGGTGTCGCTGTACGGGACGATGTCGCCGTACCCCGTGGTGGAGAGCGTGACCGTCGCGTAGTAGATGGAGTCGAGCAGGTCGACCGAGTCATCGGCGTTGTCGTGATAGCCGTCCCGGTCGATGTAGACCAGGAACACCGTCAGCGCCAGCACGAACGCGGCCATCAGCAGCCGCCTGCTGACCTGGTGCGTCGGCCCCAGGGACGCACGGCGTGGCAGTTTCACGCGGGCGGAGACCAACAGTTCGTCGGCGTTCCTGGCCATCGCGTCACGCCCGGGAAGTTTCACGTGAAACACACTCCATCGGCCGAGGCGGTCCACGGCAGGTCAAGCACTTCGAGTACGTCCCCGGCCCGCGCGCCCCCCGGCGTCACCACCGCCAGCCCGTCCGCCGCGGCGATCCCGCGCAGCATCGCCGGACCATGGAACCGCAACGGTACGAGACCGTCGTCGCGGTGCACGAAGGGGACCAGCCGAGTGTCGTACGGGTGCCCCTGCGCCTCACCCCGCAGCGGCGCGTAGTACGGAGCCCGGGGGGGCAGCCCCGCCAGCGCGCGCAGCAGGGGTTCGGCGAGCGTCAGCAGCCCGGAGACCGCGGCGAGCGGATTGCCGGGCAGCCCCACCAGATGACGCCCGGACGCCAGCCGCGCCAGCAGCATGGGATGACCGGGCCGTACGGCGACCCCGTCCACCAGCAGTTCGGCGCCCGCCTTCGCGAGGACGGGATGCACATGGTCGACGGGGCCCGCGGCCGTCCCTCCGGTGGTGAGGACGAGATCCGCCCCGGAGCCGGTGACCGCGCGGTGGACGGCGTCGGCGTCGTCGCCGAGCCGACGGGTGGCGACGACCTCGGCGCCCAGCGCGCGCAGCCAGGGCCCGATCATCGGGCCCAGGGCATCGCGGATCAGCCCGTCGTGGGGGAGCCCCTCGGCGAGCAGCTCGTCGCCGAGGACCAGCACCTCGACGCGCGGACGCGGGACGGTGAGCAGCGTGTCGTAACCGGCCGCCGCCGCCAGGCCCAGCACCGCGGGCGTCACCAGGGAACCGGCGGGCAGCAGCCGGTCGCCGGTATGGCACTCCTGGCCGCGCGGCCTGATGTCCTGGCCGGGGACGACCGCGCGCTCGGCGTGGAGCCGGTGGGCGCTGTCCGTACGGGCGTGCTCGCTGCGGACCACGGCGGTCGTGCCGGGCGGGACCCGGGCGCCGGTCGCGATACGTACCGCCGCCCCGTCCGGCAGCGGCGCCGCGCCCGCGTGCCCGGCGAGAACGGGCGGCGTGGTCCCGGCGTCCCGCACGGACCAGGGGCCGGGGCCCGAGACCGCCCAGCCGTCCATGGCGGAGGTGTCGAAGGACGGCAGATCGGTCAGCGCGGCCAGCGGCTCGGCGAGCGCCTCCCCCAGAGCCGCTCCGAGGGCCACCCGACGGGCGCGCGCGGCCGGGTCCGGGGCGGCCGCGCGCCCGGCACCTTCCGCGAGCGCGCGGGCATCGGCCCAGGACACGGCGGAACCGTCGCCGCGAGGTGCCGCACCGGCGCTCCGGACATCGGCGCGCAGCTGTCCTTGGGTACGGGCCGGGCCCGGCGCGCCGTCCGATGGGGAGCCCGGGGAGCCGCCTGGGGAGTTCGGGGCATCGCCGACCAGCGCCAGGGCATCCTCGACCCCGTCGACCTCGCGGTCATGGGCGGTCATCCGGCGTCGGCCTCCTTGCCGCCGCCGGGGCCCCGCGCCGTACCGTCCGCTGCCCCGCCCGCCGGACCGCCCGCCGGACCGTCTGCCCTACCGCCCGATGCTCCGTCCTGCGTCCCACCCGCCGGACCGTCTGCCCTACCGCCCGATGCTCCGTCCTGCGTCCCACCCGCCGGACCGCCCGCCGGACCGTCTGCCCTACCGCCCGATGCTCCGTCCTGCGTCCCGCCCGCCGGACCGCCCGCCGGACCGTCTGCCCTACCGCCCGATGCTCCGTCCTGCGTCCCGCCCGCCGGACCGCCCGCTGTCCCCGCCGTGGTCTCCGCCGATGTCCCCGCCGTGGTCTCCTCGGCCCAGCGCACGGCGAGCGCCGCCGCCTTGCGGGCCGCTTCGGCGACGGCTTCGGGGCCGTCGCCCCCGGCCCCGGCCGCCGCGTAACCGACCAGAAAGGTCGTCAGGGGCGCGGCGGGCCGGGCGACTCCGTGCGCGGCGTCGCGGGCGAGGTCGAGCAGGAGGCCGGTGTCGACCTCCAGGTCGATGCCGAGTTCGTCCTTGACCGCAGTGATCCATTCGTCCAGCACGGTTCCATGCTCTCTGATGCGGGCCCGAGCCGTGGAGATGTCCTCCCAGGTGTCGCAGTCGAAAGAGGCGAGCGGGTCCGCGTCGACCCGGGCGAGATCGAGTTCCTGTGACAGCAGACGCAGCGGCAGCCCCGCGAGGCTGCCGTATTCGGTGGCGAGGAGGGCGATTTCACGGCGCAGCGGCTCGGCGCGGTAGGCGGCCACCAGCGGCTGGTCGCGGCCGTCCGCGTCGGTGAGCAGCGCCGCCTCCCTGCCGGTGGAGTCCAGCGCCCCGATCAGCCGGTCCACCGTCGGCCGGCCCAGGAACGGCAGGTCCGCCGAGAGGACGAGCACCGTCCCGGTGTCGGCGCCCAGGCTCCGTACCCCCGCGTCCAGCGCGGCGAGCGGCCCGCCGCCGGGCGGCTCCTCCCGCGCCCAGCGCACCGGGCGCGCGGTGGGCCGCCTGCCGCCCACGACGACGGTGAGCGCCGCGCCCTCGCAGGCCGCCAGCACCCGGTCGAGCAGGGCCCGCCCACCGACACGTACCCCTGGTTTGTCGGCCCCTCCAAGTCGCTTGGCGGCACCTCCGGCGAGCACGATGGCGTCATACGCGGTCATGGCTGAAGTATGGGCCGTGGGCGCGCGGGCGGAGCACGCGAGGTGCCCTGTTCCCGCTGTCCTCCGCCCGGTGCTCGTCTACCGCCCCCTACAGCGTGCGCAGCAGCAGCGCCGGCTGTTCGACGAGGTCCGCCACGTATCGCAGGAACCCGCCCGCCGTCCCGCCGTCGCAGACCCGGTGGTCGAAGGTGAGCGACAGCTGTACGACCTGACGCACGGCCAGTTCGCCTTGGTGGACCCAGGGTTTGGGGATGATCCGGCCGACTCCGAGCATCGCCGCCTCGGGGTGGTTGATGAGCGGGGTGGAGCCGTCGACGCCGAACACACCGTAGTTGTTGAGCGTGAACGTCCCGCCGATCAGCTCCGTCGGGGTCAGCCTCCCGGACCTGCCCGCCTCCGTCAGCCGTGCGAACTCGGCGGTCAGCGACTCGGCGGAGCGGGTGTGCGCGTTCCGTACGACGGGGACGACCAGCCCCCTCTCGGTCTGCGCGGCGAAACCGAGATGGACCTCGGGCAGCCGCACGATCTCCCTGGCCGCCAGGTCCACGGCCGCGTTCAGTTCGGGGTGCCGGGCCAGCGCCGCCGTGCAGATCCGGGCGAGCAGGGCGAGGAGCGAGATCTTCGGGCCGGCGGCCGTGTTCATCGCCGTACGGGCGGCCAGCAGCTCCGTGGCGTCCGCGTCGACCCAGCAGGTCGCGGCCGGGATCTCGTGGTGACTGCGGGCGAGCTTGTCCGCCACCGCGCCCAGGACGCCCCGCAGCGGCACCCTGACGGCCCCGGCCTGCGCCGCGGGCGCGGCCGCGGCCGCGGCGGGCGTCGGGACCACGGGAGCGGCGGGCGTCGGGGCCACAGGAGCAGCCGGCGCCCGCGTCGCGGAAACACCCTGCCGTATCTCCTGTACCGCCTGTATCGCCTGCTCCACGTCTCCGCGCAGGATCAGCCCGTCCCGCCCCGAGCCGGTCAGCTCCCACAGATCGACACCGTGTTCCCGGGCCAGCCTCCGCACCAGCGGCGATACGACCGGTACGGCCCCGGTGGCGGCCGTACCGTTCACCGGACCGGCCGCGAGGGCGACCGGCGCCGACCGCCGGACGCGGCGCCTGCGGGCCATCGGCGCGCCCGTACCGTACCCGACCAGCACATTGCCAGAGCCACCGCCAGAAGCGGTCCCGGATCCAACGGGAGCGGCGGCCGGGGCAGGGGCCGGCCGGACCGCGGGCGCGGCCGAACCCGACCCCGACCCCACCGACCCCGGCTGAGCCGAACCCGAAGGACCCGAAGGACCCGAAGGACCCGGAGAGCCCGGAGAGCCCGGAGAAACTGCCTCCGCCCCCACCGCCACCGTCAGCAGCAGTGCCCCGACCGGCAGCTCCGTCCCCTCCTCGCCGTAGCGCGCCGTCACCACGCCCCCGTAGGGGCAGGGCACCTCGATCATGGCCTTGGCCGTCTCGACCTCGACCACCGGCTGATCGACGGTGACGACGTCCCCCACCGCCACCAGCCAGCGGACGATCTCCGCCTCGGTCAACCCCTCACCAAGGTCCGGCAGTTTGAATTCCAGCACCTGGGCCATCAGCTCTCCGTCTCCCACTGGAGCCGCGCGACCGCGTCCAGCACCCGGTCGACTCCCGGAAGATGGTGCCTCTCCAGCATGGGCGGCGGATACGGAATGTCGAATCCCGCCACCCGCAGCACCGGCGCCTCCAGATGGTGGAAGCACCGTTCGGTGATCCGCGCGGCGATCTCCCCGCCGGGGCCGCCGAAGCCCGTGGACTCGTGGACGACGACCGCGCGGCCGGTGCGCCGTACGGAAGCGGCGACCGTCTCGTCGTCGAACGGCACCAGCGAGCGCAGATCGACGACCTCCAGCTCCCAGCCCTCGGCGCGGGCCGCCTCCGCCGCCTCCAGACAGACCGGCACGGAGGGGCCGTAGGTGATCAGCGTGGCACTGCTGCCCCGGCGCCGCACGACGGCCCGTCCGATCGGCTCGACCTCGGCCGGCGCCTCGGGTGACCAGGGCGCCTTCGACCAGTAGAGGCGCTTCGGTTCCAGGAAGACCACCGGGTCGTCGGAGGCGATCGCGGCCCGCAGCAGCCCGTACGCGTCCTCGACCGTCGCGGGGGTGACGACATGGAGGCCGGGCGTCGCCATGTAGTACGCCTCGGAGGAGTCGCTGTGGTGCTCGACGCCGCCGATCCCGCCGCCGTACGGCACCCGCACCGTGATCGGCAGGGTCATCGCGCCGCGCGTCCGGTTGCGTGTCTTCGCCACATGGCTGATCAACTGCTCGAACGACGGATAGGCGAAGGCGTCGAACTGCATCTCCACGACCGGCCGCAGCCCGTACATGGCCATGCCGACGGCCGCCCCCAGGATGCCCGCCTCGGCGAGCGGCGTGTCCGTACAGCGCGCGTCCCCGAACTCGGCGGCGAGCCCGTCGGTGATCCGGAAGACCCCGCCGAGCGTGCCGACGTCCTCACCGAGGACATGGACCGTCGGGTCCTCTGCCATCGCGTCCCGCATCGCGCGCCGCAGGGCCTGCGCCATGGTGGCGGGCTTCGCCCCGACAGGACCGGGGGCGGTGGTCATCCCCGTGGTGGCCGTCATCGCTCCTCACCCGGCCCTTCGGCGTCCGCCGCGGCCAGCTCGGTGCGGAGCTGGTCGGCCTGCTCGCGCAGTTGCGAGGTCTGTTCCGCGTAGACCCGCGAGAAGAGGTCCATGGGATCGAGCGCCGGCTCGGCGTTCATGCGCTCGCGCAACCGCGCGGCCATCCGCTCGGCGGCCTCCGCGGCCTCCGCGACACCGGTCGCGTCGAGTATCCCCCGGCCGGTCAGCTCGCGCTCCAGCAGCACGATCGGGTCGTGCGCCCGCCAGGCCTCGACCTCCTGGTCGTCCCGGTAGCGCGTGGCGTCGTCGGCGTTCGTATGGGCTTCCACCCGGTACGTCACGGCCTCGACCAGCGTCGGACCCTCGCCCCGCGCGGCCCGCGCCATGGCCCGCGTGAGCACCGAGTGCACCGCGACCGCGTCGTTCCCGTCGACCAGGCGGCCCGGCATCCCGTACCCGACGGCCTTGTGGGCCAGCGAGGGAGCCGCGCTCTGCTTGGCGAGCGGTACGGAGATCGCGAAGCCGTTGTTCTGTACGAGGAAGACGACCGGGGCCCGCCATACGGCGGCGAAGTTCAGCGCCTCGTGGAAATCGCCCTCGCTGGTCCCGCCGTCCCCCACCAGGGCGAGCGCGACCACGTCGTCGCCCTTGAGCCGGGCCGCGTGCGCCAGGCCGACCGCGTGCGGCAGCTGGGTGGCCAGCGGTGTGGCCAGCGGGGCCACCCGGTGCGTGTACGGGTCGTAGCCGGTGTGCCAGTCGCCGCGCAGCAGCGTCAGCACCTGGACGGGGTCGACGCCGCGCGCCACGACGGCGAGGGTGTCGCGGTAGCTCGGGAAGAGCCAGTCCCGCTCGCGCAGCGCCAGCGCGGCGGCCACCTGGCAGGCTTCCTGGCCGGTGCTGGACGGATAGACGGCGAGTCGGCCCTGCTTGGTGAGGGCCGTGGCCTGCGCGTTGTACCTGCGGCCCATGACCATCCCGGTGTAGAGCCGCAACAGCAGCGCGGGATCGGCGCCGCCCACGACGTCCGTACCCAGCACGCGGTACGGCTCGGTGTCGGGGAGCAGCGGTGCGGGATCGGTACGCGGCCGCCATGCCGGGGCGGCAGAAGGGGACTGGGCCAGGGCCCGCGGGCGGGCCTCGGCACCGGGCGGTTCCTGGACCGGCGTACTGCTTTTCTTCACGCGTGCACCTCCTCGTGGGAGCCGGCGAACGGGGTGCCCGAATGCGGCACGCCTCACCTACCGATTGTTCGGTCGTCGGCGCATTTTGGCTACACACGGCCTCAGCCTGTGGACAAACGGTTCTCCACAGCCTGGGATGGAGGCAGGCCGTCCATCGTGGGGAGTCGGGGAGACATGCGAGCTGAACAAATGGCCGACAGCACCGGTGCGGGCACCGGAAGCACACCGGACGGTACGGGCGGAGGCGGACAGGAACCGGAGCTTCCGCCACGTCCGGAAGCAAGCCCTCCGCCTCGCCCGGAACCGTACGTTCCACCGCGCCCCGAACCGGGCCTTCCGCCGCGTCCGCTGGACGCCATCGACCGGGACATCCTGCGCATCCTCCAGTCGGACGGCCGCGCCTCGATACGGTCCGTGGCCGAGCGGGTCCATGTCTCGCGCGCGAACGCCTACTCCCGGATCAACCGGCTGATCGACGACGGGGTGATCCGGGGCTTCAGCGCCAGGATCGACCATGAAAGGGCAGGTCAAGGCACCTCCGCCTATATCACCCTGAAGATCGTGCAGAACTCCTGGCGCACCGTGCGCGAGCAGCTCCAGCAGCTGCCGGGAGCCACCCATATCGCGCTGGTCAGCGGCGATTTCGACGTACTCCTGCTGGTGCACACCCCGGACAACCGGACCCTGCGCGAACTGGTCCTGACCCGGCTCCAGGCCATCCCCGAGGTGCTCTCGACGCGCACGCTGCTGGTCTTCGAGGAGACGGACCCGGGGCCCTGGACCGCCGGATCCCCCGGGGAGGCCCTGTAAGCCTCTTACAGAGGTTCCGCCGAGGCGGCGGGAGGAGCAGCGGTGCGCAGCCCGTCGAAGGCCATCCGTACGACGGTCTCCGCCACCTGCTCACGGTCGGGGCCGCCGCCCGCCGGCGGGCGGTACCACTCCACCAGCGAGTTGACCATGCCGAAGAGCAGCCGGGTCGCCAGCTTGATGTCCATATCGGCCCGCAGATCGCCGTCGGCGGCGGCCTCCTTGAGCAGATCGGCGACCCGCTGGTCGAACTCCCTGCGCCGGTCCATCGCCCAGCGTTCGGTCTGTGTATTGCCCCTGACCCGCAGCAGCAGCGTCACATAGGGCAGCTCGGCCATCAGCACCTCGACCGTGCGGCGGGTCACGTACTCGACCCGGGTGATCGCCCTCCCGCCGCTCGCCCCCTCCTCGTCGAGGATCCCGAAAAGGCTGTCCAGGGCACGGCTGACCGCTCGGCGCAGCAGCTCCTCCTTGCCGACGACATGGTGGTATATCGACGACTTGGAGATCCCGGCGGCCTTGGAGAGATGCTCCATGGACGTGCCGTCGTAGCCACGCTCGTTGAAGACGCGGACGGCGACGGCGAGCAGGGTGTCCGGCGTGTAGGTATCACGCTTGGCGGTGGTCATGGGCGTATCTGCTTCTGTTCGAGGAGGGTGCGGCGTTCCAGGGCGCGGGAAGGGGCATAGCGCCCGTCCCCGTACTCGCCGTCCATGGTGGCCAGGAGATTCCGTGCCCATCGGGCACCCAGCCGGTCGCACCACTCACCGGGTCCGCCGGGGTAGTTCGCGCCGAGCTTCATCGCGGTGTCGATGTCCGCGCCGGTCGCCACCCCGCGCCCCGCCGCGTCGAGGGCGAAGTCGATCAGCATGGCGACCGTACGGCCGACGATCATGCCCGGGGTCTCCCCGACGACGCTGACCCGCTTGCCGAGCCGCTGGAAGAGTCCGATGGCCCACCGCACATCGGCCGGATCGGCGTCGGCGCCCGGGGCGAGGGCGATCCGGGCACAGGAGCGGTAGTCCAGGGCGAGATCGAAGTGGATGGACGGACCGAACACCTCGTCCGAGGCGGTCCGTCCATCGGTGAGGCTGAGCGAGGTACCGCCGGGCAGCGCGACAAACCCGTCGGAGGCGCGCGGGGCGCGGTCCCGGGTGACCTTGATGCCCGCCTCCTCGATCATCTCCCGCAGTACGGCGGCGGGGCCGAGGTCCGCGTGGACGCCCACGCTGTCGGGGGCCTCGTGGGGCGGCGCGGTGTGCGGTTCGGGCAGGGGCGCGCCCTCGCCGTACGCGTACCAGCCCCGGCCCGACTTGCGGCCCAGCCGTCCCGACTCGACCAGTCTGC
The DNA here is from genome assembly GCF_044752945.1 of Streptomyces sp. NPDC088554. NCBI lineage: Bacteria > Bacillati > Actinomycetota > Actinomycetes > Kitasatosporales > Streptomycetaceae > Streptomyces > Streptomyces sp. NPDC088554. The sequence goes on along the minus strand of NZ_JBIVMF010000019.1, from coordinate 63,045 downwards.
GCTGAGCGAGCGAGGGGGTGAACTTCGGGGAGTGGAAGAAGGACTCCCAGACGGAGCGCGTCACCGCCTCGTTGACGTCCTGGCCGATCAGGTCGGTCAGTTCGAAGGGGCCCATCCGGAAGCCGCCGCACTCGCGCAGGACGGCGTCGATCGTGGCGGGGTCGGCGACCCGCTCCTCGTACAGGCGCAGCGCCTCGGCGTAGAAGGGGCGCGCGACGCGGTTGACGACGAAGCCGGGGGTGTCGGCGCAGCGCACCGGGTTCCTGCCCCAGGCGCGTGCCGTGCTCCACGCGCGCGTGCCCGCCGCCTCGTCGGTCGCGGAGCCGCTGACGACCTCGACGAGCGGCAGGAGGGGCGCCGGGTTGAAGAAGTGGAGTCCGACGAACCGGCCGGGCAGGCGCAGCGCGCCCGCGACGGCCGTGACGGAGAGGGAGGAGGTGTTGGTGGCGAGCAGACAGTCGTCGGCGACGATGTCCTCCAGCGCCGCGAACAGCTCCCGCTTGACGGCGAGATCCTCCAGGACCGCTTCGGCCACGAGCGCGGCGTCGGACAGCTCGGCGAGGTCCGTGGCCGGCCGCAGCCGGGCCAGCGCTGAGTCCCGGGCCCCAGCGTCGAGCCGGCCCTTGTCGACCAGCCGGCCGAGCCGCCCGGCGATGGCGGTGGCGGCCTGCTCCGCCCGGCCGGGCACGGCGTCGTACAGCCGTACGGGATGGCCGGCGGCCAGCGCCACCTGGGCTATGCCCTGTCCCATCGTGCCGGTGCCGACGACCGCGATGACGCGGTCCGGCTCGATTGCTGTCATGGACGCAATCCTCCCGTATAGGCCCCGGGCCGGTGCCCGCGGCCGGGTTGTCCACAGGTTCGCCGGACCCCCTTGCCCCGACCGACCGTTCGGTTACTCTAACTCTGTCCACCGGCTCATGTCGCCCGTCCCAATCCCTGCCCCCGTAGCCCGACCGAGGAGTTGGTCCGTGATGGCCGCACAGCTCAGCCCCCAGCAGCTCGCCGAAGAACACCGGCCCACGCTCGACCGGGCGCTCGACACGATCAGCACCCGGGCCTACTGGTCCCCGCACCCCGAGCACCCCAAGGGGTACGGGGAGAGCGCGCCCGCCGAGGGGCTCGCCGCGTTCCAGGCCCTGCGTTCCACCCGCTTCGAGCTGGACCAGCCCGGCACGGACGGCTGGACGGGCGGCGAGATCTCGCCGTACGGCCCGGCGCTGGGCATCGAGTATCCGCACGCGGACCCGGACATCCTGCTGCCCGCCCTGCGCGCGGGCATGGCCGCCTGGCGCGACGCGGGACCCGAGACGCGCGCCCTGGTCTGTCTGGAGATCCTGGCCAGGATCAGCGCCCGTACGCACGAGTTCGCGCACGCGGTGATGCACACCAGCGGCCAGGCGTTCATGATGGCGTTCCAGGCGGGCGGCCCGCACGCCCAGGACCGCGGCCTGGAGGCCGTGGCGTACGCGTACCGGGAGCAGACCCGTACGCCCGACGTCGCCGACTGGTCCAAGCCACAGGGCAAGCGGGACCCGCTGGAGCTGCGGAAGTCCTTCACCACCGTGCCGCGCGGCATCGCGCTGCTGGTCGGCTGCAACACCTTCCCGACCTGGAACGGCTATCCGGGCCTGTTCGCCTCCCTGGCCACCGGCAATCCGGTCCTGGTCAAGCCGCATCCGCGCGCGGTGCTGCCGCTCGCCCTGACGGTGCGGGTGGCCCGCGAGGTGCTCGCGGCGGCGGGCTTCGACCCGAACCTGGTGGCGCTGGCCGTGGAGCGTCCCGGCGAGGGCATCGCCAAGTCCCTGGCCACGCGCCCCGAGATCAAGATCATCGACTACACGGGATCGACCGCCTTCGGTGACTGGCTGGAGACCCACGCCCGCCAGGCGCAGGTCTATACGGAGAAAGCCGGCGTCAACACGGTCGTCATCGACTCCACCGACGACTACAAGGGCATGCTCGCCAACCTCGCCTTCTCCCTGTCGCTGTACAGCGGCCAGATGTGCACCACCCCGCAGAATCTGCTGATCCCCCGGGACGGCATCACGACGGACGCGGGCGAGAAGTCGTACGACGAGGTGGTCGCCGATCTCGCGGCCTCGGTGAGCGGTCTGCTGGGCGACGACGCCCGCGCGAGCGGTGTGCTCGGCGCTCTGGTCAACCCCGCGGTGAAGGCCCGGCTGGACGCGGCGGGCGATCTCGGGGAGCTGGCGCTGCCCTCGCGCGAGGTGGCCTCCCCGGACTTCCCGGACGCGGTGGTCCGTACGCCCGCGATCGTGAAGGCCGACGGCTCCCGCAAGTTCTGGGAGAGCCCGGCCGAGGGCGAGGACCAGGCGCCGTATCTCTCCGAGTGCTTCGGCCCGGTGTCGTTCGCGGTCGCCGTGGACTCCACGGCGGACGCGCTGGAGCTGCTGCGGCACACCGTCCGCCACCGGGGCGCGATGACGGTCGGCGCGTACACGACCTCGGAGGAGACGGAGCGCGCGGTCGAGGAGGTCTGTCTGGAGGAGTCGGCGCAGCTCTCGCTGAATCTCACCGGCGGGGTCTATGTGAACCAGACCGCGGCCTTCTCGGACTTCCACGGCTCCGGCGGCAACCCCGCGGCGAACGCGGCGCTGTGCGACGCGGCCTTCGTGGCGAACCGCTTCCGGACCGTGGAGGTGCGCCGCCAGGGCTGATCGGGGCGGCACGTCAGGGCGCGGGCGGCGCCTCGATCCGCGCGTACCGCTGCACCCAGGCGTGCATGGCGATCGCGGCGGCCGCCCCCGCGTTGATCGACCGGGTCGAGCCGAACTGGGCGATCGAGCACACCATCGTGGCGTGCGCGCGCGCCTCCTCGGTCAGCCCCGGCCCCTCCTGCCCGAAGAGCAGCACACAGCGGCGCGGCAGTTCGGTGCGTTCCAGCGGCACGGCGCCCGGCAGATTGTCGATCCCGATGATCGGCAGCCCCTCGGCCGCCGCCCAGGCCGTCAGCTCCGCCGTGTCCGCGTGGTGGCGTACGTGCTGGTACCGGTCGGTGACCATCGCACCGCGCCGGTTCCAGCGCCGCCGCCCGACGATATGGATCTCCTTGGCGAGGAAGGCGTTGGCCGTACGCACGACGGAGCCGATGTTGAAATCGTGGCTCCAGTTCTCCACCGCGACATGGAAGTCGTGGCGCCGGGTGTCCAGATCGGCGACGATCGCCTCGCGCGTCCAGTACCGGTAGCGGTCGACGACATTGCGCCGGTCACCGGCGGCCAGCAGCTCGGGGTCGTACCGCTCGTCGGTCGGCCAGGGCTCGCTGTGCGGGCCGACGCCGATCGGCTGGCCGAAGCCGTCGTCGTACTGGACCGGTTCCAGCTGCTCGGCCGGTGTCTCGCTGCTCACCCCACGAGAGTACGTGGCTGGTCAGGGCTCTCGCTCCGCTCCTTCGACGGCCCGTCCGGCCGGCCCCGGGAGAACAGCAGATCGCGCGACCGGTCACGCAGCAGGACGACCCTGGCGCCCAGCCACCGCAGGAAGTTCGTCGGCAGGAAGACCGCGTCGGCGGCGATCATCGCCAGCGAGAAGAACGGCAGCCCGAGCAGTACGGCGATGCCCGCGTGCTCCAGCATCATCACCACCAGCAGTACGTTCTTGACGCGCCGGTTGAAGAGCGTGAACGGGAAGGCGACCTGCACGATGACCGTGCCGTAGCTGAGCAGCATCACCATGACACCGCTGGAGGCGAGCAGCGCCGAGAGACCGGGCCAGGGCGCGAAGTAGTCCAGCTTGAGCGGGTAGTACAGCGCGGTGCCGTCCTGCCAGCGCGAGCCCTGGATCTTGTACCAGCCGGCGGTGGCGTAGACGAGACAGACCTCGGCCATGATCACAAGAAGCCCGGCGTTGTGGACGAGGTTGGCGAGGACATCGAGCAGGGCGCGCGGCTCGCCGCCCGGCGCGTACCGGTTCGCCGCCCACCACAGCCCCTGCGCGGCCCACATCCCCCAGAACAGGGCGAGCAGCCAGCTCTCGGCCCGGACCTGGTCGAGCACGGTCCCGACAAGGAGGAGCACCCCGAGAACGGCCCACAGCACCGGACCGATCCGGTCCCGTACGACAACGCCCTCCCCCTCGGCGCCGGCGGCGTCGGCACCGGAGGCGGCGGTACGTGCCGCGCGGCGGGCGTCCAGCGACCAGACCTGACCGCACCGGGTCAGTACGAGATAGATCGCCATCAGATGGATGACGTTGTCGCCGCCGTCGCCCATGAAGATCGAGCGGTTCTGGAGCGACAGCACCCCGACCATGAAGAGCACGGACATCGTCCGGGTCCGCCAGCCGAGCAGCAGCAGGGCGCTGGAGAGCACGGCGACGGCGTACACGATCTCGAACCAGACCGTGCTGTCGGACCACATCAGCGCGGTGAAGGCGCCGTTCTTCGCGATGAGCTGCTGGGCCATGTCCCAGCTCCACGGCCCGTCGGGCCCGTACAGCTCACGGCGGTGCGGCAGCTCGCGCAGCAGGAAGAGCAGCCAAGTGCCGGCGAACCCGATGCGGATGATGGCGCTCTGGTAGCGGCCGAGGGCGGTGGAGGTGACGCGCTGAAGGGCGAGAGCGGCCCGCCGCTCCACGTTCGTACGCTGGACCGATTCGCTCATGTGCCCGCCTCCGTACGGCCGTTCCGTACGCCTCCGGGAAGATCCGTGGCGTTCACCGTCCACCAGGGCAGGACGCGGTAGACCGGACGCGTGCCGGCCTTCTCCTTGCTCCAGGGCGGGGAGGCGACGGCGCTGGTGGCCGACCTGAGCTGAATGCGCTGTACGGAACCGCCCAGCTCCATGTCGGCGAGGCGCAGCATCGTGATGCGGCGGACATAGCTCTCGGAGAGCTGCCCGCGCAGACCGTTGGGGCGGTTCTGGTTGTCGTGCGACCCGACGAAGAAGTCCCAGCCCCGGCGCAGCTCGTTCTGATCGACATGGCTGGGCAGCGGATTGCCGCGGATCGCCGCGCCGTCCTGGGCGGAGAGGTCGATCCAGCCGGTGACGGTCCGCGTGGAGCCGGACTCGACCTCGGCGCGCGCCTGGACGGCGATGTTCTGCTGGAGCGGGTTGGGCGCGAAGAGCTTCCAGTTCTGTTCGAACTCGGGATAGATCCACGCGTCGACGGCCTTGCCGTGCTGCTTGGTGATCGTGTTGGACGGGGCCACGTGCAGGAACACCATGCCCACATGGAGGCAGGCCAGCAGCCCGATGACCGCGACCGCGACGGAGGCCACCACCTGGTACGGAAGGGAGAGCCCGACTATGCCCGTCCCGGGTGGCCGCGGTCCCGCCTTCGCAGCCTCGTCGTCGTACGAATCCATGCCGCCCCGATCCCCGTCGCGCCCGGTCAGTCGTCCACCACGTCATCCACAGCGGTTGACACCCTACGGGCCGTCCCGGACACGGGAGAACGCCTGGGCCCGGACCGGACCGGAGCCCGGACCTGAGCCGTCAGAGAACGAACGCCGGGGTGCCGCTCCCGGTGACCATCGGCCGCCCGGCGCCGTCCCAGGCGAGCATGCCGCCGTCCACGTTCACCGCGTCGATGCCCTGCCGCACCAGATACTGGGTGACCTGCGCGGACCGCCCGCCGACCCGGCACATCACATACACCTTCCGGCCCTCGGACACCGCCTCGGTCACCTCGCCGAAGCGCGCCACGAAGTCGCTCATCGGGACGTGCAACGCGCCCTCGACATGACCGGCCGCCCACTCGTCGTCCTCCCGGACATCCAGCACCAGGGCGTCGGACGGCACCGCCGCGGCGTCGACCGAGGGCAGCGGGGCGAAGTTCATGGGCGTAGCTCTCTCTCGTACATAACGGAACCTCGTACACAACACGGAACACAACCGCCCCGAAACAGATTCTCGGAACAGGGCTCCGGAACCGGGGCTCCGAAACCAGGGCTCCCGAACCGGGGCTCCCGAAAACCTACTGCACCAGCTTGGCGAGTTCCGTCTCGCGCTCGGAGACCTCGGCGAGCAGCTGCTCGGCGATCTCCTCCAGCAGCCGGTCCGGGTCCTCGGGCGCCATCCTGAGCATCGAGCCGATCGCGCTCTCCTCCAGCTCCTTGGCGACCACCGTCAGCATCTCCTTGCGCCGCGACAGCCACTCCAGCCGGGCGTACAGCTCCTCGCTCTCGCTCAGCCGCCGTGCCATCGGCGCGGGTCCCGCCGCCCACTCCGCCGCCAGCTCCCGCAGCAGCGGCTCGTCCCCGCGCCCGTAGGCGGCGTTGACCCGCGTGATGAACTCCTCGCGCCCGGGGCGGTCCGCGTCGTCCCGCGCCAGATCCGGGTGGGCCTTGCGCACGAGATCACGGTAGAGCTTGCGCGCCTCGTCGCTCGCCCGGACCCGCGCGGGCGGCCGTACGGGCTGCTCGGTCAGCATCGCGGCGGCCTCGGGCGACAGACCGTCCGAATCGAGCCAGTCGTGGAACAGCTCCTCCACCCCCGGCATCGGCTGCACCAGCGCCCGCGCCTCCCGCGCCCTGCGCAGGTCCTCGGGGTCTCCCGTACGGGCCGCGCGGGCCTCGGCGATCATCGCGTCCAGCTCGTCGAGGCGGGCGTACATCGGGCCGAGCCGCTGGTGGTGCAGTCGGGAGAAGTTCTCCACCTCGATCCGGAACGTCTCCAGCGCGATCTCGAACTCGATCAGCGCCTGCTCGGCGGCGCGCACGGCCTTCTCCAGCCGCGCCTCGGGCCGCGCCTCGTCCACAGCGACCGGCGCGGCTCCATCCGTACCGACCTGCGCATCGACCGGCCCTGCGACCGCGTCGGCCGTGCCACTCGCGCCCGGCGCGTCTCGTACGTCCTGCTCATCGTCGTTACGGATCGTCGGCTCCCCAGGGGCGTCGTGCATCACCCGTCCAGCGTACGGGCGATCCCGGCGCCCTCGTACGGGCGACCGCGGCGCCCGCCGGCCGGTCCGGGCGCCCCCGCCCCGCCCCCTACCGGGCCGCGGCCGTCATACCCCCAGCTCGGCGGCGGTCCGCCCGCTCCTGACGGACGCGACCAGCGCGGCGTGGTCCGCCTCCGTACGGTCCGCGTACGCCATCGCGAAGGCGGCCACGGCCACGTCCAGCTCCTCGCTCTTGCCGCAGTACCCGGCGATCAGCCGCGGGTCCGCGCTGTGCGCGTGCGCCCTGGCCAGCAGCGCCCCGGTCATCCGCCCGTAGTCGTCTATCTGGTCGGCGGGCAGCGCCGTCGGATCGACGCTCCCCTTGCGGTTCCTGAACTGGCGTACCTGGAAGGGCCTGCCGCGTACGGTCGTCCAGCCCAGCAGGTTGTCGCTGACCACCTGAATCCGCTTCTGCCCCAGCACCACCCGGCGCCCCTCGTGCATCGGCGTCGAGGGCGCCTCGAACCCGACCGCCGGGAGGTACGGCAGCAGGGCGGAGGCGCGCGCCTCCTTCACCTGGAGCACCAGCGGCCGACCCCGGTGGTCGAGCAGCAGCACCACGTACGAACGGGTCCCGACGCTGCCCGTGCCGACGATCCGGAACGCCACGTCCTGGATCGCGTACCGCGCGAGCAGCGGCAGCCGGTCCTCGGAGAGCGTGCCCAGATACTCCCCCAGCGCGGCGGCCACCGCCGCCGCCTCCTCGTCGGAGACCCGCCGCAGTACGGGCGGCGCGTCCACGAACCGGCGCCGCGCGAACCCCTCCGCACCCCTGTCGCCCGCCCCGTCGAGCGCCTCGGTCGACCGGGCGGCGAACCGCGCGCTCGTGTTGGAGCGCGCCTTCTCCGAGACGCGCTCCAGCGTGCCGGCGAGATCGTGCGCGTCCGCGTGCGAGACGAGTTCCTCGTCGGCGATGGCGTTCCACGCGTCGAGCGCCGGGAGCTTCGCCAGCAGCCGCATCGTGCGCCGGTACGCGCCGACCGCGTCCCGCGCCCCACTGCGGCAGGTGTCCTCGTCGGCGCCCGCCTCGCGGCCCGCCAGCACCAGCGAGGTCGCGAGCCGCTTGACGTCCCACTCCCAGGGGCCCGCCACGGTCTCGTCGAAGTCGTTGAGGTCGATGACGAGCCGACCGCGCGCGTCGCCGTACAGACCGAAGTTGGCCGCGTGCGCGTCCCCGCAGAGCTGGACGCCGACGCCGGTGACCGGAGTGCCCGTCAGATCGTGGGCCATCAGCCCGGCGGATCCGCGCAGGAACGCGAACGGGGTCGCCGCCATCCGCCCCACCCGTATCGGCGTCAGCTCGGGCACCCGGCCGCGGTTCGACTCCTCGGTGGCGCGCACCGCGTCGGGCCGCCCCACCGGGTACACCACCGAGGCGTGCGCGGCGCGCGGCACCCGCTCGCGCAGCGCCTTGCCCCGCGCCCTGGGCGCCGGCGCCGCCGTACGCGCCGCGAAGCCCGGTACGACCGGGATGCGCGCCGCCCCGAGACCCGTTCCCCGTCCAGGCGTCCCCGACCCGACATCGGCCATGGCGTGCGGCCCTCCCCCGTACTCGCGCGAGATCAACTGCCAAGAAGGTACCGGCCGTACGCACCGTCCCCGACCACGGCGGACGCGGTGTCAGGGGCTCTGGCAGCCGCCGTCGTCGGACGGCCGGCGGAGATGGGACTCGGCCCACGACGACAGTTCCCGCAGCGCGGGCTCCATCGCGGTCCCCGCCTCCGTCAGCCGGTACGACACCCGCAGCGGCGGCCCCGCGTCGACCTCGCGCACGACCAGTCCGGCCGCCCCCAGCTCGGTCAGCCGGTCCGAGAGCATGCGCTCACTGATGCCGGGGATCGCCCGCCGCAGATCCGCGAAGTAGACCGCGCGTTCCATGAGTACGGAAATGATCGGCCCGGTCCAGCGCTTGCCCAGCAACTCGAAGACTCGCGTGATGCTCACGTCGACCCTCTTGCAGGGCTCTGCGCTGTGATCCGCCATACGCACAGCGTACTGGGTCTCCGGAGAGGGATGAAAAAAAGTAAGCAGCCATGTTATCTATAGCAACGAACGGAAAACTCACCTCAGGAGACACACATGGCCACGCTTCTGCACCTCGACTCCGCCGTCCTCCCCGAGGGCTCCTCCGCCTCCCGCGACCTCACGGCGAAGTTCGTCCGCTCCTGGCAGGAGCAGCACCCCGAGGGCAAGGTCGTCTACCGGGACCTCGCCGCCGACCCGCTGCCCCACCTGGACGGCGCCTCCGCCGCCGCGGGCGCGGACAGCGCGCTGCGGGCCGAACTGGCGGCGGAGCTGGCCGACGCGGACGCCGTGCTCATCGGCGCCCCGATGTACAACTTCACGATCCCGTCCACCCTCAAGGCATGGTTCGACCACGTGATCATCACCGGTCACAACTCGAACATCCCCGACAACCCGCTGGCCTCGACCCCGTTCACGATCGTCGCCAGCCGTGGCGGCGCGTACGGCCCCGGCACCCCGCGCGAGGGCTTCGAGTTCGTCCAGAACTACCTGGAGAAGCTGCTCACGGGCATGTTCGGCACCACGGACATCGACTTCATCACCCCGGAGCTGACCCTCGCCCACGCCATCCCGGCGCTGAACGGCCTGATCCCGCTCGCCGAAGCCTCCCGCGCCAGGACCGAGGAAGAGGCCACCGAGAAGGCCAAGGCCCTCGCCGCCCGCCTCGCCGTCTGAGCCGGTACGCCAACGCCGTACCGCCGACGCCCGTAAGGCCCGACTTCCTACGTCATACGCCGAAGCCGTACGCCCGACGCCGTAGGGCCACCACACGCGACGCCTCCCGCCGGAGCACGCCCCCGCGCGGGAGGCATGTCTCACACCCGGCAGAGGCGACCCCACAGCCGCATGACACGGGCCGCGCAACGAAGAAGTCCCGTAGGTCGATGACCTACGGGACTTCCATCCGTGCGCGAGGGGGGAGTTGAACCCCCACGCCCTTTCGGGCACTGGAACCTGAATCCAGCGCGTCTGCCTATTCCGCCACCCGCGCATTGGGTGTGCCGTCCGGTGCCTCACCTGCTGGTGTGTGCTCCTGGCGACATCGAGAAGATTAGCACGGTGGAGGGGGTGGGTTCACCTCCGATTGTTCGACCGGTCCGACCCCGGATCAGGGAACGGACCGCGGCCGCGCCCACTCCTCCTCAGTACCCCCGGGGTGCGGGACACTGGCCGGTAGCCGCCTCTACGATCCGTGTGAGAGGTGACACTCATCGACGGGGCAGACAAGGGGAACCAGCCGATTTCCCGACGCGTGGATACGATCAGTAAGCAGTACCAGGACAGCAACGACCGAGGAGGTGCCCCATGGGAGTCATGAAGCGTTTCGAACAGCGTCTCGAAGGTTTGGTCAATGGCACCTTCGCGAAAGTGTTCAAGTCCGAGGTCCAGCCGGTCGAGATCGCGGGTGCCCTTCAGCGGGAGTGCGACAACAACGCCACGATCTGGAACCGCGAGCGGACCGTCGTCCCCAATGACTTCATCGTCGAGCTGAGCACGCCCGACTACGAGCGGCTCAGCCCGTACTCCGGCCAGCTCGGCGACGAACTGTCCGGACTCGTCCGCGACTACGCCAAGCAGCAGCGCTACACCTTCATGGGACCGATCAAGGTCCACCTGGAGAAGGCCGAGGACCTCGACACCGGGCTGTACCGGGTACGCAGCCGCACCCTGGCGTCGAGTTCGTCACAGGCGCCGGCGCCCGAGCGCGGCCCCGCCGGTCCCGGCCCGTCCGCCGCGCCCCCCGGCCCGGCCCGCGGCGGCTACGGCTACCCGCCCAGCGCCGTACCCCCACTGCCGTCCGCCGCTCCTCCCGGCGCTCCGGGAGCCACCGGCCCCGCGACGCCCGGCCCCGGCGCGATGACGCAGGGCGGCCAGGTCCGCCGCTGGATCGAGATCAACGGCAACCGCCACCAGATCTCCCGCGCGACACTGGTCCTGGGCCGCAGCACCGACGCCGACGTACGGATCGACGACCCGGGGGTTTCCCGCAGGCACTGCGAGATCCGGGCCGGGGCTCCCTCCACGATCCAGGATCTCGGATCCACCAACGGCATCGTGGTAGACGGACAGCACACCACCCGCGCTACGCTCCGCGACGGTTCGCGGATCGTCGTGGGCAACACCACCATCGTATTCAGGCAAGCCGAAGGGTGAAGCGGGGGCAATGTCAGAGCTGACCCTGACGGTCATGCGGCTAGGTTTTCTGGCCGTTCTGTGGCTGTTCGTGATCGTGGCCGTACAGGTCATCCGCAGCGATCTGTTCGGAACACGCGTCACGCAGCGCGGCTCACGCCGCAACGCCGACGCCCGCCCGCAACAGGCCCGCCAGACACCGGCGCCGCCTCAGCAGCGCCAGCAGCAGGGAGGCAGGCAGCGCCGGGGAGCGCCCACCAAACTGGTCGTCTCCGAGGGCTCGCTCACCGGCACCACGGTGGCGCTCCAGGGACAGACCATCACACTGGGCCGCGCGCACGACTCGACGATCGTCCTCGACGACGACTACGCGTCCAGTCGGCATGCCAGGATCTACCCGGACCGTGACGGCCAGTGGATCGTCGAGGATCTCGGGTCCACCAACGGCACCTATCTCGACCGGACCCGGCTCACGACCCCGCAGCCGATCGCGCTGGGCGCTCCGATCCGCATCGGAAAGACCGTCATCGAGCTGCGGAAGTAGTACGACAATGAGCGAGCGGAGCGAGCGAGCCGCAGCGGTCCCGACAGCGGGCCGGAGCAGGCTCCCGACCGGAAGGTGGGCAGTGTGGCTCGACGAGACCGGCTGGCGCGACAGTCGACCGGCGAACCGACGGGCGAGGTGCTCATGAGTCTGTCTCTGCGGTTCGCCGCCGGATCGCACAAAGGCATGATCCGGGAGGGGAACGAGGACTCCGGTTACGCCGGCCCCCGGCTGCTGGCCATCGCCGACGGCATGGGCGGCCAGGCCGCGGGCGAGGTCGCCTCCTCCGAGGTGATCTCCACCCTCGTCCAGCTCGACGACGACGTTCCCGGCTCCGACATCCTCACCTCGCTCGGTACGGCCGTACAGCAGGCCAACGACCAGTTGCGGGTCATGGTCGAGGAGGACCCCCAGCTGGAGGGCATGGGCACCACGCTCACCGCCCTCCTGTGGACCGGCCAGCGACTCGGCCTGGTCCACGTCGGGGACTCCCGCGCCTATCTGCTGCGCGACGGCGTGCTGACCCAGATCACCCAGGACCACACCTGGGTGCAGCGGCTGGTCGACGAGGGCCGGATCACCGAGGAAGAGGCCACCACCCACCCGCAGCGCTCCCTGCTGATGCGCGCGCTGGGCAGCGGCGACCATGTCGAGCCCGATCTCTCCATCCGCGAAGTCCGCGCGGGCGACCGCTACTTGATCTGTTCCGACGGGCTGTCCGGCGTGGTCTCCCACCAGACCATGGAAGAGACGCTCGCCAGCTACCAGGGCCCGCAGGAGACCATCCAGGCCCTCATCCAGCTCGCGCTGCGCGGCGGCGGCCCCGACAACATCACCTGCATCGTGGCCGACGTCCTGGACGTCGAGTCCAACGACACCCTGGCCGGACAGCTCAGCGACACCCCGGTCGTCGTCGGCGCCGTCGCGGAGAACCAGCTCCCGCTCAGCTCCGCCGAGAACGCCGCCGCGATGCAGACCCCGGCCGGCCGCGCGGCCGGCCTCGGCCGCTCCGTACCGCAGCAGCCCGCCGGCGGGTTCGGCCCGCCCGGCAGCGGCGACGCGGGGTACGGCGGAATGCCGTCGGACGGCGGCTACGGGGGCTACGACGAGGAGGAGTTCCTCAAGCCCCGGCCACGGCGCCGCTGGCTCGGGAGATCCCTCTACACCGTGCTCGCGCTGGCCGTCATCGGCGGCGGGCTGTACAGCGGCTACCGCTGGACGCAGACGCAGTACTACGTCGGCGCCAACGGCGAGCACATCGCCCTCTACCGGGGCATCAGCCAGGATCTGGCGTGGATCGATCTCTCGGAGGTCGAGAAGGACCACCCCGAGATCGAGCTGAAGTACCTCCCGCCCTACCAGCGCAAGCAGGTCGAGTCCACCATCGCCGAAGGCAGCCTGTCCCAGGGCCGCCTCAAGATCAAGGAGCTGGCCACCCAGGCGTCCGCCTGCAAGAAGGACGCCCAGCGCCGCGCCGCCGAGAGCAACGCCGGCGCGGTCACCGGACAGGCCGGCGGCACCACGGGTACGAGCACGTCCACGTCCCGGACCAGCGTCAACAAGCCGAAAGCCGCGACTCCGACTCCGAGCCCCAGTCTCTCGGAGGAAGAACAGAGCGTGGCCTCGAACTGCGGTAAGCAGTAGCCGGCCGTAGGGGGCCCTTCACCACCATGAGCGTTGTCACCAACACGACCACCATCGGCGCGATCGAAGCACCGAGCCGCCGCAACACCGAACTGGCCCTGCTCGCCTTCGCCGTCGCCATCTCCGCGTTCGCCTATCTGAACGTGGGACTGGCCCTCGACGGCAAGGTCCCCGTAGGCATGCTCGGCTACAGCCTCGGCCTCGCCCTGCTCGCCGGTATCGCGCATCTCGTGGTGCGCAAGTTCGCCAAGTACGCCGACCCGCTGCTGCTGCCCCTGGCAACGCTGCTCAACGGGCTGGGGCTGGTGCTGATCTGGCGGCTGGACCAGTCACCGCGACTGATCGAGCGCGCCGAGAGCGCATTCGGCGCGTTCAGCCCCGACGCACCCAAGCAGCTGCTGTACTCGGCCCTGGGTATCGCGCTCTTCGCCGCCGTACTGATGTTCCTGAAGGATCACCGCATCCTCCAGCGCTACACGTACATCTCCATGGCGGCCGGTCTCTTCCTGCTGATCCTGCCGATGTTCTTCCCCGCCGTGAACGGCGCCAAGATCTGGATCAACATCGGCGGATTCACCATCCAGCCCGGCGAGTTCGCGAAGATCATCATCGCGATCTTCTTCTCCGGCTATCTGATGGTCAAAAGAGACGCCCTGGCCCTCGCCAGCCGCCGCTTCATGGGTCTGTATCTGCCCCGGGGCCGTGACCTGGGACCGATTCTGGCCATCTGGGGCCTGTCCATCCTCATCCTGGTCTTCGAGACCGACCTCGGTACCTCACTGCTCTTCTTCGGTCTCTTCGTGGTCATGCTGTACGTGGCCACCGAGCGCACCAGCTGGATCGTCTTCGGTCTGCTGATGTCGGTCGTCGGAGCCGTGGCCGTCGCCAGTTTCGAGTCGCACGTCCAGGCCCGTGTCAACGCCTGGCTCGACCCCTTCTCCTGTTACCAGACAGACGTCACCGGTGCCTGCCAACAGATCGGCGACTCGCTGCTCTCCTTCGGCTCCGGCGGCACCCTCGGTACGGGACTCGGCCAGGGCAACTCCGATCTCATCGGCTTCGCCGCCAACGCCGACTTCATCCTCACCACCGTCGGTGAGGAGTTGGGCCTGGCCGGCACGATGGCCTTCTTGATGCTCTACACGCTGATCATCGAGCGCGGTGTACGGACCGCACTCGCCGCCCGTGACCCCTTCGGCAAGCTCCTCGCCATCGGGCTCTCCGGCGCCTTCGCCATCCAGATCTTCGTCGTCGCGGGTGGCGTCATCGGCCTGATCCCGCTGACCGGTATGACGATGCCGTTCGTCGCGTACGGCGGTTCCTCCGTACTGGCCAACTGGATGCTGATCGGCATCCTCATCCGTATCAGCGACACCGCCCGCCGCCCCGCACCGTCCCCGGCCCCGTCCCCCGACGCCGAGATGACCCAGGTGGTCCGACCGTGAACAAACCCCTGCGCCACATCGCGATCTTCTGTGGGCTCCTCGTCCTCGCCCTGATGGTCCGGGTCAACTGGCTCCAGTACGTCGACGCGGACGAGCTGAGCACCAACGAGTACAACAAGCGCGTCGACATCGCGCGCTACAACAGCCCCCGCGGCAACATCATCGTCGACGGCAAGCCCATAACCGGCTCGGCCAAGACGGACGACACCTACTTCGCGTACAAGCGCACCTATGTCGACGGCCCCATGTGGGCCCCCGTCACGGGTTACGCCTCGCAGGTCTTCGGTGCCAGCCAGATCGAGAACCTCGAGGACGGCGTCCTCACCGGCAACGACGACCGGCTCTTCTTCGACCGTACGCTCAGCATGTTCACCGGCGACGAGAAGAAGGGCGGCAACGTCGTCACCACCCTCAACGGCGCCGCCCAGAAGGCCGCCTACGACGGCCTCGGGAAGAAGAAGGGCGCCGTCGCGGCCATCGACCCGCAGACCGGCAAGATCCTGGCGCTGGTCTCGACCCCGAGCTACGACCCCGCCACCTTCGCCGGCCGCAACGACGCCGACAGCAAGGCGTACAACGGCCTCCAGCCGAAGAACGACCCCGACAACCCGATGCTCAACCGGGCCCTGCGCGAGACCTACCCGCCCGGCTCCACCTTCAAGGTGCTGACCGCCGCCGCGGCCCTGGAGCACGGCAAGGTCACCAATGTCGACGCGGCGACCGACTCCCCGCTCCCCTGGATCATGCCGGGCACCACCACCCCGCTGCTGAACGAGAACAACATCCCCTGCAAGAACGTCTCGCTCCGCGAGGCGCTGCGGATGTCCTGCAACACCGTCTTCGGCAAGCTCGGCGCCGATGTCGGCAAGGACAAGATGCTGGAGACCGCGAAGAAGTTCGGCTTCAACGCGGAGCAGTTCATCCCGGTCCGCGCCAACGCCTCGATCTTCCCCGAGGACATCAACGTCTCGCAGACCGCGCTCTCCTCCATCGGCCAGTACGACACCCGCGCCACCCCGCTCCAGATGGCCATGATCGCCGCCGCGGTCGCCAATGACGGCAAGCTGATGAAGCCGTACATGATCGACCGCCTGGAGACGCCCGGCCTGGACATCCTCGACAAGACCGAGCCCGAGGAGCAGAGCCGCCCGCTCACCGCCGAGCACGCGCAGATGCTCCAGTCGATCATGGAGACGGTCGTCAACGACGGTACCGGCAAGAACGCCAAGATCCCGGGCGTGACGGTCGGCGGCAAGACCGGCACCGCCCAGCACGGCGAGAACAACAGCAAGAACCCGTACGCCTGGTTCATCTCGTACGCCAAGACGGGCAACGGCTCCCCGGTGGCCGTCGCCGTCGTCGTCGCGGACGAGAACGGCAACCGCGACGACATCTCCGGTGGCGGCCTCGCCGCACCCATCGCCAAGGACGTCATGAAAGCGGTCATCGACAGCAAGAAGTGACGCCTGTCACGGCTCACGTCCATACCTGCACATTGCGATACCGGTCGTATATCAGGTGACCGTTACGGGCCAATCACCTGTGGCCTGCCCGGTAGCGTAGGCGCGAACAGCACACCGCCCGACCACACACCGGTGCGGTCGGGACTGACGGAGAGGGCTGGAACGCTATGGAAGAGGCGCGTCGCCTCGGCGGCCGGTACGAGCTGGGCTCGGTGCTCGGCCGTGGTGGCATGGCGGAGGTCTACCTCGCCCATGACACCCGGCTCGGCCGCTCCGTCGCCGTGAAGACCCTGCGGGCGGACCTCGCCCGTGACCCGTCGTTCCAGGCCAGGTTCCGCAGAGAGGCCCAGTCGGCCGCCTCGCTCAACCACCCGGCGATCGTCGCGGTCTACGACACCGGCGAGGATTACGTGGACGGGGTCTCCCTCCCGTACATCGTGATGGAGCACGTCGACGGGTCGACCCTGCGGGAGCTGCTGCACTCCGGCCGGAGACTGCTCCCCGAGCGCACGCTGGAGATGACGGTCGGGATCCTCCAGGCGCTGGAGTACTCGCACCGCAACGGCATCGTCCACCGCGACATCAAACCGGCCAACGTCATGCTGACGCGCACCGGCCAGGTCAAGGTCATGGACTTCGGCATCGCCCGCGCGATGGGCGACTCCGGGATGACGATGACCCAGACCTCCGCCGTCATCGGCACCGCCCAGTACCTCTCCCCCGAGCAGGCCAAGGGCGAACAGGTCGACGCGCGCTCCGACCTCTACTCGACCGGCTGCCTGCTCTACGAGCTGCTGACGGTCCGGCCGCCGTTCATCGGGGACTCCCCGGTGGCGGTGGCCTATCAGCATGTACGGGAAGAACCGCAGACCCCGAGCGTCTTCGACCCCGAGATCACGCCCGAGATGGACGCGATCGTCCTGAAGGCCCTCGTCAAGGACCGGGACTACCGTTACCAGTCCGCCGACGAGATGCGCGCCGACATCGAGGCGTGCCTCGACGGCCAGCCCGTCGCCGCCACCGCCGCCATGGGCACGGTCGGCTACGACGGCGGGTACGGCGGCCCGGCCGACCAGACGGCCGCCATGCACCAGGGCCCGGCCGCCGCCCAGACCTCGATGCTCCCGCCGATGAACGGGGACGACGGCTTCGGCGGGTACGACGACCGCCCCGACCGCCGTCGCGGGAACCAGAAGAAGTCCAGCACCTCCACGGTCCTGCTCGCGGTCGCGGGCGTCCTCGTACTGGTCGGCGCGATCCTGATCGGCAAGTCGGTCTTCGGCGGCGACGACACCAAGGTCAACCAGCTGGACGTACCCCAGTTCGTCGGGAAGACGCTCACGGACGCCGAGCGGTCCGCCGACAACGCGGGCGTGAAGATCAAGCAGTCCGGCTCCGAGCGCTGTGAGGTCCCCAAGGGCTCCATCTGCAGCCAGAACCCCGAGAGCGGCCCGGTCAACCAGGGCGACACCATCCTGGTCGTCGTCTCGGAGGGCGCCCCGCAGGTCAAGGTCCCGGACGTCACCGAGAAGCAGGAACAGAGCGCGACGGACCTCCTGGAGAACGACGGCTTCGTCGTCAAGACCGAGGAAGAGGAGTCCGAGAGCACCGCCGGTTCGGTGCTCAGGCAGGACCCCGAGGCCGGCGCGGCGGTCGAGAAGGGCTCCACGGTCACGCTGACGATCGCGAAGCAGGCCAAGGTCACCGTTCCCCCGGTGACCGGCAGGTCCCTCGCCGACGCGACCGCCCAGCTGACGGCCCTCGGCTTCACGGTCAACTCCACCCAGGTCGACTCCGACCAGCCCGCGGGCAATGTCGTCAAGCAGAGCCCGGACGGCAACTCCCAGGCGGAGAAGGGCACCCAGGTCACCCTGGAGGTCTCCAACGGCCCGAAGCAGGAGGAGCCGGAGAAGGTCGCCATCCCCGACGGTCTCGTCGGCCAGCGCCTGGAGGACGTCAAGGACCAGCTCCAGGGCCTCGGCCTCACGGTCGGCATCACCCAGGGCTCGTCCGACGACGACGACGCCCGCGTCCTGTCCGTCGACCCCGGCCCCGGCACGCAGGTCGACAAGGGCGGCCTCGTCACCCTCACCACCTTCGGTGCCCAGAACAACAACGGGAACAACGGCGGCGGGAACAACGGCGGCAACAACGGCGGTGGGAACAACAACAACGGCGGCGTCGACTTCTCGGACTTCTTCAACAACTGAGACAGCCCCGAGGGTACGAAGCGCCCCGGCCCCCACCGTTTCCGTGGGGGGGCCGGGGCCGCTTCGTACCCGCCCGAGCAGGAAGGCTCGGCGGGAAAGGAAAGCTCAGCGCAGTTCGGGCGGCGGCGTCCGCGCCTTGTCGACCTTCTGCGTGCGGTCCAGCTCCGCCCAGACGATGTAGCGGTAGTCGGAGCTGTAGATCGGCGTGCAGGTCGTCAGCGTGAGGTAGCGGCCCGGCTCGGTCTTCCCCGACTCCTTCGGGACCGGCATCAGCACCTCCACATTGAACTTCGAGGTCTGCGGAAGCTCCTTGTAGACCTTGTAGATGTACCAGGTGTCGCGGGTCTCGAAGACGATCGGATCGCCCGTCCTGATCTTGTGGATGTTGTGGAACCGCGCCCCGTGGCCGTCCCGGTGCGCGGCCAGCGTGAAGTTTCCCTTCTTGTCCCAGGGGAGGGCCGACTTGACGGGGTCCGTGTAGTAACCCGCGACGCCGTCGTTCAGCAGGGAGGGGGTGGTGCCCTTCTTGACCAGGATCTCGCTGCCATCCATCGCGGGGACGTGCAGGAAGCCGATGCCGTCCGCGGAGTCGAAGGTCCGGGGCTCGCCGTCGGGGCTGTCACCGCCCTCCTGCGCCCAGTTGTGGCGTACGTCGTCGCCCTGTTCGGCCGCCGCCCGGTCGGCCAGGACGTTCGTCCACCACAGCGAGTAGGCCACGAACAGGCCCAGGATCACACCCGCCGTGATGAGCAGTTCGCCGAAGACGCTGACGACCGCGGCGACCCTGCCGCGCCGCCTGCGGGCGGGCGGTGGCGGTGCGGCCCCGGTCCGTCCGTCCTGCTCGGTACTGACTGCCACCGCACCCGTCCCCGTCCCGGTCGTCTTCTCTGGCCGATCGACGGCCTCAGCCGACGAGAGCGTCGGGCTTGCCCTTGCTGCGCGGCCGCTCGTCCACCATCTTGCCCCACACGATCATGCGGTACGTACTGGTGAACTCCGGGGTACAGGTCGTCAAGGTGATGTACCGGCCTGGCCCGGTAAATCCCGATCCGACCGGCACCGGCTCGATCACGCTCACGTTCGAGGGCGGCGTCTGCGGCAGGATGCTGGTCATGTCGTACGTGTAGTACGCGTCCCGCGTCTCGACGATGATCTTGTCGCCGGGCTTCAGCCGGTTGATGTACCGGAACGGTTCGCCATGGGTGTTGCGGTGGCCCGCCACCGCGAAGTTGCCCCGCTTGTCGTCGGGCATCGCCGTCTTGAGGCCGCCCTCGGCGTAGTGGCCGACCATGCCCCGGTCGAGGACCTTCTCCTTGTCGATGCCCTCGGCGACGGGCACGACGACATCGAGCTTGGGGATATGCATGACCGCGAAGCCCTGCCCCGGCTCGAAGGCACCGGCCTCGCGGTTCTCCGTGAAGCTGCTCTGGATCTTGTTCGTCTCCTTGCCCGCGTACAGACCGGCCTGGATGTTCGTCCACCAGAGCTGGTACGTCACGAACAGGAGCATCAGCACGCCGAAGGTGATGAACAGCTCGCCGACCACCCGGCTGGCGATGACCGCCGGGCTCTCCTTGCGCAGCCGCGCCGCCCGACGGGCCTCGACGCGGGAGAGCGGCCGCGAGGACATGCTCGTGGGCTCCACCGGGCCCGGGTCCGCCTCCGGCCCGCCCGTCGGCCCGGGGCGCCTGCGGCCCCGTCCGCCCCCCTTGGCGGCCCTGCGGCGCTCCGCGCGCCCGCCGGTGACCGGCGGCGCCTCCGGGGCCCTGCCGGGAGCCAGGGCGGGATCCAGCGCGCGGAGCGCGACCGTCCGGTCGTCCCGCTCGGATATCGGTGGAGGTACGGGCGCGGCCGGTACGGGCGGCAGGACCGCCGTCCGCGCGTCCCCGTAGTACGGCGGAGGCGGCTCCACAGGGCCCGCGGGGGCCCGGGGAGCCGCCTCGGCCCGGGAAGCCGCCTCAGGGGCCTGGGGCGGCGCCTGGCCGGCGTACCGCTGGTAGTACTCCTGCTGCGCCGGTACGGGCGGGGGCGGGGGCGCCGGCTCGTACGCGACCGGCGTCTCCTGCCGCGGCACGCCCCGGTGCCGCCCCGGTCTGCGCGCGGGCTGCGCGGGCGGCTGCCGCGGTGCCTCGGCGGCGGGCGGCTGCCCGTTCAGCGGATCGCCCGGCGGGCCGTTCAGCGGGTCCACCGGGCCGCCCGCGCCCTGCTCGTACACTCCCCCGCCCTCGTAACCGCCCTGCTCGTACACGCCCCCGCCCTCGTACCCGCCCTGCTCGTACGTGCCCTCGTACGGCGCTCCGTAGCGGGCGTCGTGCTCGGGGCGGAGCGCGGTCACGCGAGCGCCTTGCCCACCACCGGCGCCAGGCCCGTCGAGCGGTCCACCGCGCCGGGGTCGCCGCACTGCGCGAGCCAGTTGGCCAGCATCAGGTGGCCGTGTTCGGTGAGGACGGACTCGGGGTGGAACTGCACGCCCTCGACCGGCAGTTCACGGTGGCGCAGGCCCATGATGATCCCGTCCGCCGTCCTGGCGGTGACTTCCAGCTCGGCCGGCAGCTCCGCGGGCTCCGCCGCCAGCGAGTGGTAGCGCGTCGCGGTGAACGGCGAGGGCAGCCCGGCGAAGACGCCCTTGCCCTCGTGCGTGACCGGGGACGTCTTGCCGTGCAGCAGTTCGGGGGCCCGGTCGACGACGCCTCCGTACGCCACGGCCATCGACTGCATGCCGAGGCAGACGCCGAAGACGGGCACCCCGGTCGTGGCGCAGTGGCGCACCATCTCGACGCAGACACCGGCCTCTTCGGGCGTACCGGGGCCGGGGGAGAGCAGGACGCCGTCGAAGCCGTCCTGGGCGTGCGCGACGGTCACCTCGTCGTTCCGCCGCACCTCGCACTCGGCGCCGAGCTGGTAGAGGTACTGGACGAGGTTGAAGACGAAGCTGTCGTAGTTGTCGACGACGAGGATGCGGGCGCGGGCGCTCATCGGGCCGCCCCCGCTCCGTCGACCGTGACGTCGTTGAACGGCAGCAGCGGCTCCGCCCAGGGGAAGACGTACTGGAACAGCACATAGACGACGGCGAGCGCCAGCACGAGCGAGAACGCCGCCCGCAGCCACACGTTGCCCGGCAGATGCCGCCAGATCCAGCCGTACATGCGGTCCCTTCCGTCCGGTACCGCCCCGGGCGGTACCGCACCAGACTAAAGGTCGGCACGGACACATGGGCGGCGCATGCCCCAGCTGTACGAAGGTTCGAGCTTGCTCTTCGTCACAGGGTTCCCCCTCGGGGCGCGCTCCGGAGCCGCTCCAGGCTCCCACCGGCCCCTACTTCACCGGCTTCGCGTAGTGGAGGTCCACCGTGCCCGAGTAGCCGGGGAGCGTCTCCCTGCTCAGCTCGTCGACCTTCCAGCCGAGCCCGTACGCCTTGACGTACAGCTGGTAGTTCTGGATCGCCGGGGAGTTGTCGAGGGCCTCGCGGAGCCTGCCCCGGTCACCGACGGCGGTGATTTTGTACGGCGGCGAGTAGACGCGGCCCTGGAGGATCAGGGTGTTGCCGACGCACCGGACCGCGCTGGTGGAGATCAGCCGCTGGTCCATGACCCGGATCCCCTCGGCCCCGCCCTGCCACAGGGCGTTGACCACGGCTTGCAGATCCTGCTGGTGGATGACCAGGTCGTTGGGTTGCGGCTCGGGGTAGCCGGGGTTGGCGGTGGCGTTCGGCGGGGCGTCGTCGAGGGTGACGGTCAGGGCCCCGCCGGTGAGCTTCTCGGTGCCCGCGCGGGTCTCCAGGGCCTTCAGCCGGGCCTTCGCGGCCTCGTCCGAGCCCTGGTCGTGACTGACGAGGGTGTCGATCTTCTGCCGTACCGCCGCCGTGGAATCACCCAGTTCGGCGTTCTTCCGGTCGCGTTCGTGGATCAGGTCGGAGAGCTTCAGCAGCGAGGCGTCCGTACGGATGTTGGTGCCCTTGGCCGTGTTGAAGCTGGTGACGAAGATCAGCCCGGCCAGCGCGAAGACCCCCGCGGTGAGCAGCCGGACGGGGCGCCGGACCGGTCGGGGGACCGGCCCTTGGGGGGAGTCGGCAGAATTGCTCAACGTACCCTTATCTCCTTAGGCGCCACGGAAGCACTACGCTAACGGACGCCCGGGGGCGGCGGTGATCCCCCTGCTCCCGCCCCGGCCAGCCCGTTAGAGTTCCCTGCGGTCACGCAGCGCATCGACAGGAGAGTCCCTCGTGCCGAAGTCACGTATCCGCAAGAAGGCCGACTTCACGCCGCCCCCGGCGAGGCAGGCGACCGCCATAAAGCTCACGAACAGGAGCTGGGTCGCCCCGGTCATGCTGGTCCTGTTCCTGATCGGGCTGGCCTGGATCGTCGTCTTCTACCTGACCGACGGCGACCTCCCGGTGAAGAGCTTCGGGAACTGGAACATCGTGGTCGGGTTCGGCTTCATCGCCGCCGGGTTCGGCGTCTCCACCCAGTGGAAGTAGCCGTCTCCACCTTGTGGAAGTAGCCGTCTCCACTCCTGTGGAAGTAGCGGCTCCGCCCACAGCCCGGCGGCAGCCGTGCGGAAGCAGCCGGTCCACCACCTGCCCGTCAAGCTCTCCCCTCAGTTGTCCACATCGTTATCCACAAGCAGGGGAAAAGGTCAGACGATCTGTGGATAACTCCACGGGATGTTGACGCCGGTGTGACCGCGCAGGCCATTCCGATAATGCGAAAGCCCCTTGTCCCCGCTGGTCAAACCCACACCGGCGACAAGGGGCACGCATGTTCCCCACGGGATGCACAAGATCCGGCACACTCTGTGGACAACTTCCCCACCCGGACGCCCACGGGCGGCTCCGAAGGGCCTCGGGAAGCTCCTCAGGTGAGCTGAGACGTCCTGACGACGATCACGACCACCGCCACCAGCAGCACCAGCGCACAGGTCCCGAACTGCACCAGCGCCCGGTGCTTGCGCGGCGCGTGCACCATCCCTATGGCGATGGCCGTCCCCGCCACCAGCCCGCCGACATGCGCCTCCCAGGCGATCCCGGACCAGGTGAAGGTGAAGAGCAGGTTCAGCGCCAGCAGGATCAGCACCGGCCGCATGTCGTAGTTGAGCCGGCGCATCAGTACGGCCGTGGCGCCGAGCAGTCCGAAGATCGCGCCGGAAGCTCCGAGCGAGCCCCCGTTGGGCGCCGCGACGAGATAGGTGAGCGCGCTGCCGGCGAGTCCCGAGACCAGATAGAGCGCCAGGAAGCGGACCCGGCCGAGCGCCGTCTCCAGCGGCCCGCCGAGCCACCACAGGCCCAGCATGTTGAAGGCGATGTGCCAGATCGCCTCGTGCAGGAACATCGAGGTGAACAGCCGGTACCACTCGCCGTTCGCGACCCCGACGACCCGGCCGAGTTCGGGATCGAAGGCGTAACCGATCAGGCTGAGGTCGTTGACCAGCAGATTCCCGCCGACCGCGAGAACGGCGACGAAGACCGCGACATTGATACCGATCAGGATCTTGGTCAGCAGCCGCGGATCGGCCGCGATCGTGCCGCCCGCGAGGGTACGCGGCTGGTTGGCGCTCGCTCCGTACCCCGTACCGGATCCCTGCCGTACGCACTCGGGGCACTGGAACCCCACCGAGGCGTCGATCATGCATTCGGGGCAGATGGGGCGCTCGCAGCGCGTGCAGCTTATGCCCGTCTCCCGGCCCGGGTGCCGATAACAGCTGGGCATGCTTTCGGTGGCGGCGGGCCGGTCCTGGCCTCCATTGCCGCCTGGCGGGTGGTCCATCGGTCCCCTCGGTCTTCGATAGCGGCGGACGGTGTGCGGCACAGCGCACCGCCCCGCCCGTCCGGTATGTAACCACTACGGACGGGCGGGGCGGGAAGGTTCCCGGCCGACCCCCTCGGATCGGCCGTCGGATCGGCCGGACCCCTGGGATCGGCGGTCTCCCCGAGGGATCAGCGGCTCTCGACGACGACCGACTCGATCACCACGTCCTGGAGCGGGCGCTCACTGCGCGCATGGGTCGGGGTGGCGCCGATGGCGTCCACGACCTTCCTGCTCGCCGCGTTGGTGACCTCGCCGAAGATCGTGTGCTTGCGGTTCAGCCAGGTGGTCGCCGACAGCGTGATGAAGAACTGCGAGCCGTTGGTGCCGGGCCCCGCGTTGGCCATGGCCAGCAGATACGGCTTGTCGAAGGACAGCTCCGGATGGAACTCGTCGGGGAACTTGTAGCCCGGGTCGCCGGTCCCGTCGCCCAGCGGATCGCCGCCTTGGATCATGAACCCGTTCATCACCCGGTGGAAGACCGTGCCGTCGTACAGCTTGTCCTTGCTCTTCACACCGGTGACCGGGTTGACCCACTCCCGCTCGCCCCGCGCCAGCTCGACGAAGTTCCTGACCGTCTTCGGCGCGTGGTTCGGCAGGAGCCGGATCTCGATGTCGCCCTGACTCGTCCTCAGGGTGGCGTAAAGCTGCTCGGCCACGATGTGCCTTCCGTAAGTCTTCGAGCCTTCACCGGCTCTCTCGCTCGATCCTCGCACGAGGGCAGGCCGGAGCGGCCGCACGGCGGCGGAGAGCGGGCGCGCGCGGGAAGGCGGAGCACTCACGCCAAGGACCGGCGCACGCCGGGAATGACCCGGATGCCCGTAACACATGCCGAGACCGGACCCAACGGGCATGATCTCGAAAAGGGTGGATAGGTGAGATACGGAACGCCACCGAGGAGGATGATCCTGTGACCCGCATGGACAGCGTGCGCGCCGCCACCGGTTCGGCGAGGGAGAGCGTGCAGCACGCCGCTGAAGCGGTGGCACCCTACGCCGGCACGGCAAAGGAACAGGCCGTACTGGCCAAGGAGCAGGCCGCTGTGTACGCCCGTGAGGCGCGCGTACGGCTCGCCCCGACAGTGTCGAAGGCCGCTCAAGCAGCTCGTATTCAGTACGGCGCCCATGTGGCGCCCCGGGTACCCCCGAAGATCGATGACGCGGCTCGCCTCGCGGCGGACCGTACGCGGAAGGCGGCCCGTCAGGCCGCGGAGTACACAGTGCCGCGGGTCGAACAGGCGGTGGCCACGGCGCAGCCGGTGGCCGAGGAGGCCGCGGCGCGTTCCGCGGCCGCGCTGGCCGCACTGCGCGGACAGGTCACGGTGCGGGAGATCCAGAAGCTGGTGCGCAGGCACGAACGGCGGGCCAGGGCCGGCCGTGCGGTCAGGGGCGTCGTCCTCGTCGGCGCGCTGACCGGCGGTGCCTTCGCCGCCTGGAAGTGGTGGGACAAGCAGGCGAACCCGGACTGGCTGGTCGAACCACCGGCCGCCACCGAAGTCCCGGAGCGCGCCCCACTGGCATCGGTCGACGGCAGCCATCTGGTCACCCCGGTCGACCCCGAGGTACACCCCAAGACGGAAGCGGAGCGCAAGCGCGACGAAAACGGCCACCCCTGACCCGATACGACGAACGGGTCCGGTACGACAGGCGGATCCAGTACGCCAGGCTGGTCCGGTGCGTCCGTCGGATCCGGTACGGCGAACGGATCCCGTACGTCCGTCGGATCCGGTACGGCGAACGGATCCCGTACGTCCGTCGGATCCAGTACGCCAGGCTGGTCCCGTACGTCCGTCGGATCCAGTACGCCAGGCGCCGGGAGACTGGGGGAACCCCGGCGCCTCACGCGGCGACGAGTGCCGCGTCCGCGGCGTACGCGCGCGTCCGCGCCGAGTCGGCGGCGGCGTCGGACTCACCGGGCAGCGCGGCCGGCAGATGACGGACCGACGGTGACGAGCCGTGCGCCTCGGCGCGGATCCGCTGCTTGATCGTGGGCGGCAGCGACCGATCGCGCGGCACCGCGCTCAGCACAGGTCTGGACACCACCCCCCGTCCGGCCGTACCGGCCTCGGCGGAGCCGTGACGCGCGACGGCGGGCGCCGGCGCGGGCTGCTCGACCGGCTGCTGTACGGCCGTTCCGGCGGCAGCGGCCGGGGCGGTCAGCCCCAGGGCGGAGAGCACCGCGAAGAACGCGGTGAGGAAGACGGTCCACAGTTTCTTGACCTTGAAGGCGGCCATGACCCCTCGCTTTCGGGTTGAGCGATCTACATACCTTCCTCATGATGTGTACGCATCTCGAGAATCCCGGGAACGACGCCGACGCTGCGCAGCTCTTCGGATGAACACCACTCGTACGGTCCAACTGGAGTGGACACCCGGCCCCGACAACCCACCGGAAACGCCCTCCCCTGGGCGTGCCAGGCCCCGCCACGCTTGGCAACCGCCGTCTCGTACGTATCGGACTGCCTGATCATTTGCCGGACAACCCCTGGAAAAAGCGGCTGCTCCGGATACGCCCATAGGTCGCGTCTGCGTTCGCACCGCTCCACCTGCCACCGCACCCGCCGATGACCGAGCATCCGCCGTACCTTCTGGTGATCGTCACCGAGAACGCGACCGGGAAGGTCGCACGGACCGAGGTGGTGTGCCTGCTCGGGGAGTCCATCTCGAACGACGTGCTGACTGCGGCTCCGAACAGGCGGGAACCCCCACGCGATCGGCGCCGCCATACGGACCGGTGGACAGCGCCCGGCAACAAGGCAGAACGCCGTATCCTCCCGTTCTGCCAGAATCAAGCCTGTGCGCACAACCGAAGATCAACCATCCGCTCTCAAGCCCTCCCCCCCCCCCCCGCTGATTTCGGGGGCTCGGAATTACGGGGGGCCTGAGCAGGTTTGCGGATCCGGCAACTTCGGCGAGGATCTCGGCCAATTCTTCGAGCGAGGCGCGAGCCGTCTCCAAAGCGGCACGCAATTCCGGTTCCCGGCTCCATGCCCGTTCGTGTTCTCTGACCGAAACGGCGGGCGGGCGCGACGCCTCGTAGTCACTCAGCTCGCTGTGCCACTCCTCCAGCACCGGGCGAAGAACACCGTTCAGAATCGTGACAGCAAGGACACCGAAAGTGATCTCGTTCTCACGGTCGCGCGGCGAGACCTCACTACCGTAACGCCGCAATATGTCACGTGTCGTACCAAAAATCGTGTAGTACGAAGTCAGTGCCTCGCGCAAGATGCCGCGCTGCGGTCCCAGTTGTTGCACAGTGACACGGGTGATCAGCTCGATGTACAGCTCCCACGCGGCCTGGCGTTCGGCATCGTCCGGGCGCCACGTACCGCTGATGCCGCCGATAAAGGGCACCGTCAGCTGAACCGAGACTTCCGCAGGGCGCGCTTTTCTTCCCCGTCCGCGGTGTCGCCTACGCCCCCACACTCCGAGCCCCCGTCCCGTCCGCGCCCGCCGGAGTGCCCACCATACTGGGCACGACCAGCGCGGGGGGAAAGACCGGCCACATGCACACCAGGGGATGGCAGTTGATGAGCCGACAGGACTCGGAGACCGATCCGTGGGACGTCTTCGTGAGCTACAGCCGGTCCGATGCGAAGCTACTGGAGCAGTTCGTACCGGCCCTGATCGACCAGGGCCTCCGAGTCTTCGTCGATGACACCGCGGTGGACGATTTCGTCTCCATCACCGCGACCATCACCCGCGCTCTGGCGCAGTCCAAGATCCTGCTATCGGTGTACTCGGCCGAATACCCGAGGCGGCGTGCCTGCCAGTGGGAACTCACCTACGCCTACCTGTCCGGACAGCGTGAAGGGGATCCGCGGCGACGGATCCTGGTGATCAACCCCGAGGCCACCTCCGGGCACGTGCACCCCGTGGAACTGCGGGACTCCCGCCACGGGCCGCTGCCCGGGGACACACAGTCCGCCCGACGACTCGCGGCACGGGTCTCGGCGTATCTGGCCACACTGGACACGCCCATGGGCGAGACCGCGCCCGCTCCTCCGGTCGCCTGGCTGCCCGCCCCTTCCCGTACTGGTTCACGCCGTTTCACTGGCAGGCTTGCCGAGCAATGGCGCGTCCACACCGCTCTGCATCGGCACAGGGCTCCGCTCGTGACACCGACCGGTGACGGCCGTACCGCCCAGTTGCGCGGAATGCCCGGCATCGGAAAATCCTTGCTGGCGCAGGAGTACGCCTTGCGGTTCGGCCCGTCCTTCCCCGGCGGCATCTTCTGGTTCGACCTGCACAGCTGCCACGCGAACGCTTCCTCCGATGTCCTGGACGCCTACGCCGAACAGGTGTCCACCGTGATGTCCGCGCTCGGGATCGAGTCCCGTCACGCGCCCCTTCCCCATCTCCTCAGCCGACTGGCCGTAGCCTTCGGGGAGCGGAACGCTCCTTGTCTGTGGGTTGTGGACGGTGTCCCCGATGGCCTTCCGCCCGACCTTCTGGAACTGTTGCGCGGCCCCCATCTGCTGGCGGCCACCTTGGTGACCACCCGTTCCCAGCGGTACACAGCCTTCGCCGAGCCCATCGATCTCACCCCGCTGCCGGACGCCGACGCCTATCACCTGATCACCTCCCGCCGCGAACCCCAGAACCTCGACGAGCAGACAGCGGCACACGCTCTGATCCATGATCTCGGCGGCCACCCGCAGGCTCTCGACATCGTGGCCGAGCGCTCGGCCACGGACAGCTTCACCCACGTACGCAGTCGCCTGCACAACTCAACCACTGACGTGCTGTCCCTGTGGGGCCGGCCGTCCAGTTCCGACGGGGGCCGTACGGGCAAGCCCCTGACCGCGGCTCTGCTCGCCCGGCCTCTCTCCTCCCGGGCCCCCGCCGATGACGTACTGCGGCTCCTGGCCATCGCGTGCCCGGCTGCCCTGGACCAATCAGCACTCGAACATTCCCTGGCCGCAGTCGAGCCGTACGGTCCGTGGGAGGCGACCCATCACGTGGGCGAGGCCATCGACATACTGCTCGGCGAGGGCGCCGTCCAGCAGACATCGCTCGACAGCAGATCCTGGACCGTGCACCCCCTGCTGGCACGCGCCGTCCATCGGCATGACAGCGACACCGCACGGCAGGAAGACCTCCGCCGGGCTCTGCTGCAAACCCTCGCCAACCCCGCCTACGGCCATATCCTGGGACATGCCCCCTCAGCCCCGGCCCGACAGGAGCACCCGGTGCCCCGCAGGACAGCGTCCTCACGCAGCCAGGCAGAACGCAACGCAGCGTTTGACCTCCAGGTGGAACTCGTCACCCGAGTAGGCGTCCAGCCCCTCGGACCGGACCAGGGATCCCTGCGTGAAACGCTCACTTCCCTGCACTTCATGTTCTCCGCCGCCCGAGAAATACTGCACCGAGTCGGAGCCGACTCGGCCGAGACCGCCCTCCCCCGCATCGTCTCCGCCCTGGTCAACGACCAGCTGCGTCCCTTCCTGGCTACCTGGCACTCCGCACTTCACGTGCACGAAGCGGCCTGCCCCGAAGGTATGAGCTCGATTGAGCACGAACGCCGCTGGGACCGGTCCGGCGAAATGCGTACGTCCCTCGCCGGCCTCCGCGAGCCACTGACCGCTATCACCAACGAACTGGCCGAGCTCTCAGGCTCACGGCTCCTGACATCCACACTCGACTAGCGGCCCATTTTCCTCTGGATCACCGTGCGGCCGGGGAGACGGATGGCCTACGCCGGAGCGCGCGCCGTCCTGGTAGCAGACGTGGTCAAGGTCCATGGGCACCCGGGCAGTCACTCCTCCGCCGAAGCGGTCCCGGATTCGTCTGTGCCTGCTGTGCGCTCGATGTAGTGAATGAGCGGGCCGCATGGGCGATATCGGTAGCACGCCGTCAGCCGCTTGCCTGTTGAGTGGCCGGTGGGAGTGCCCGTGGTGGTGCGGGTGCCGAGAAGAGATGGGGCGTGATGGGCGCTGAGCGCATCGACACCCGGCTGCTGGAACAGCTCACCGAGCAGTCACAGGACCTGAACAGCGACGCTCTGAAGATCACGGGCCGGGCGATGGCGGAGTTCACGGAAGCCGTCGAGCCCGCGGCCCGCTGGTGGCAGCGCGGCGGCGTGCTGGCCGGCATGGTCGGCGGGATGGCACTGCTGACCCCCGGCCGGGCGATGGCAGCGGCGTCGAAGGACGACATCATGGCGTTGCAGACGGCGGCGTCGCTGGAGAATCTGGCGGTCAGCGTCTACCGGACCGCGGCCGGACTGCCGTTCATCAAGGACGGCAACAAGACCATCGTGGCGTTCATCGCCAAGACCACGCGGCAGCACGAGGAGCACGCCAAGGCGTTCAACGCGGCGGCCACCCAGGCGGGCGGCAAGGCCCAGACCGCGACCGACCCGAAGTACGCCGCCGTCGTCAGAAAGGCGCTGCCGACCATCAAGACCCCCGCGGACGTCGTCAAGCTGGCCATCTCGCTGGAGGACGTGGCCGCGCAGACGTATACGAAGAATGTCGGCCAGGTCAGTGACGCGCGGCTGCGCCAGTTGTTCGGGTCGGTCGCCCCCGTCGAGGCGCAGCACCGGGCGACGCTGCTCGCGGTACAGGCATTGCTCGCGGCTGGTGACGAGAGCCTGATCGCGATTCCCACCGATGCCGCCAGGCTTCCCTCGGCGGCCGGCAGTGTCGGTTTCCCCGCTGCGTTCTATCCGACGACACTGGCGTCGCCGATTTCGGAAGGGGCCGTGAAATGAGTACCGCGCGAGGCGGCTGGGAGCTGCCCATCGGCGAGGACGAGCTGGTCCGTCTGACGAAGGACCTGGACGAGGCGCACCGTGAGACGCTGCCGGTGATGCGGGTGAGTGCCGCAGGTCTGGTCGAGCAGATCAGGGCCGGTGGCAGCGGTGACGGGCGGGAGGTTCCGGGGCGGGCGGGCCCGGCTGATCCCGGGCGCCGCCGGTTTCTGCTGGGCGCCGGAGGTGTCGGGGCCGCGTTCCTGCTGGCGGCCTGCTCCGGTGAGAAGGAGGGGGCCGCACCGGCCGACGGTCCGGCGAGTCCCGTCGCCGACACCGTCACGTACACAGGCGATCTGAAGGTCGTCGCGCTGTCGGTCGCGCTGGAGAACCAGGCGGTCGGCGCGTACCGGGCGACCCTGGCCGCGGCGAAGGCGGGCAGGCTGGGCACCGTACCGCCTGCGGTGTCGACGTTCGTCACCACGGCGATGGCCCAGCACGCCGATCACGCCAAGGCATGGAACGCGGTACTCACCGGAGCGGGCAAACCGGCCATTACCGATGTACCTCTGTCGAACCGGAAAAGCGTCACCGCGGCGCTGGGCAGGGCCAAGAACGTGGGAGAAGCCGCCGGGCTCGCCCTCCAGCTGGAGGACCAGGCCGCACAGACCTACCTCTTCGCGACCTACAACGTGAAGAGCGCCGCAGGGATCGAGACAGCGGCGACGATCGCACCCGTCGAAGCGATGCACGCGGCCATCCTGCGCTTCGTTCTCGGCCAGTACCCCGTACCGGACGCTTTCCTCCCCGTCGACAAGGCGGCGAAAACAAGCCTCCTGACAGTGTGACAAGCCGGTGCGTGCCCGGTCCACGGCCCGATCACCGGAAATCGGGCACCCACCCCCTCCCACCACCCCACACCGCCGCTGTGGGATCCGGACCACCGCCGAAGGCAGGATGGCGGGGCGAACCCCTGAGATTTCACGCAGAACCTGGAACAGGCACTACTCATCGGCGTCCGGGTCGGCTCTGTCCACCTCGGAAGAACGACACACACTCAGTGTCCGGAGCCGGCGTACGCCCGTATCTCTGCCCGTAACGGGAAACCGCGTCTTCGGCCACTGCCGCGTCGGTGCAGACCTCGCCATGCCTTCTAGCCTGACCCCACCGGCCCCCGTCGACTTGGCACACCACGACCCGGGCCGTTTTCGCGTTTCGATCGGGTATCACCCTGAATGCCGGTGAGCCGATCAACGCGGGCGAGGGCGAAGGACTCGAACATCGTCTCCGCGCGACGCCGCTCGGCAACGAATCCCTGCCCGCGGATCCATCCGGGGGCCAGTTCTGGCCATATCCGTCGACAACCCTTGAATCGCTCGGCGGCCGACCCCTCGTCGACAACCTCTGATTCCTGCTTCCCTCCGGCTGTCCCACCGGCTCGCCACATCACGACGCATTACACCGACCCGCCCCGTTCGCCCCTGTTTGTTACGTACGCCATGCCCGGAACCGTAAACAGTTCGGTGCTGACGCCATCAACACGGAGAGCCCCCCTGACCCGCGTTTCCGCAGGCCAGGGAGGCTCTCTCGTACGGTGGAGCCCAGGAGATTCGAACCCGAAACCGTTACCCTGGTGCTTCAACAACGATTGCCCAGGCAAACGCTATCGACCTCTCCAGCAACTCGTTCGGGATGCTCCGGCCTGGCTCACCACCGCGCTGCAACCTGACCGGATCGCCCTCCCCTCGGGATCGCGGATACGCTCAAGTCAACGCGAAGATCTGCGGCAGGGCCGACATTTGGCACGGCGCGAAAGCCAAGCAGGGGAAGTCCAGCGGCAGGCAGACCGACGCAGACTCGGGAACAGAAGCCAGAGGAGACGCGGATGCAAGCGGCAAGCCGGGAGAACCCGACCGAGTTCCCAAGAAGCGAATAATGCGAGCTATGCCGGAATCTAGAGAAGTAAGTAAAAACAGGCACCTACCCAAATAAACCCGCAGGTCGGCGACTGTGGTCCCCGCGCCCGCGGGGTTGGTCCCACCCCATCGCCGCCGCCCTCTTGAAGTTCCCCCCGCGAACTGGACAGCGGGTGTTTACGCTGCCAGGACGAGGTTCTGCCTGAGCAGGGTCCGGCTGGCGGGGGGGGAACCTCATCCACGGCCTACGCCAGTCCACCGACGAAGCCCGGCGCCACCTCGACCACCCGGACGCGCTCGACACCCGACCGCCGTGGCTCTACTGGCTCACCGACTTGAAGGTTGTCACCGGGCAGAGCCTCATCGTCGCCGCCTTCGCAGGCAACGCGGCGGACTCTCACCGCGCCGCCCTGCTCACCGAGGCCGATCCACTCATCACCGGTTGGCTCGGGACCCACGCCGAACGCACCGAGGACCGCGACGCCTTCCTCCACGGAACCTGGCTCGCCCGCTCCTACCTGCGCCGCGATGACGTCGAGCAGACCCTCCACACCGCGACCTCGTTGCTCCAGTACTCCGCGACCGTACGATCCACCCAGGTCCGCGGCATCCTGCACGACCTCGAATGCGCGCCCTGCGCGCCCCGGACGCGCATGAGCTGGAGGAGGACGACGACGGGCAGGAAGTAGCCGGTCATGGCCGTTCTTCCTGCTCTCCGGCGCCGGGCAGTGCCTCGGGATCCAGGTGTGCCAGGAGCTTGTCGCCGATGGCGGTCAGCTGCTCGCGCAGTCGTGCACGAAGGAGGCAACTCACCGCCTGTGTCCTACGTCTCACCACGACCGCCCGACGGCCGTTCCCGGTGCGCATGGCACCCCAACAGCTCTTCATACAGGGGTAGTTGCCTCGCGTTCAGACAGGCGCTCTTCCGCGTGCGGTCCCGCGGACTTTAACGTGTTGTGCGCCGCAGAGTGACTCTGACTTCGAAAGGTGAACGTAAGTGCGCCTATTTCGGCATGTTTTGCTCTCCCTGTCTGCAGCCACCGCGGTCGTCCTCGCGACCATCGCGCCTGCCTCCGCCCAGCCGGAGCCGACGCAGGACGCCGGCTCGACCACCGCCTTCCCTGCCCTCACGGTCGACGGCGCCCGGGTCGACAACTTACGCGCCGCCGAGGACGTGGAGGAGTACTGGACGCCCGAACGCATGCGGAACGCCATCCCGTTGACGCCGGAGGACACTGGCGCCAAGAGATCGTCGGGCACCGCGGAGCAGCCCAGTGGCCCGCCCGGGTCCACCCCGGCCGCGGCCCCCTCAGGCGAGATACGCACGATGATCGTCGAGACCTCCGTCGCCGGCAAAGTCTTCTTCACCAAGCCGAGTGACGGCAAGAACTACGTCTGCTCGGCGAGCGCCCTCAACAGCAACTCGAAGCAGATGGCGATCACCGCGGGCCATTGCGTGCACGAGGGCAACGGCGGTAACTGGATGAATAACTGGATGTATGTCCCCCGGTACCGCAACGGCGACAGACCCTATGGCAACTTCGTCGCCAAGCAGATGCGTGCCTTCAACGGCTGGATCAACAACGGCGACCTCAACTGGGACGTCGCCATGGTAACGACCTGGCCACAGGGCAGCGACAAGCTTGTCAACCGCACCGGCGGCAACGGGCTGAGCTGGAACTACTCGCGGGAGCAGGACATCACGATCAACGGCTACCCGGGCAACAAGAACAACGGCGAGGTCCAGTGGTACTGCGAGGGCCGGACCTCGGACTCCGACGGCAAGCTGGCGCTTGGCTGCGACTTCGGCGGCGGCTCCAGCGGCGGCCCGTGGATGCGCGTGTTCGACCAGTCCTCGGGGCTGGGCCAGACCAACGGGGTCATGAGCACGGTCAACTCCGCCGGCGTGAACAAGAGTTCCTACTTCGGCGACAGCGTCAAGCAGATGTTCGATGACCAGGGCTCCGTCACCTGACATCCAGCGGATCGGTGTTCGCCCCGCCGCACAGCCAGTAGCGTGGCGGGGTGAGCGCCGTTCCCGTACGGCTCCGCACTCGCCAAGAAGGTCGCCCATGAAGCGCTCCGGCATCCGCGCCCTCGTCGTCACCGCAGGCGTCGCTGCGGCTGTGGCCACCGTCGTCGCACTCCGTCAGGACACGTCCGCGTCCCCCGCCTCTCCGCCTGAGCCCGGGGGCGGCACATCGACCTCCGAGGCTCAGCACAACCAGCGCGACGTAGAGAAGTACTGGACCGACCGCCGCATGGAGCAGGCCGAACCGGCACCCATGCCGCACGAGGAGTAGCGACTTCTGTCAGGGCCTACCGTTCCCCAGGGACTGTCCAGTCGATCATGTGACTATCGTGGGTCCTCTACGTAGCCTTCCTGGCAACGGTACGGAGGAAGGGTCATCCGGTCCCGTGGAAGCCTGGTCTACCGCATCTGTCATGTGGTGTCGGCCCATGCTGTAGGGGCTCACTGGCTTCCGTGTCTGTGACGGTTCCGCGTGATTTGCCCGCGGCGGCGTGGACCGGCGGTTTTCCAGTTCGGCACGTAGGCCGGCTTCGCGGTGGGCAGCCCCGTGCGCGGTGCTTCTGGCACTCCCCGTATCGGTTCGGAGGTTCTTCGCGATCTCGCTGTCCTGCTCCTGGGCCTGGCGGAGCAGGGCGTCCTTGTGACGCTCGGCCTTCGCCACCTCAGCCAGTACGTCTTCGTGTTCTTCGGCGGGGCCGGCGACGGACGAAAGATCGCGGAGCTTCCTGTTCAGCGCCTTCAGTTCGTGCCCGTCCTCCTCTGTGGTTCCGGCGCAGTGCTTCGCGTGCAACTTCGGTACGCACCCGGTCGTCGCCCCGCAGGGCCGTACGTCCGAAACGGCTGGTGGCGGTCAGTTGGTGTTCGAGCAGCCGCAGGCGCTCTTCCGTGCCGTTCCGCCTCGCGGTGAGTTCGGCAATGGCGCTGTCGAGTGTCGGGACCTCGTGGATGGCGGCGGCGCGGGCGTCGAGGTCCTGGCGCCGGCGACTGAGCGCGAGCCCGTTCGGCCCGGTGCCCGACGCTGCCTGCTGCTCGGCATGTGCGGCCTTCGCCTCAGTGGCTTCAACGGCACTTCGTGTAGTGCGGGCGGCAGTGGCTGCCTTCCGGACAGCGGCGCGCAACGCGTCAGCGTTGAGGTGGCGATAGGGGGTTGAAGCAACCGGCTCGGTGCTGTCCGCGGTGGGAGCAGTTGAGCCGTTGGGGGCGGGCTGGGCGTTCCGCTTCGGGGTGTCCTCCCGCTGCGGCTCGTTGGCGCCAGGGGCGCGCGGTGTGGGTAGGTCGGCCACGATCTGGCGCAGCTGGGCGGGGACGGCGTTCTTCGGGAGTTCGGTGAGGATCATGCGCTCCTCGGTGCCGCTCTCGATCTCGCGGATGAGGCCCGCGACAGCGCGGTCGAGCTGTTCCTGCTCGGTGAGCGCGTCGCCACCGAGCGCACGGTCGGCGTCCGTCTCGTACACGGACAGCGGAAGGAAGAGGTGCGACTCCTTCTTGTCCCGGCTCATCATTGTGTAGAGCGCGTTCGCCTGCGCGCCGGGGCCGTAGACCAGGGCCTCTTGGACGCTGAGGCCCTGGGACTTGTGGCCGGTGATCGCGTATCCGAGGCTGAGTCCGCCCTGTGCGATGTAGTCGGCATCGGCCCATTCGGCAACGTCACGGTGGCCGTCGGCATTCTTCTCGCGCCACTCGACCAGCACCCGGTGTTCCTCGTCCACGGCTCGCACGATTCCGCGGAGGCCGTTCAGCACGTCTTCGTTCCCGCCTCGGCTCCGCTTGCCCCGGTAGGCGTTGGCCCGAAGGAGAACCTGGTCACCGACGGATAGCGTCAGTTCGCCGCCGCCGGGCAGGGCGTAGACGTGCTCCGGGCCGGGGAGGTGGCCGCCGGCCGTGTCCGTTCACCAGATCCCGGAAGCGCCCGGCAGCCTCGGCGTCGTCGAAGGCTTCCGATTCCTGCTTACCGCCGCGGGCCCCGCCGACCCTCCACATGACGGTGACGCTCGCCGTTCCGTCGCGCTTGTCCCGTTTCTTGATGTACGCCATGGAAGGCACCGTAAATCAGACCGGTGCTGACACGGTGCTGACGTTATCAACACGGAGAGCCTCCCTGACCCGCGTTTCCGCAGGTCAGGGAGGCTCTCATACGGTGGAGCCTAGGAGATTCGAACTCCTGACATCTGCCTTGCAAAGGCAGCGCTCTACCAACTGAGCTAAGGCCCCAGGAAAGATGGGTACGCCGAGGAACAGAGATCGGCTCTCCCATCACCGGAACCAGAGTACCGGGTGCGGCCCGGGATCCCGCAAAACCATTGGGGCTCCCCGCGCACAACCACTCTCCGTAAGATGCCCCACGAGGTTCGCAGCAGCGAAGCTGCCGCATGGGGAAGCGATGGGGAGACGCGCATGGACGCCGCACAGCAGGAATCGACTGCCAGAGCCAGAGAGCTTCAGAGAAGCTGGTACGGAGAGCCGCTGGGGGCGCTCTTCCGTCGCCTCATCGATGACCTGGGCCTGAACCAGGCCCGGCTCGCGGCGGTCCTGGGGCTGTCGGCCCCGATGCTCTCCCAGTTGATGAGCGGTCAACGCGCGAAGATCGGCAACCCCGCCGTGGTCCAGCGGGTCCAGGCGCTCCAGGACCTGGCGGGGCAGGTGGCCGACGGCAGCGTCAGCGCCGGGGAGGCCACGGACCGTATGGAGGAGATCAAGAAGTCGCAGGGCGGCTCCGTCCTCACCGGCACCAGCCAGACAACCAATAGCTCGGGCGCGCCCACCGTGCGTCGCGTGGTGCGCGAGATCCAGTCGCTGCTGCGGTCGGTCGCCGCGGCCGGCGACATCATAGACGCGGCCGACTCCCTCGCCACGACCCAGCCGGAGCTGGCAGAGTTCCTCAGGGTCTACGGCGCCGGGCGCACCGCGGAGGCGGTCGCCCACTACGAAGCGCACCAGAGCTAGCGCCGTGACCGGCGATGTTGCCCCGTGAGGAGCGTCGTCCGGTGCGTGCGATCGCGAGGCGGCCGGGAGCCCTCGGTGGGGGCACCTCCCATGCCCTCAGGCTACGGGGCAGGGCCACCAGCGCTTCTGGCCAACGCCGCGTGGGGGCGCCTCCGGGGGTATCCCCGGACGGAGTCCGGGGGAGGTGGCCGGGGGAGGGCGTGATGGGCGGCGCGACGGGGCAAAGCTTGCCGGGAGGGGCACCAGCCGCTGGTACCGGGCCGGGGGCAGGGCGGCGGACCGCCGGACAGGACGACTGGGAGCGAGCGCGGCGCAATGGGTGAGGTCTTCGCGGGGCGGTACGAGCTGATCGACCCGATCGGACGCGGGGGTGTCGGTGCCGTCTGGCGGGCCTGGGACCAGCGCCGCCGCCGTTATGTGGCGGCGAAGGTCCTCCAGCAGAGCGACGCGCACACCCTGCTGCGGTTCGTCCGGGAGCAGGCGCTCAGGATCGACCACCCACATGTCCTCGCCCCGGCCAGCTGGGCCGCGGACGACGACAAGGTCCTGTTCACCATGGACCTGGTGAGCGGCGGATCGCTGGCGCATCTCATCGGCGACTACGGTCCGTTGCCACCCCGCTTCGTCTGTACCCTGCTCGATCAGCTGCTGGCCGGGCTCGCCGCGGTGCACGCGGAGGGGGTGGTGCACCGCGACATCAAACCGGCCAACATCCTGCTGGAGGTGACCGGCACGGCACGGCCGCATCTGCGGCTGTCCGAC
Source organism: Streptomyces sp. NPDC088554 (assembly GCF_044752945.1). Classification (NCBI taxonomy): domain Bacteria; kingdom Bacillati; phylum Actinomycetota; class Actinomycetes; order Kitasatosporales; family Streptomycetaceae; genus Streptomyces; species Streptomyces sp. NPDC088554. The sequence goes on along the minus strand of NZ_JBIVMF010000019.1, from coordinate 24,528 downwards.
TTCGGCATCTCCATGCGCAAGGGCGAGCCACGCCTGACCGAGACCAACTACGTGGTGGGCACGCCCGGTTACTTCGCGCCCGAGCAACTGCTGGGCGCAGAGCCCGACTTCCCCTCCGATCTCTTCGCGGTCGCGCTCGTCGCCCTCTATCTGCTCCAGGGCCGGAAGCCCGACTCCCAGGCCCTGATCGAGCACTTCACCGCGCATGGCACCCCCGGGGCACCCCAGGGCATCCCTGAGCCCCTCTGGCAGGTCCTGGCGGGGCTGCTCCAGCCCGACCCGCACACCAGGTTCCGTACGGCCACAGGCGCGCGCAAAGCGCTTGCCACGGCCGTGGAGCTGCTGCCCGAGCCCGGGGCCGACGACGAGCCGGTCGAGGTCTTCGACCAGATCGGTCCGCTGCCTCCCGCCTTCGGCCCCTCCGGCCCGCTCAGAAGCGCTCCGGCCCCCGTGGAACGGCGCACCCCGGCGCCGTCCGCCGCCATGTCGGAGACCGGCAGCTTCCCTCTCCCGCCCCCGCCGGTCCGGCAGCAGGAGCCCCACCAGCAAACGCCACCACCGCAGCCACCACAGCAACAACCTCACCCCCCACACCAAGCAGCACCACACCAAGCAACACCACAACAACCGACGCCACACCGGCCGGCGCCCCACCAGGCCCCGCCCCAGTGGACAGCGGCGCGGCAACCCCCCGCCACCGTCCCACCGCACCACCCGGGTTCTCCCCCTCACCCCACGGCGCCCAATCCCCCCCAGGCCCAGATGGCGTCTGTACGCCACGACGAGGCCCTCACCCGCCCGTACACCGCCGAGAGCCCGCAGAACCCCCAGCGCCCGCACCACCGGGCCCCCCGTACGCGTCCGGGACCGTCCCCGAAGGTGACGGTCCCGGTCCTGCTGCTGGCGCTGGTCTGTTTCACGGTGGGCATCTGGGCGCTGGCCCAGACCTGACCGCCGCCCCGGACCCGACCGCTACCCGCCCGGCGGCGCCTCGTACCGCCGCCGCGTCGTCCCCGTCGGAGACACCGGAGACACCGGAGACACCGGCTGGACCGGCTGGACCGGCTGGACCGGCGAAGCCGCGTACGAGACCTCCGGAACCGCCGACGGCCCGCCGTGCCGCCGGGCGAGCAGCGTCCACACCCCGAGGCCGAGCACCAGCACCGTGCCCGTGCCGATCCCGGCCGCGGCGACCACCTTCATCGTCGAGCCGGCCGCCGCGTCCGGGCCGCTCCGCCCGGCCTCGGCCTGCTCCCGGTCGGTCGGGGTGACACCGAAGTCCCCCGCGGGCCCCGCGTACCCCGGTCCCGCCTCCGCCTCGCCCCTGACGTTCACCCGCAGCGTCAGCCCGTACGGCTTCGCGCCGAAGGACTCGCCCACCTCGGGGTTGAGGCTGACCCGCAGGTAGTACCAGCCGGCGAACCGCATGTCCTTGTCACCGGTGCGGTAGCCGAAGCGGTTCTCGTACGCCACCGGCGGCAGCGGGCCGATCGCGGCCGCCTTCTGCCTGCCGTCGTACGAGACCGGGCCACTGCCGCCGACCAGCCCGCGCGCAGGGTTGTACAGCGACATGGTGAACGCCCCGCTCACCGCCCCCGTCCCGGTGCCCGGCCCCGCCGAGCTGCTCAGGTCGGCGCCGACGAAGAGCTGCTGGCCCCAGTCCACCGGGATCCGGTAGAAGAGGGACGCGCCCGGGTCGATCTCCGTCGTCCACTCGCCGGTGCTGAGCCCCTTCGCGTCGTAGAAGCTGGTCCCGCCCGCGCGCTCGCGCGACGCCTCGGTGAGCGGCCCGGGGGAAGCGCTCGGCCACCGCGAGGGCGCCCGCGTGGGTCCCGCCGCCACGAGGACCGGCTCGGAGACGGGACGGATCTCCAGCTCCCAGGGCTCGGGCGTGGAGGTCTCCTCGCCGGCCCGCTCCACGACGACGTAGTACGGCCCGGCCTCCCGGCAGGAGTACGAGCCCTTCTCGACCGTCCGGTAGGCATAGGCGGCCAGCGGCCGGGGGAACTCGCCCACCCCGCCGAACCTGGCCTCGTTGGAAGTGCAGTTGGTGCCCTGGCTGTTCTGCAACGAGATCTTGATCGCGTCCGCCGAGTCGACCTTCGTGGCCTGCTTCGGCACGGCGACCACCGAGACGTACGTGTTCGTCTCCGCGTCGAGGTCGATCCGGTAGATGAGCCGGCCGGCCGGCCCGATCGAGTCCCGGTAGGCCGTGCCCACGACGAGCTTGTCCGCCTCGCTCGTGGTTGCCGCTCCGGTGATCCGCTCGGCGCCGGGCTGGAAGACGTACGGGCTCGGCTCACCGGCGGCCCGCGCCTGCCCCGGCATGACCGCCACCGCGCACACGGCCATGGCCGCGCACATCGCCGCCGCCCGGGACCGCGCCCCCGGCTCCCTGACGTACTGCCTGTTCACACGCTTTCCCCCTGCCCTGTCCGGCCCATCCTGCCCCGGCCGTCCCGCCGCTGTCTGCCCTCGACGGCGCCTTCACTGGAGCAAGCCATGGATTTGCGCGAGCGAATTCAAGAGCTTCGCGTCACGGTCCGGTGACGCCCTGCGACCACCCTCCACGCCCACCCGTGCCCGACCGTCCCCACGACCAGCACGAAAGGCACGCGAAAGGCGTCCGGACAGCACGAAGCCCCGGCCGCTCGGCGGCCGGGGCTCGCATTTCGGACTGCTGCGACTCACACACCCGAGCCTGCGGGCACGGAGTCGGTCGCCTCCGTCCACAGGTCCTGCTCGGCGCGGTCCGCCTGGATCTGGCGGTACACGAGGAGTCCGCCGATGGCAGCCAGTGCGACCAAGAGAAGCTTCTTCACCGCGCGACCTCGTCTTTCTTGACGTAGGGGACTTCTGGCGCCCGACTATACACACCGGTCGATACCGATCGGTGACCTGCCCGCGGCCCAACTCCCGGCTTTCTCCAGCGGAAAGACCGGCAGAAAGAACGGACGAGCAGAGAATCAGAAGAGCGCCAGATGGAAGGATCACGACACTACCGCGACGGAGCCCGCCGACATCACACGGCTGCACGCCGGACCGGAGCCACCTATGCAGTCGGCCCGTACGGATGTTCTCCGTACGGGCCGACTGTCGCGGTGGGGCTAACAGGATTTGAACCTGTGGCCTCATCCTTATCAGGGATGCGCTCTAACCAACTGAGCTATAGCCCCGCGCTGCCCCTGAAGATTAGCGCACTTCAGGGCCAGCCCCAAAATCGGTATCCGGCGCCTACTCGTCCTCGGCGAGCGTCAGCTCGACACCGCCCACAAAACCGGCGGAGAGGTTGTAGATGAAGGCCCCGAGCGTGGCCAGCGCGGTCGCCAGGACCACGTCGATCACCGCGATGACCGAGGTGAAGACCAGCACCCGCGGCAGCGACAGGAACGACTGGAGATCGAAGCCGTTGCTCTCGTTCGACCCGGTGGCCTCGCTGATCGTGCCGCCGACCGTCGAGAAGACGCCCATCGCGTCCATGACCATCCACAGCACCGCCGCCGCCACGATCGTGCACAGTCCGAGCGCGATCGAGAGCAGGAAACTGACCTTCATCACCGACCACGGGTCGGCCTTGGAGACCCTCAGCCGCGCCTTGCGCGTCCGCGGTGTCGTCTTCGCACCGGTCCTCGGCAGACGCGCGGCCGCTGCCGCCGCGCCTGCGGCCGTACCCGAAACGGCAGTTGTCACAGGAGCTCCCTGTTGGCCTTTCTTCTGGCCGCCCTGCGTACCCCCGCCGCCCTGCGGCGTGGGGTATGCCTGCGGCGGGTGATAAGGCTGAGCGGCCGGCTTGGGCTGCTCGCCACCGTACGTCTCGTAGGGGGGCTTCTTCTGCCCCCGGGCATCGGTCACCGCTACCCCCTGGGAGTCCGTGGCAGGGCCACGGGCACCGTTCCCTCCGGAAGCGTTCGATCCGGCGCCCGTGGCTCCACTCACGCTTTTACTCCTCGTGCTCCCCGGCCGGGGGCTGAGTGCCCTCGGCTACGACCTCGGCCGTACCGGCCTCTTCGGTCCCCGGGTCATCGCTCCCGTCGACCTCTTCGGCCTCACGCCCCGCCTCGGCGTTCCGCGCGATGCCGACGACGGCATCACGCTTGCCCAGGTTGATCAGTTGGACACCCATGGTGTCACGGCCCGTCTCCCTGACTTCGTTGACGCGCGTGCGAATCACACCGCCGCCGAGGGTGATGGCAAGGATCTCATCCGTCTCCTCCACCACCAACGCGCCGACGAGGGACCCGCGATCCTCGACGATCTTGGCCGCCTTGATACCGAGACCCCCACGACCCTGGACGCGATATTCGTCCACCGCGGTTCGCTTCGCGTACCCACCATCTGTGGCGGTGAAGACGAACGTACCGGGCCGGACGACATTCATCGAGAGCAGTTCGTCCCCTTCGCGGAAACTCATCCCCTTGACGCCGGAAGTCGCCCGTCCCATGGGACGGAGGGCGTCGTCCGTCGCGGTGAAGCGGATCGACTGTGCCTTCCTGCTGATAAGAAGAAGATCGTCTTCCGCCGACACCAGCTCGGCGCCGATCAGTTCGTCGTCCGCGCCCGACTCCGTCTCCCGGAGGTTGATCGCGATGACACCGCCCGAACGGGGTGAGTCGTAGTCCTTCAGCGGCGTCTTCTTCACCAGCCCGGCCTTGGTCGCCAGGACCAGGTACGGCACGGCCTCGTAGTCGCGGATCGCCAGGATCTCCGCGATCCGCTCGTCCGGCTGGAAGGCGAGCAGGTTGGCCACGTGCTGACCGCGCGCGTCCCGGCCGACGTCGGGCAGCTCGTACGCCTTCGCCCGGTACACCCGGCCCTTGTTGGTGAAGAACAGCAGCCAGTGGTGGGTCGTCGAGACGAAGAAGTGGTCGACGATGTCGTCTTCCTTGAGCTTCGTCCCGCGCACGCCCTTGCCGCCGCGCTTCTGCGAGCGGTAGTCGTCCGTCTTCGTACGCTTCACATAGCCGCCACGCGTGATCGTGACGACGATGTCCTCCTCGGCGATCAGGTCCTCCATGGACATGTCACCGTCGAAGGGCACCAGCTTCGACCGCCGGTCATCACCGAACTTGTCGACGATCACCTCCAGTTCCTCGCGTACGATCTGGCGCTGCTTCTCCGGCGAGGCCAGGATCGCGTTGTACTCGTTGATCTTCGCCTGGAGTTCGTCGTGCTCCGCGACGATCTTCTGCCGCTCCAGCGCCGCCAGCCTGCGCAGCTGCATCTCCAGGATCGCGTTCGCCTGGATCTCGTCGATCGCGAGCAGCCCCATCAGGCCCTCACGCGCGATCTCGACCGTGTCGCTGCGCCGGATCAGCGCGATGACCTCGTCGATCGCGTCCAGCGCCTTGAGCAGCCCGCGCAGGATGTGCGCCCGCTCCTCGGCCTTGCGCAGCCGGAACCGCGTACGCCGGACGATGACCTCGATCTGGTGCGTCACCCAGTGCCGGATGAACGCGTCCAGCGACAGCGTGCGCGGCACGCCGTCGACCAGCGCCAGCATGTTCGCGCTGAAGTTGGACTGGAGGTCGGTGTGCTTGTACAGGTTGTTCAGTACGACCTTGGCGACCGCGTCCCGCTTCAGGACCACGACCAGCCGCTGGCCCGTACGCGAGGACGTCTCGTCCCGGACGTCGGCGATGCCGCCGATCTTTCCGTCCTTGACCAGGTCGGCGATCTTCTGAGCGAGGTTGTCCGGGTTGGTCTGGTACGGCAGCTCCGTGACCACCAGGCACTGGCGGTTCTGGATCTCCTCGACCTCGACCACCGCGCGCATCGTGATCGAGCCACGGCCCGTGCGGTACGCCTCCTCGATGCCCTTGCGGCCCACCACCAGCGCGCCGGACGGGAAGTCCGGGCCCTTGATCCGCTCGATCAGCGCGTCGAGCAGCTCCTCGTGACCGGCCTCGGGGTGCTCCAGCGCCCACATCGCGCCGGCCGCGACCTCCCGCAGGTTGTGCGGCGGGATGTTCGTGGCCATACCGACGGCGATGCCCGCCGAGCCGTTGATCAGCAGGTTCGGGAAGCGCGCCGGCAGGACCGTCGGCTCCTGGTTGCGGCCGTCGTAGTTGTCCGTGAAGTCGACGGTCTCCTCGTCGATGTCCCGGAGCATCTCCATCGACAGCGGCATGAGCTTGCACTCGGTGTACCGCATGGCGGCCGCCGGGTCGTTGCCCGGGGAGCCGAAGTTGCCGTTGGAGTCCACCAGCGGCATCCGCATCGACCACGGCTGCGCGAGACGGACCAGCGCGTCGTAGATCGAGGAGTCGCCGTGCGGGTGGTACGTACCCATGACGTCACCGACGACGCGGGCGCACTTGTAGAAGCCCTTCTCGGGCCGGTACCCGCCGTCGTACATCGCGTACAGCACCCGGCGGTGTACGGGCTTCAGCCCGTCCCGTACGTCCGGCAGCGCGCGCGACACGATGACGGACATCGCGTAGTCGAGATACGAGCGCTGCATCTCCGTTTCGAGCCCGACCGGCTCGACGCGCAGCGACAGCCCCTCGACCGCGGCGGCGGTCTCGGTGACGGCGGGTGTCTCGGATGTGTCGGGGGTGGGGGGGATGTTCTCGTCGGCCATCGCTGGTCGTGTTTCCTTTCGGCCTTTTCGAATCCGTCAGCTGAGACCGACTCAGATGTCGAGGAAGCGGACGTCCTTGGCATTGCGCTGGATGAAGGACCGCCGCGCCTCGACGTCCTCGCCCATCAGCACCGAGAACAGGTCGTCGGCCTGGGCCGCGTCGTCCAGCGTGACCTGGCCGAGCACCCGGTGATCGACGTCCATCGTGGTGATCCGCAGCTCCTCCGCGTTCATCTCGCCCAGACCCTTGAAGCGCTGGATCGAGTCCTCGCGGATCCGCTTGCCGTTCTGCTTGCCCAGCTCGACCAGGGCGTCGCGCTCCCGGTCGGAGTACGCGTACTCGAAGTCGTCCCGGCCCCACTTGATCTTGTAGAGCGGCGGACGCGACAGATAGACGTGTCCGGCCTCGACCAGCGGACGCATGAAGCGGAACAGGAACGTCAACAGCAGCGTGTTGATGTGCTGCCCGTCGACGTCGGCGTCCGCCATCAGGATGATCTTGTGATACCGGAGCTTCTCGATGTCGAAGTCCTCGTGCACACCCGTGCCGAACGCCGAGATCAGCGCCTGGACCTCGGTGTTCTGGAGGATCTTGTCGATCCGCGCCTTCTCGACGTTCAGGATCTTGCCGCGGATCGGCAGGATCGCCTGGTACATCGGGTTGCGGCCGGACTTCGCCGAACCGCCGGCGGAGTCACCCTCGACGATGAAGATCTCGCACTTGGACGGATCGTTCGACTGGCAGTCGCTCAGCTTGCCCGGCAGTGACGCGCTCTCCAGCAGCCCCTTGCGGCGGGTCAGATCGCGCGCCTTGCGGGCGGCGACCCGGGCCGTGGCGGCCTGGATCGACTTGCGGATGATGTCCGCGGCCTCGTTCGGATTGCGGTCGAACCAGTCCGTCAGATGCTCGTGGACGATCTTCTGCACGAAGGTCTTCGCCTCGGTGTTGCCGAGCTTCGTCTTCGTCTGGCCCTCGAACTGCGGCTCGCCCAGCTTCACCGAGATGATCGCCGTCAGACCCTCGCGGATGTCCTCGCCCGCGAGGTTGTCGTCCTTCTCGCGCAGGAACTTCTTCTCGCGCGCGTAGCGGTTGACCAGACCGGTCATCGCCGCGCGGAAGCCCTCCTCGTGCGTACCGCCCTCATGCGTGTGGATCGTGTTCGCGAACGAGTACACGCCCTCGCTGTACTGCGCGTTCCACTGCATCGCGATCTCGACGGAGAGCAGCCGCTCCTTGTCCTCGGCCTCGATGTCGATGACCGTCGGATGGATCAGCTCGCCCTTGCGCGAGTTCAGGTACTTCACGAAGTCGACGATGCCGCCCTCGTAGAAGTACGTGACCGTACGGACGGGCTCCTCGTTCGCGCCCTCGGGGGCGTCCGAACCCGCGATGTCGGCGCCGACGACGGCCTTCGCCGACTCGCGCTCGTCGGTCAGCGTCAGGGTCAGGCCCTTGTTGAGGAAGGCCATCTCCTGGAAGCGCCGCGACAGCGTCTCGAAGGAGTACTCCGTCGTCTCGAAGATGTCCGGGTCGGCCCAGAACGTGACCGTCGTACCGGAGTCGGACGTCTCCTCGTTACGGTCCAGCGGCGCGGTGGGGACACCGAGCTTGTAGTCCTGCGTCCAGCGGTAGCCGTCACGCTTGACCTCGACCGCGACCTTCGACGACAGGGCGTTGACGACCGAGACGCCGACGCCGTGCAGACCGCCGGAGACGGCGTAGCCGCCGCCGCCGAACTTGCCGCCCGCGTGCAGCACCGTGAGCACGACCTCCAGGGCCGGCTTGCCCTCGGACGGAACGATGTCCACCGGGATACCGCGGCCGTTGTCGACGACGCGCACCCCGCCGTCCGCGAGGATCGTGACGTCGATGGTGTCCGCGTGCCCTGCCAGGGCCTCGTCGACGGAGTTGTCGACGACCTCGTACACCAAGTGATGCAGCCCACGCTCACCGGTCGAGCCGATGTACATACCGGGCCGCTTGCGGACCGCGTCCAGGCCTTCGAGCACGGTGATGGCACTGGCGTCGTACGAGGCGGTGACCTCGCCGTGCTCTCCGATGCCGGTGGACGGAGTCTTCTCATTGGGGTTGCCGGAATCGGCCACGAAGCGCCCTTTCTGGCACAGCACAGGCCGTTCTCCGAGCAAGACGGGAGCGGCTGCGTCGTTCGGCTGGTGTCAGCATCTGTTGACTGTTCCCACAAGCACGCGGGAATTGCCATCAGTCTACCGGTAGCGCCGACCCGAATGGGGGTTTGCCGGTACCTGAGTCCGCATGTGCCGCCCTGAATGAGCGCCTACCGACTCCCCATATTCGGGAAGGGGCTCCAAGAGGCTCACACCGGCATTGAGCGCTTCCGACTGTCAACCTCCCACTACGGTGAGGGACGCCTCACTCCCACGGCACACCCCGCGGATCACGGCACGCCCCGCCACGACCGCGACCTGAGATGTTCCCGGGGCCGCGCGGACCCGGGAACCGGGCAGCGCTGCCCGCGCGGGCAGCCGTCACGGCCCGCTCAGCCGTAGGTGTCGCCGGCCCCCCGGCTGCCCGGCGCCCGCAGCCGACCCGACCGCTGGGGCGGCCCGCCGGGCCCCAGCACCTTGATCATCCGTACGGTGCCGTGGCCCAGGTCCTCGTTCAGCCGGGCCACCAGCCGGGGCGCCAGCAGCCGCAGCTGCGTCGCCCACGCCGTCGAATCGCACCGCACCGTCAGGACCCGCTCGTCCTGGGCGTCGTCGTAACGCTGCGGTACGCAGTGGTTCGCCACGTCCTCGCCGACGATCTGCGGCCACCGGCCCATCACCCCGCCCACCGCGGCGGGCGTCTCCCAGCCCCGCTCCGCGATCAGCCGGTTGATCGCCGCGCCCAGCGGCAACGGGTCCCGCCCGTCCGCGCCCGCGCCCGACCGCAGCCCGCCACCCCGCCTGGCCTGCTTCTTCTGCTGTACGGCGGCGCCCCGCGCCCGCGCCTGCTCCTTCGCGGCACGCAGCGCGACCCGGGCCAGGTCCACCCCCGACGATTCGGGGACCGGGACAGCGGACGGCCCCCGCGCCGGCTCCGGCAGCGTTGCCTCGCCGCTCATACGCGCTCCACCGCCCCGTCGGCCACCAGGAACCGCGCCCCCGCCAGCACGCCCGGCACGTCCTCGCCGACCGCGGCCGTCACCAGCACCTGCTCGCCCGGGGCCACCAGCTCCGCCAGCCGCTCCCGGCGCCGCGCGTCCAGCTCCGCGAACACGTCGTCCAGCACCAGCACCGGCTCGTTGCCCTCGGCGCGCAGCAGGTCGTACGAGGCCAGCCGCAGCGCCAGCGCGTACGACCAGGACTCGCCGTGGCTCGCGTACCCCTTCGCGGGCAGCCTGCCCAGCTTCAGCACCAGATCGTCCCGGTGCGGGCCGACCAGCGTCACGCCCCGCTCGATCTCCTGCTTGCGCACTCCGGCGAGCGCCGCCATCAGACGCCCGTACAGTTCGTCGCGCGCGGACGCGCCGGGCGGGGCCTCGGGGCTGTCCTCGGCCTCCGGACCGACGGCGGAGGAACGGTACTCCAGCGTCACCGGGCCGCCCCCGGGCGCGAGCTGCTCGTACGCCTTGTCCGTCAGCGGCTGGAGGGTGGCGATCAGATCGGCGCGCTGCGCCAGCAGCTCCGCCCCCACCCGCGCCAGATGCTGGTCCCACACGTCCAGCGTCGACAGGTCCATGCCACGCCCGCCGTGCCGTCGCGCCATCGCCGCCGACTTCAGCAGCGTGTTGCGCTGGCGGAGCACCCGGTCGTAGTCCGACCGCACCCCCGCCATCCGGGGCGAGCGCGCGGTGATCAGCTCGTCGAGGAACCGGCGGCGCTCGCCCGGATCGCCCTTCACCAGCGCCAGATCCTCCGGCGCGAACAGTACGGTCCGTACGATGCCCAGCACGTCACGCGGCCTGACCTGCGACGACCGGTTGATCCTGGCCCGGTTCGCCCGGCCGGGGTTCAGCTCCAGCTCCACCAGCTGCGACCGCTCGCCCTGTGTCACCGCCGCCCGGATCACCGCGCGCTCGGCGCCCATCCGCACCAGCGGCGCGTCCGAGGAGACCCGGTGGCTGCCGAGCGTGGCCAGATAGCCGACCGCCTCGACCAGATTGGTCTTCCCCTGCCCGTTCGACCCCACGAACACGGTGACGCCCGGATCGAGCGGCACCTCGATCCGGGCGTACGACCGGAAGTCGGCCAGCGACAGATGCGTGACGTGCATGGGTGTACGCGGGCCTCTCCCGGCTCGGTGCTCTACTTCGTGTCGGTCGACTCGACCGAGTGGCCGCCGAACTGATTGCGCAGCGCCGCGACCATCTTCATCTGCGGCGAGTCCTCCTGCCGCGAGGCGAACCGCGCGAACAGCGAGGCGGTGATCGCGGGCAGCGGGACCGCGTGGTCGATCGCCGCCTCGACGGTCCACCGGCCCTCGCCGGAGTCCTGCGCGAAGCCGCGCAGCTGCTCCAGGTGCTCGTCCTTGTCCAGCGCGTTGACCGCCAGGTCCAGCAGCCAGGAACGGATGACCGTGCCCTCCTGCCAGGAGCGGAAGACCTCACGGACATCAGTGACCGAGTCGACCTTCTCCAGCAGCTCCCAGCCCTCGGCGTAGGCCTGCATCATGGCGTACTCGATGCCGTTGTGGACCATCTTGGCGAAGTGCCCGGCGCCGACCTTGCCCGCGTGTACGGAACCGAAGTCGCCCTCGGGCTTCAGCGCGTCGAAGATCGGGGCGACCTTGGCCACGTTCCCCGCGTCGCCGCCGTACATCAGCGCGTATCCGTTGTCGAGGCCCCAGACGCCACCGGAGACACCGCAGTCGACGAAGCCGATGCCCTTGATGCCCAGCTCCACGGCGTGCTTCTCGTCGTCGGTCCAGCGGGAGTTCCCGCCGTCGACCACGACATCGCCAGGGGACAGCAGCGCCGCCAGCTCGTCGATGGTGGCCTGGGTGGCGGCGCCCGCCGGGACCATCACCCACACGACCCGCGGGCCCTTGAGCCTGCCCACCAGTTCCTGAAGGCTGTGCACATCGGCCAGATCCGGGTTGCGGTCGTATCCGATGACCGTGTGGCCTGCGCGGCGGATGCGCTCACGCATATTGCCGCCCATCTTGCCGAGACCGACGAGACCGAGCTCCATCAGGTGTTCCTTAAGCGTTGAGGCGATTCGTACCCAGGTCCGAGCCTACGCCCGGACCTGGGTACTCACCTGTGGGGTCAGCCGCTCAGGCGTACCGGCATGATCAGGTACTTGTACGCCTCGTCCGCCTCGGCCTTGACATCCGCCCGGCCGCTCAGCAGCGCGGGCTTCGTGGAGGTCGTGAAGGACAGCTGGGCCACCGGGGAGTCGATCGCGCTCAGACCGTCCAGCAGGAAGGTCGGGTTGAAGGCGATGGAGATGTCGTCGCCCTCCAGCTGGGCGTCGACCCGCTCCACAGCCTGTGCGTCGTCGCTGGAGCCCGCTTCGAGGATCAGGACGCCCTGCTCGAAGCTGAGCCGTACGGGGGTGTTCCGCTCGGCGACCAGCGACACGCGCTTGACGGCCTCGACGAACGGGGCGGTCTCGATCACCGCGACCGAGTTGAACTCGGTGGGGAAGAGCGTCCGGTACTTCGGCAGGTCACCTTCGAGCAACCGGGTGGTCGTACGCCGCCCGGCACCCTCGAAACCGATCAGACCCTCGCCCGCACCCGACCCGGAGAGCGCCAGCGTGACCGTGTCACCGCTGGTGAGCGCCTTGGCGGTGTCCAGCAGCGTCTTGGCGGGCACCAGCGCGACCGCGGAGACGTCCGCGACCTCGGGCTTCCAGAGGAACTCACGGACCGCGAAGCGGTAGCGGTCGGTCGAGGCCAGGGTGACCGTGTCGCCCTCGATCTCGATCCGTACGCCGGTGAGCACCGGCAGCGTGTCGTCGCGGCCCGCGGCGATGGCCACCTGGGCGGCGGCCGAGGCGAAGACCTCACCGGGGACGGTGCCGGTCGCCGTCGGCATCTGCGGCAGCGCGGGGTACTCCTCCACAGGAAGGGTGTGGAGTGTGAACCGCGAGGAGCCGCAGAGCACGGTCGCCCGTACACCGTCTGTGGAAATCTCCACCGGCCGGTTCGGCAGCGCCCGGCAGATGTCGGCGAGCAGCCGGCCGGAGACGAGAACGGTCCCGTCCTCCTCGACCTCCGCGTCCACCGAGACCCGTGCCGAGACCTCGTAGTCGAAGCTGGAGAAGCTGAGAGCGCCGTCCTCGGCCTTCAGCAGAAGCCCGGCGAGCACGGGCGCCGGCGGTCGTGCCGGGAGGCTGCGGGCCACCCAGGCCACCGCCTCAGCGAGTACATCGCGCTCCACCCGGATCTTCACCGGAACCGCCTCCTGCTTGTTGCTGACTCGCCCTGCTGGCCTTACGTCGTCGGCTGTGATGCCGGGGACCAGTCTGACGTACGGCGCTGACAGTCGCTGCTGTCGTGGGTCAAGTCGTGGCGAGCGGGCGTGGCGGCTCCGGGCCCAAGTTGTGCACAGGCCCTGCTTCCAAGCAGATCTCTCGCTATCTATGGGTGGTAGTAGTAGTAGGGCCTGTGGAAACCGTGGATAACGTCATCGGAGCAGGTCAGACCCGGTTTTTTGTCCACCGACCCTGTGGGCGGGACCCGTGGACAACTCGGTGTTTCTGTGGACGGGCGAAAGTTGTGCACACCCGATACACAGGACACCCCTACTTCTCCCCAGCTGCGTCCCCAGCTTTACCCAAGTTCCCCACAGCCCAATCCAGCCCCTCGGTGTGATGCCTTTCACTCGACTCAGCGATCGAGGGTGTTTCGTTGCCGAACAGTGGACAGCGCTGTGGAGAAGTTGTGGGTAGTGGCTCCTGGCCTGTGGGCCGCCGGTGGACAGTGGGGGCGGCGCCCTGTGGAGGAAAAAATCATCCACAGCCTGTGGAAAACGTTTGGCCACAATTCCACAGGTCCTTGACCTGCCGAGATGGGCTGGGGCCGGTGCTGCCTGTGGACAAGATCTGAACAACTTACGGGTCCCCAGGCTGTGGACGGAAGATTCCTCCCCGATCTGTGGAGAAGTGCGCTCCGGCGGCCCGTATTCGAACAGCGCCGACCGGGGCCGCCGCGGCTCCGACCTGGATTCGCACCCTCCCCGACACGACAAAGGGCGCTCCGGGACCGTCTGGGACGGTCCCGGAGCGCCCTGGGCGCTCGTTCCACGGGTCTGCGGGCGGCACCCGCAGACCTCTTCTGTCAGCCGTTCTTGATGCGGTTGGTCAGCTCCGTGACCTGGTTGTAGATGGAGCGCCGCTCGGCCATCAGCGCGCGGATCTTCCGGTCCGCGTGCATCACGGTCGTATGGTCGCGGCCACCGAACTGCGCACCGATCTTCGGCAGCGAGAGATCGGTCAGCTCACGGCAGAGGTACATCGCGATCTGCCGCGCCGTGACCAGCACCCGGCTCCGTGAGGAGCCGCAGAGGTCCTCCACGGTCAGCCCGAAGTAGGCGGCGGTGGCCGCCATGATGGCGCTCGCGGTGATCTCCGGGGCGCTGTCCTCGCCGCCGGGGATCAGGTCCTTCAGCACGATCTCGGTGAGCCCGAGGTCCACGGGCTGCCGGTTGAGCGAGGCGAACGCCGTCACCCGGATCAGCGCCCCCTCCAGCTCGCGGATGTTGCGCGAGATACGGGAGGCGATGAACTCCAGCACCTCGGGCGGCGCGTTCAGCTGCTCCTGCACGGCCTTCTTGCGCAGGATCGCGATCCGGGTCTCCAGCTCGGGCGGCTGTACGTCGGTGGTCAGCCCCCACTCGAAGCGGTTGCGCAGCCGGTCCTCCAGGGTGATCAGCTGCTTGGGCGGCCGGTCGGAGGAGAGGACGATCTGCTTGTTCGCGTTGTGGAGCGTATTGAACGTGTGGAAGAACTCCTCCTGCGTCGACTCCTTGCTCGCCAGGAACTGGATGTCGTCGACCAGCAGGATGTCGACATCGCGGTACCGCTTGCGGAAGGTGTCGCCCTTGCCGTCCCGGATCGAGTTGATGAACTCGTTGGTGAACTCCTCGGAGCTGACGTACCGCACCCGGGTGCCGGGGTAGAGGCTGCGCGCGTAGTGCCCGATGGCGTGCAGCAGATGCGTTTTTCCGAGCCCGGACTCCCCGTAGATGAAGAGCGGGTTGTACGCCTTCGCCGGTGCCTCGGCGACCGCCACCGCCGCCGCGTGCGCGAAGCGGTTGGAGGCGCCGATCACAAAGGTGTCGAAGAGGTACTTGGGGTTGAGCCGTGCCTGCGGCTCGCCGGGGCCCGCCGCGGGCACGGGCTGGGCGCCCAGGGGGCCGGGAGCGCCGCCGCGCGCGCGGCCGACGCTCTGCCCGCCGCCGTGCCGGGGTGCGGGCGGCTCCTGGAGGTCGTGCTGCTCGTACGACGACCGGTCGGGTCCCTGCGGCTGCCGGTAGTCGTGCTGCGGCTGCTGGGGGCGGGCGGTGGCATACGGATCGCGGTCCTGGTAACCGCCGAGCCGCGGCTGCTGCCAGGACAGGTCCTCCTGGGTACGCGGCCAGGCGCCGGGGTCCGGACGCTGCTGCTGGTAGTCCGGGTAGGCGGGGCGTACCGAGGGCATCCCGTCGTCCGACGGCCGGTGCCCGTATCCGTCGTACGCGTCGTTCTGCCGCTGTTCGTCGTGGGACGGGCCCTGGTAACGGTGTTGCGGTGGTACGGGCGGGGCCGGCGGGGTGGGGTCCCCGGCCGAGTCGTCGACGGTGATGGCGATCCGGATGGGCCGGCCGCACTCATGGCTGAGCGTTTCGCTGATGAGCGGGGCCAGGCGGCCTTCGAGCACGCGCTTTCCCCATTCGTTGGGGACGGCGAGCAGCGCGGTGTCGGCGACGAGGGCGAGAGGCTGGCAGCGTTCGATCCACTGCTTGTCCTTGGGCTCGACGCCCTGCTGGCCCTCCCTGAGGAGTTGCTCCAGCACTCGTGGCCACACTGCGGCAAGATCGGCAGGTACATCAGCCACAGGGGCACGCTCTCTCGCAGGTCCCACGAATGTGTGGTTCTCGGGACGGGGTGGGAAGACCGGCAGGAAAAGAAGCCGGAGGTCCCGCCAAGGTAGTCAGGCCGACCCGTCGCGTTCAAGTTGTTGTCCACAGCCTGTGCACAATGGGGGTCGGCACCGAGCTGGTTTGACCGGATGGCGTAGCCGCGCGTACCGTGACCAGGTCGAGTTGTCGATGGCTGCTGCCGCCTGCCTCCGATGGGCAAAGATCACGATCTGTGGTTGTGAAGCGGTGCACTAGGGCGTAATCGCGAGCTTCTCGTGGGCGCACGGTGACAGCCAGGCGATGTCCCGCCATCCACACATCATTTTCTGGAGCCCCCTAGTGAGCAAGCGCACCTTCCAGCCGAACAACCGTCGTCGTGCCAAGACCCACGGGTTCCGTCTGCGCATGCGTACCCGCGCCGGCCGCGCCATCCTGGCTACCCGCCGTGGCAAGGGTCGCGCCCGTCTGTCGGCCTGATCGCCTGATAGTCAACAGGTCGTGACGTGCTGCCTACCGAGAATCGGCTGAGGCGGCGCGAAGATTTCGCGACCGCGGTACGCCGAGGACGCCGGGCTGGTCGCCCGCTTCTCGTCGTTCATCTACGCAGCGGTTCAACGGACCCGCACGCGCCTGGGGAGAGCGCTTCCCCGACGTGTGCGGGTTTCGTCGTAAGCAAGGCCGTGGGTGGATCAGTCGTACGCAACCGGGTGAAGCGGAGGCTTCGCCATCTGATGCGCGACCGGCTCTCCGAGCTGCCCCCCGGTAGCCTGGTTGTCGTACGGGCGCTGCCCGGAGCGGGTGACGCCGACCATGCACAGCTGGCCCGAGACCTGGACGCCGCTCTTCGGCGGCTGCTGGGAGGGGGCGCGCGATGAAGTACCCGCTGCTGGCTCTGATCAAGCTGTACCAGTGGACGATCAGCCCGCTTCTCGGGCCTGTCTGCCGGTACTACCCGTCGTGTTCGCACTACGGCTACACCGCCATCGACCGGCACGGCGCGGTGAAGGGCACGGCGCTGACCGCCTGGCGCATTCTGCGGTGCAATCCGTGGTCGCCGGGAGGTGTGGACCATGTCCCACCGCGCCGCCGCCCGCGCTGGCACGAACTGCTGCGCGATGCGTGGCGCGGCAGTAAGGGCGGGCACTCCGCCGCTGGCGTGCCTTCAGGGGGATCAGCCCCCGACACCCCCAGTCCGGCCGCAGAGACCTCGCCCAAAGCTCAAGGAGCCTGATTAGTGGACACGATTGCCAGTCTGTTCAGTTTTATCACCACACCTGTTTCATGGATCATCGTCCAGTTCCACTCGCTGTACGGGATGATTTTCGGTCCCGACACGGGCTGGGCCTGGGGGCTGTCCATCGTGTCCCTGGTGGTGCTGATCCGGATCTGCCTGATCCCGCTCTTCGTGAAGCAGATCAAGTCGACCCGGAACATGCAGGTGCTCCAGCCGAAGATGAAGGCGATCCAGGAGCGCTACAAGAACGACAAGCAGCGTCAGTCCGAAGAGATGATGAAGCTGTACAAGGACACGGGTACCAACCCGCTCTCCTCGTGCCTTCCCATCCTGGCGCAGTCGCCGTTCTTCTTCGCCCTCTACCACGTGCTCTCCAGCATCGCGAGCGGCAACACCATCGGCGTCATCAACCAGGGGCTGCTCGACAGCGCGCGGCAGGCGCACATCTTCGGTGCTCCCCTGGCGGCCAAGTTCACCGACGGCAGTGCGAAGGTCGCGTCCCTGCACGCCACGGTGACCGATGTGCGGATCATCACCGCGATCATGATCATCCTGATGTCGGCGTCGCAGTTCTACACGCAGCGCCAGCTGATGACGAAGAACGTCGACCTGACGGTCAAGACGCCGTACATGCAGCAGCAGAAGATGCTGATGTACATCTTCCCGCTGATCTTCGCCGTCACGGGCATCAACTTCCCCGTCGGTGTGCTCGTCTACTGGCTTACCACCAACGTGTGGACCATGGGTCAGCAGATGTACGTGATCAACCAGAACCCGACGCCGGGCAGCAAGGCGCAGGACCAGTACCTCCAGCGGCTGTTGAAGAACATCACCTCGCACAGCGAGGTGGGGTCCCGCCGCAAGCGCTCCATCGTCCAGACGATCGTGTCCAAGGGCCCGGACCGCAATGACAACGAGCGCAAGTTCGTCATGGGGCTGGCCAAGGCGGGCCTGGTGCCCCAGACCGACGGCACGGTCCTCAAGAGCGACCCCGCGACCGCCGAGGCCGAGGCGAGCAACGCGGCGAGGCGGCAGCAGCCGAAGCGTCTGACGAAGGCGCAGCGGCAGGCCGCCGCCCAGGGCACGGACAAGCCGGACGACGGCAAGGACTCCGAGGCCGCCGATGAACCGGCGAAGACCTCGTTGCAGAAGAAGGACGAGCCGCAGGACACCACGCCCAAGCCGTCGGGCAAGTCCGCCGCCGGTTCCGCCCGCCAAGCCAAGTCGGGGCAGCGCAAGGGCCAGCAGCGGCCCAAGCACCCGTCCAAGAAGTAAGAAGGAGTCCATCCGTGACGGAAGGCACCATCTCCGCCGTCGAGTCTGCCGCCGAGCCCGCCGCCGAAGGGGGCGACACCCTGACCCGCCTGGAGCAGGAGGGCGAGATCGCCGCCGATTACCTCGAAGGTCTGCTCGATATCGCTGATCTCGACGGCGATATCGACATGGACGTCGAAGCCGACCGGGCTGCGGTTTCGATCATCAGTGATTCGGCCGGCCGGGATCTCCAGAAGCTGGTGGGACGGGACGGCGAGGTGCTGGAGGCGCTTCAGGAGCTGACGAGGCTCGCCGTGCACCGTGAGACCGGGGACCGCAGCCGGCTGATGCTGGACATCGCCGGGTTCCGGGCCAAGAAGCGCACCGAGCTGGCCGAGCTGGGTGCCAAGGCCGCGGATGAGGTCAAGAGCACCGGCGAGCCGGTGAAGCTGAACCCGATGACGCCCTTCGAGCGGAAGGTCGTCCACGACGCGGTCGCGGCCGCGGGTCTGCGCAGTGAGTCCGAGGGCGAGGAGCCGCAGCGCTTCGTCGTGGTGCTCCCTGCCTGAGTGGTCCATCATTCTCGGCCCCGTCTGTCGCACAGACGGGGCCGCTCTTTGTCAGCCTGATAGTCAGCCACCGGCCGGTGGCCGGTAAGGAAGGACGGTTCCCGTGACGGAGGCAGCAACAGAGCTTCCCCCCGCACCGGAAGAGGCGCGCACTGTATTCGGTGAGTTCTTTCCCGAGGCTGTCCGCTACGCGGAACTGCTGGCGGACGCGGGGGTCAGGCGCGGGCTGATCGGGCCGCGCGAGGTACCGCGGCTCTGGGAACGACACCTGCTGAACTGTGCGGTGCTCTCGGAGGTCGTACCCGAGGGCGTGACGGTCTGCGATGTCGGCTCGGGCGCGGGGCTCCCCGGGATCCCGCTGGCGCTGGTACGGCCCGATCTGAAGATCACGCTCCTGGAGCCGCTGCTGCGGCGGACGAACTTCCTCCAGGAAGTGGTCGAGCTGCTGGGGCTGGACCATGTGACAGTCGTACGCGGCCGGGCGGAAGAGGTCCTGGGCACCCTTCAGCCAGTGCATGTGGTCACGGCGCGCGCGGTGGCTCCCCTGGACCGGCTGGCCGGCTGGGGCGTTCCGTTGCTGCGTCCGTATGGCGAGATGCTGGCGCTCAAGGGCGACACGGCGGAGGCGGAGATCAAGGGCGCTCGTGCGGCACTGGGCAAGCTCGGTGTGGTGGAGACTTCGGTGCTCCAGGTAGGGGAGGGCATCGTGGATCCCCTGGCCACCGTGGTGCGGGTCGAGGTCGGCGAGAGCCCCGGCGGTGTGCGGTTCGCGACGAAGCGTGCCAAGGCCGCCCAGGTCGGCCGCGCGCGGCGCCGCCGCTGAGCCGTACAGTCCGTACTGATATCCGTGATGCTCCATACAAGCTGCCATACCTATGCACTGCGGAGTGTCGTGACGGCCTAGCTCTGCGGCGAGTGCATCGTGTTTCACGTGAAACGTCGCTCACTGCTGCAGGGAATCATCAGCCGTGGCCGCGCGGCTTCCACACCGCGCGGCCGGAAGTCCCTCGCAAGAGGGACGAGGTTGTCCACAAAGGTGGATTCCTCCACAGAACCGAGGACCTCGCTGGTTCACGACCCCGAAAGCATGGCAGGCTCTGTCCATTGCGAGTCTGAAGTCGAGGAGAGTGAATCCTTGCGGTCCGACGCCAACATTGCGGGACCGATGACCGATCCGGTCCCCGGTCCCCGTACCGAGTCGGTGGGGGAGGATGTTTCACGTGAAACACCGCCCCCGATGGACGACATCCCCATCGGCCACGCTGCCCAGCTGACGATGGAGGCGCTGGGGCGCGCCGGTGAGGGGATGCCCCGCCCCGAGCAGACGCGTGTCATCGTCGTTGCCAACCAGAAGGGCGGCGTAGGGAAGACCACTACCACGGTCAACCTCGCCGCTTCGCTCGCGCTGCATGGCGCGCGTGTGCTGGTGGTCGACCTCGATCCCCAGGGCAATGCCTCCACGGCGCTCGGGATCGACCATCATGCCGAAGTCCCTTCGATCTATGACGTCCTGGTGGACAGCAAACCGCTCTCCGAAGTGGTTCAGCCTGTCGTGGACGTCGAAGGTCTCTTCTGTGCCCCGGCCACCATCGATCTCGCCGGTGCGGAGATCGAGTTGGTGTCGCTGGTGGCACGGGAGAGCAGACTGCAGCGGGCGATCGAGGCGTACGAGCAGCCGTTGGACTACATCCTCATCGACTGCCCGCCCTCGCTCGGTCTGCTGACCGTCAATGCGATGGTCGCCGGAGCGGAGGTGCTGATCCCCATCCAGTGCGAGTACTACGCGCTCGAAGGACTGGGACAGCTACTGCGGAACGTCGATCTCGTCCGGGGCCACCTCAACCCCACGCTGCATGTATCGACGATCCTGCTCACCATGTACGACGGCAGGACCCGACTCGCCTCGCAGGTGGCGGACGAGGTGCGCAGCCACTTCGGCAAGGAGGTGCTGAGGACAAGCATTCCGAGATCCGTACGTATCTCGGAAGCGCCGAGCTATGGCCAGACGGTGCTGACCTACGATCCGGGATCCAGCGGATCCCTCTCATATCTCGAAGCCGCCCGTGAGATCGCGCTACGGGGGGTCGGGGTGCATTACGACGCCCAGCATGCACAGGTGGGCAGCCAGAACAGTCAGCAGAGTATGTCGGAGGGGATCCAGTGAGCGAGCGACGTAGAGGATTGGGGCGTGGGCTCGGTGCTCTGATCCCTGCCGCTCCGCAGGAGAAGCAGGTGACCTCCCCCGAAGCGGCTTCCGCCTCTCCGGGAGCGGTGCCGGTGCTGACCGCGGAACGGGGGGTGGCCACCGCGAAGGTGACCTCGCTGCCGCAGGCAGCCGTGGCGCCGGAGGCAGAGTCGGTCATGCCGGAGCGTGAGAGCGCGCCCGAGCCGATGGCGGGGGCGTACTTCGCGGAAGTGCCGATCGGCTTGATCACACCGAATCCGCGGCAGCCGCGTGAGGTGTTCGACGAGGACGCACTCGCCGAACTGATCACCTCCATCCAGGAGGTGGGCCTTCTTCAGCCTGTCGTCGTACGACAGGTGGGGGCGGAGCGCTATGAGCTCATCATGGGTGAGCGGCGCTGGCGGGCGTGCAGGGAAGCAGGGCTGGAGCGTATTCCGGCGATCGTCCGTGCCACGGACGACGAGAAGCTGTTGCTCGACGCGCTGCTGGAGAATCTGCACCGCGCCCAGTTGAACCCGCTGGAAGAGGCCGCGGCCTACGACCAGTTGCTCAAGGATTTCAAATGCACGCATGACCAGTTGGCCGACCGGATCGGGCGGTCACGTCCGCAGGTCTCCAACACGCTGCGGCTGCTGAGGCTCTCTCCTCCCGTCCAGCGCAGGGTCGCGGCCGGGGTGCTGTCGGCCGGTCATGCGCGGGCACTTCTCTCGGTGGAAGGTTCCGAGGAGCAGGACCGGCTGGCGCATCGCATCGTGGCCGAAGGGCTGTCGGTGCGGGCCGTCGAGGAGATTGTGACCCTCATGGGGTCGCGGCCGCAGAGCACGGTCAAGCCGAAGGGCCCGCGCGCGGGCGCCCGGCTCGCACCGGCGCTGACAGATCTGGCGTCGCGTCTCTCGGACCGTTTCGAGACCCGGGTGAAGGTCGATCTGGGGCAGAAGAAGGGAAAGATCGTCGTCGAGTTCGCTTCGATGGACGATCTGGACCGGATCCTCGGTGCTCTCGCTCCGGGCGAGGGACGGGTTCTGGATTCGGGTTCCGTCGAGAAAGCCGAGAACTCCGGGGAGACCAAGAAGAGCTGAGGCTCTCTCAACTGCCCAGGGCGGGCCGTGTTCCTTGCTTACCGGAACACGGCCCGCCCTTTGCTGTCCCTCTGTATGCCGGGAACCTCTGGGTGGATACGATGCGTTCTGGTATGGCGCATCCACCTTGGTTTGTCTCAGAAGGAGGTCGGGAGCCATGCGATCGGTGAGCCGCAGTCGGCTGATGTCGGCCGGACTGGGCCTGGGAGTACTCGGTGGCTTCGTCGGCGGCCTGCTCCGGGAACGGGGCGCGCTGACCGCCGCCCGTGGCGCGGCAGGCGAAGGGAATGGGGAACAGCCTCTATGGGGCGTCGGCTCGTACCGCTCACGCTGGACAACCTTCCGGATCTCCCCAAGCGCTGCCGCACGTGTGTCTTCTGGGAGCTCGACCCGGTCAGCGGAGAAGCCGCGCTGAAAGCCGGCCGGTCCGAGCGGGAGAAGAAGTCCTGGATCTCGGCCGTGCTGCTGGAGTGGGGCTCCTGCGGCCGTGTCGTCTATATCGACGATGTGCCGGTCGGCTTCGTTCTGTACGCGCCCCCGGCGTATGTGCCGCGCTCCACGGCGTTTCCGACGAGCCCGGTCTCCGCCGACGCGGTGCAGCTGATGACCGGCTGGATCACGCCGGGCTATCAGGGGCAGGGGCTTGGCCGGGTGATGGTGCAGACCGTGGCCAAGGATCTGCTGCGCCGGGATGTCAGGGCCATCGAGGCCTTTGGCGACGCGCGCTGGAGGGAGCCGGCCTGTGTGCTGCCGGCGGACCATCTGCTGGCGGTGGGCTTCAAGATCGTACGTCCCCATCCTCGCTATCCGCGGCTGCGACTGGAGCTGCGGACCGCGCTCTCCTGGAAGGAGAATGTGGAGCTGGCTCTGGACCGGCTTCTGGGGGCGGTGAAGAAGGAGCCGGTGTTGCGGCCGCTCTGAGACGGAGAGCCGGTGGCGGGGAACAGAGAAACGGGTCTGTTTCCCGAGGGGAACAGACCCGTTTCACGTGAAACATCGAGAGTCAGGCCTTGGGCGCGGCCTCGCCGATGTAGTCCGCCAGGTCACGCACGAGCGCGGCCTTGGGCTTGGCGCCGACGATCGTCTTGGCGACCTCGCCGTTCTGGTAGACGTTCAGTGTCGGGATGGACATGACGCCGTACTTGGCCGCGGTGGCCGGGTTCTCGTCGATGTTGAGCTTGACGATCGTGATCTTGTCGCCGTGCTCGGCCGCGATGGCCTCCAGCGACGGCGCGATCTGACGGCACGGTCCGCACCAGGCGGCCCAGAAGTCCACCAGTACGGGCTTGTCGCTCTTGAGGACATCCTCGTCGAACGTGTCGTCGGTTACGTGCTTCAGGTCGCCGGCCACGGCGGCCTCCTTAGGTTCGTGGGGTGCGGTTCGGTACGACTGGATCAGACGGCGGCGGTCTTCTCCGGTTCGGCGGCGTTCTCGCTGTCGCTCAGCGCGGCGAGGAAGCGCTCGGCGTCGAGAGCGGCGGAGCATCCGGTGCCCGCAGCGGTGATCGCCTGGCGATAGGTGTGGTCGACGACATCGCCGGCGCCGAAGACACCGGACAGGTTGGTACGCGTCGAGGGGGCGTCCACGGTGAGGTAGCCCTCGCTGTCCAGATCGAGCTGTCCCTTGAACAGCTCGGTCCGCGGGTCGTGGCCCACCGCGATGAACAGGCCGGTGACGGGGAGCTCGGAGGTCTCGCCGGTCTTGGTGTTGCGCAGCGTCAGACCGGAGAGCTTCTGCTCGCCGTGGATCTCCGCGACATCGCTGTCCCAGGCGAACTTGATCTTCGGGTCGGCGAAGGCGCGGTCCTGCATGGCCTTCGAGGCGCGCAGGGTGTCGCGGCGGTGGACGATGGTGACGGACTTGGCGAAGCGCGAAAGGAAAGTGGCTTCCTCCATCGCGGTGTCGCCGCCGCCGACCACGGCGATGTCCTGGTCCTTGAAGAAGAAGCCGTCACAGGTGGCACACCAGGAGACGCCTCGTCCGGAGAGCGCGTCCTCGTTGGCGAGGCCGAGCTTGCGGTGCTGGGAGCCTGTCGTGACGATCACGGCCTTGGCCCGGTGCACGGTACCGGCGGTGTCGGTGACCGTCTTGATGTCGCCGGTGAGGTCAACGGCGATGACATCGTCCGGCACCAGCTCGGCGCCGAAGCGCTCCGCCTGGGCCCGCATGTTGTCCATCAGGTCCGGACCCATGATGCCGTCGCGGAAACCCGGGAAGTTCTCCACATCGCTGGTGTTCATCAGAGCGCCGCCCGCGGTGACGGCGCCTTCGAAGACCAGCGGCTTGAGCGATGCGCGCGCGGTGTACAGCGCGGCTGTGTAGCCGGCGGGCCCGGAGCCGATGATGATCACATTACGGACGTCGCTCACGGGTTACTTCCTCGTCTCTGCAGACTGCCTACTGGGGCCGGATCAACGACTTTCACCCCATCCAACGGATCCTACGGGTCTCGCATTCCCGAAGGCTTCCCGCTCCACGCGGCGGTGTGGTCAGCCGCGGGTGTCAACGGCCTCGTAGTGCTCCCCGTGGGCGGCCAGTGATCTTCCCCGCTGGTGGCCTCGTGGGTGTCCCTGGTGGCGGCCAGATAATCTCCC